>JAOAIM010000119.1 GCA_026414705.1 Verrucomicrobiia bacterium | reverse complement strand
GCGGCTCAACCGCCCTGGTTGCCCTCCTGTCGGTGCTTTTTGTATTCCTCGATGAGCTTGGCCTCCAGCTCACGCGGCATTTCCTCGTAATGGCTGAACTGCTCGGAGTGCACGCCGCGTCCGCCGGTCAGCGACCGGAGCGTGCTGGAGTAGCGGTAAAGCTCTTTGACCGGCACGTGCGCCTTGATGACCTGAAATCCGCCGTCGGCCTCCATGCCCAGAATCTTGCCCCGGCGGCTCGACAAATCGCCCATCACCTTGCCCATGCAGTCTTCGGGGATGCGAATTTCCACCAGGTTGATCGGCTCCAACATGCACGGTTTGGCCGCCAGGAAGGCTTCTTTGAAGGCAAAGTAACCGGCGATTTGAAACGCGATGTCCTTGGAGTCCACCGGGTGCATCTTGCCGTCGTAGAAATCCACCTTCACGTCCACGACCCGGTAACCGGCCAGCACGCCCTCCTCGCACGCCTTCATGACGCCCTTCTCCACCGAGGGCACAAAGACGCGGTCCACGTTCTGGCCCACCAGCGAGTTGGTGAACTCCACGCCCGTGTCGCGCGGGCGCGGTTCGATGCGCATCCACACCTCGGCAAACTGACCCGCGCCGCCGGTCTGTTTCTTGTGCCGGTATTTGGATTCGCCGCGACCGCGGATGGTTTCGCGGTAGCGCACGCGCGGCTCGACCAGTTCGACGTGTACGTTGTAGCGGCGGCGCAACCGCTCGGCGATCACCTCCAGGTGCAACTCGCCCTGGGCCGAAAGCACCGTCTGCCGCAGTTCGGGGTCCACCTGGTAGAGGAACGTGGGGTCTTCGTGATGCAGCGCCGCCAGGCCGGAGGCGATTTTTTCCTCCTCACCCTTGACGGTGCTTTTGAGCGCGGCGTGGATGTTCGGGCGCGGGAATTCGATCGCGGGCAGGAGCACCGGGCGCTTGGCGCCGCAAAGCGTGTTGCCCGTGTGCGTGTCCTTGAGTTTGACCACCGCGCCAATGTCCCCGGCGTGCAACACCGGCACGGTCGCGCGGTTGCGTCCGTTGAGGATGTAAATCTGGCCGATCTTCTCGGTGACCCGTCGTTCGGGATTGTAAAGCTCGCTGCCCACGCGCACCGAGCCGGCATAGACGCGGAAAAATGACAACTCCCCAAACTGCGCCTCGCTCATGGTCTTGAACACGAAACACACCGGCTCGGGGTCGGTGAGCGCCACCTCCACGTCCTGGCCCTCGGGCGTTTTGGCGGCGACCTTCGGGCGGTCCACCGGCGAGGGGCCGTATTTGGCGATCATGTCCAGCAGCCGCGCCACCCCGATGTTGTTTTCCGCCGAGACGCAGAACAACGGAATGAACGCCTGCTTTTGCACCGCCGCGTGGATGCCGCTGCGCAGTTCCTCCTCGCTCAACGTGCCCTTCTCCATCCATTTCTCCATGAGCGAGTCGTCAGCCTCGGCGATGTATTCGATCAACTCCTCATGAAGTTTTTTGACCCGCTCGGCCAGCGCGCCCTCGGCGGGCGACTCGGTGAATTTGCCGCTCTTGTCGTCCGCATACGTGATAACCTCGCTCCGGATCACATCCAGCAACTGGTTGAAGCCCGGCCCCGGATTCACCGGCAGACTGAGCGGAAACACCCGCGGCCCAAAATGCTCGCGCACCCCTGCCAGCGCGCGCTCGAAGTCCGTCTCCTCCTTGTCGAACGCGTTGAGGATGATGAACTTGGGCAGGCCGAACTGCGTGGCGTATTTCCAGACCGCCTCGGTGCCCACGCCCACGCCATGCTGCGCGTGCACCACCACCAGCGCCACGTCCGCCACGCGCAACCCGCTGATCGCCTCGCTGATGAAATCCGCATAACCGGGGCAGTCGAGCACGTTGAACTTGCGACCCAACCACTCGAAGTGCAGCAGCGAGAGCGACACCGAAATCTGCCGCTGTTTTTCCGTCTCGTGGTAATCCGACACCGTCGAACCGGCGGCAATGCTGCCCATGCGATTGATCACCCCCGCGCACGCGAGCATCGCCTCGCTCAACATCGTTTTGCCTGACGACGCGTGCCCGACCAGGGCGCAATTGCGAATCTCCGCCGCTTGATACTCTTTCATAAGACAACACTCACCCCTTGCCGTGGAATCCACCTCCGGATGCCGCATGACCGGCGACTGTTCACGCCGCGCATGTTAGGAAACCGCCGCGCACACTGCCAAGCGGGAAACCCGGCGCGCAGCGACCGCCCGAGCCGCGCCCGCGCCAACCGCCCCGTCTCCAGCCCCTCGGCCGATGCGCCCGGTTGTCACGCCGCCTTGCCAATTGGCTTGTCGGTGACCGACGCCCGCGACTAGGTTGCTCGCGCTCGGGTGCGTCACCAAACAACAATCATGAAACCTGCGTTTTTCCTTCTGGCTCTGGGGCTGGCAACCGGCGGCGCGCGAGCCGCTGACTTGCGCATCGGGATCATCGGCACCGACACCTCGCACGCAACGGCCTTCACGAAGTTGCTCAACGACCCGACTGACAAGAACCACGTGCCCGGCGGACGCGTGGTCGTCGCCTTCAAGGGCGGCAGCCCGGACATCGAGTCAAGCTGGTCGCGCGTCAACCACTACGCCGAGCAGTTGCAGACCCAATACGGCGTGCGGATCGTGGACTCGATCGAGGCGCTCTGCCGGGAGGTGGACGTGGTGCTGTTGGAAAGCGTGGACGGCCGGCCGCACCTGGCGCAGGTCCGCCCGGTTCTGCAGGCGCGCAAGCCCGTGTTCGTGGACAAGCCCGTGGGCGGCTCGCTGCGCGATGTGTTTGAAATTTACCGGCTCGCCCGCGCCAACGGCGTGCCAATTTTCTCCTCCTCGGCCTACCGGTTCTACGATTCGATGCAGGCGCTCAAGCGGGCCAAAACCGGCCGGGTTCGCGGCGCGATTTCCTACGGCCCGTGCTACACCGAACCGCATCATCCGGACTTTTTCTGGTATGGCATCCACGCGACCGAGGCGCTGTTCACGGTGATGGGACGCGGCATTGAAACGGTGGCGCGCACCACCACCGCCGACACCGACGTGGCGGTGGGCACCTGGGCCGACGGGCGCACGGGCATCATGTATGGCCTGCGCGGCGGCGCCCTGCCGCACAAGGTCATCGTCTTCGGTCTTGACGCCGTCGTTCACCAGCAGGAGGGCGAGGACAGCTACGCGCCGCTGGTGCGCGAGATCATGAAATTCTTTCAAACCGGCGTCGCGCCCGTCCCGCCGGAGGAAACGCTCGAAATCTACGCCTTCATGGAGGCGGCGGATGAAAGCAAACGGCGCGGGGGCGCGCCGGTGAAAATCCGCGACGTGGTGCGCAAACACCGGGGAACGGACCTGCTGCCGGTGGGGCGTTGAACGCCCGGCGCGAGCCGCCGGCCGCTCAGAACAACCCGTTGGCGAGCGTGCCCAGGATGCTCAACGGGCCCTGGTCCTCCAATCCCTCGGTCGCCTTGTCGAGCTTCTGAAGCGTCAACTTCGCGTTCTTGTAAAACTCCGGGTCGTTGACCAGCCGGCCCACTGTGCCCTGACCCTGGTTGATCTTCTGCAAAATCTCCCGCAGGTTCGTCATCGCCTCGGCCGTCTCGTTGTAGAGCTTCTCGTCTTTGACCAGCCGGCCCACCGTGCCCTGACCGGCGTTGATGCCTTCGATGACGCGGCGGGCGTCGGTCACCGTCGCGCGAACCTCCTCGCCCACCGACTGAAGGTTCGTCACGGTCTGAAGCGCCGAGTTGTAGAGCGTCTCGTCGAAAATCAGTTTGCCCACCGTGCCCTGGCCCTCGGCGATCTGGCCCGAAATCGAGCGCAGGTTGGCGATCGTGGCGGTGAGCGGCCCGCTGTTTTGTTTCAGAAAATCGGTGATGGGTCCAAACAAATTGTCAATACGGTCGCCGGTGAAGCTCTTGGTGAGGTTCTCAACGCCCGTGGCGACGTTGTCGAGCTTTTGCATGATGGCGCTCAGGTCGGGTTGCTCGGTCGTGCTCAGGAGGGTGTCGTTCTCGGCCAGGGGAGCGGCAGGCGAGCCGAAATCCAACGAGACGAAGTTCTGGCCCATCAACCCGGCGAACTTGATCGTGGCGAGGCTGTCGGTTTTGACGCCGGCATCGGCGCGCACCCGCATCGTGACCCGGACCTTGTTGGTCGCCAGCGTGATGGCCTCGACCTTGCCGATTTCGACGCCGGCCATTTTCACGCGGTCGCCCACCTTCAACTCATGCGCGGTGTCAAAGAGCGCGTGCAGGCGCACGCCACGTTGAAAGCGGTCGGTGCCGCCCAGCACGAACAGGATGAAAAACGCGGCCACAACGACCAGCGCCACAAACATCCCCAATCGGGTTTCCAGGGTGCTTTTCATGTCAGGTGACGGTTTGAGGGTTGAACTCCGCGTGCAGGAACCGGCGGATGACCGGATGCGCACTCTGGCGGATGTCCTCCGGCGCGCCCTGCGCCAGCAGGCGGCCCTCGTGGATGACCGCCACCCGATGCGCCACGTCAAACGCCAGGTCCCGATCATGCGTCACCACCAGCGAGGTGACGCCCATGCGACGGTTGAGTTTGACGATCTCCTCCGCGATCACGATGGCCGAGAGCGGGTCCAGCTCGCTCGTCGGCTCGTCGTAAAGGATCAGTTGCGGCTCCATGACCAGCGCCCGCGCAATCGCCACGCGCTTCTTCATGCCGCCGGACAACTCCGAGGGCATCTTGTCTTCCGCGCCCTCCAGTCCCACCACGGCGAGTTTCTCCGAGACCACTCGCGCGATTTCCTCCGGCGGCTTGAGCCGGTGCTCGCTCAGATAAAGCCCGACGTTTTCGGCAACCGTCAGGGAGTTGAGCAGCGCCCCGGACTGGAACACCATCGCCAACCGGTGACGCTCCAGCACGCCGGGCGTCGAAATGGATTCGCCGTTGATGAAAATGTCGCCGGCGTCGGGCGTTTCCAGGCCGATGATGTGCTTGAGCAGGACGCTCTTGCCGCTGCCGCTCGGCCCCATGAGCACAAACACCTCGCCCGCTTGCACCTCAAACTCCACGCCCCGCAGCACCTCCTGGCGACCATAGCGTTTCCAGAGGTTGCGCACCTGCAGACTCACCCCGCGGGTCGAATTGGCCGGAGCGTTCATCAATCGAGCAACAGCCGGGTCAGGAAAAAGTCGAACAGGATGATCAGCACGATGGAATTGACGACGGCCTTGGTGACCGAGCGCCCGATGCCGCGCGGCCCGCCGATGGTCGTCAACCCCTGATGACACGAGACGATGCCGATGATCCACGCGAAGCAAAAACTCTTGAACACGCCGTTGACCACGTCCTTGAGTTCGACGCCGTTGCGCAGGTCGGCGAAAAACGCCTGCACCGAGATGTCAATCTGGTTGGTGATCGAGGCCACCAGCGCGCCGCCCAACCAGCCGACCAGGATCGAAAACACCACCAGCATCGGCAGCCCCAGCGCGATGGCCACCAGCCTCGGCAGCACCAGAAAATGCACCGGGTTGATGTTCATCGTCCGCAGCGCGTCAATCTCCTGATACACGCGCATCGAGCCCAGCTCGGCCGCCATCGCCGACCCGCACCGGCCCGCGATCAGGATCGCCATCATCACCGGCGCCAATTCGCGCGCCAGCGCCACGCCCACCAGCCCGCCCACGTATTGGTGCAGCCCCCGTTCCACCAGCACCGGCCCGGTCTGCAACGCCAGCACCCCACCGATGAAGAACGAGAGCACGCACACCATCAACAGACTCGCGTTGCCGATCTCGAACAACTGATCGGCGACCTTCTGACGCTGGCGCCACGTCAACGGCAACGCCCGCAACGTGCGCCAGAACAGCAGCACCATTTCACCGATGTTCTGAAACATGGCCGGAGTGCTTCGGCGCGCGGCTCAGCGGCACGTAAAACAATCGCACCCGCCGTCCCTGCGCGTCGGAGTGATACTGAAACAAACCGAACAGGAGCGAGCATTTTCTGGAATCGGGCGTGCGCTCGCTGCGGTAGAAATTCCAGAGAAGCGAGCGACTGCTCGCGCCGGTGCGCGGGTTGGTCTCGGCGCGCCACAGCGCCCAGAGCGGCGACCAGTTGCGCTCGATGCTTTTGTTGTTGGGCAGGACGGGCTCCAGGGGCGCGAGCAGTTGCAGGCGCGTGTTGCCGTTGAAGTCGCGCCGCCACGTCCACAGCGGCCAAAGATCGCGTCGCTCCCGCCGCGCGCCCGTCTCCCAGTTCACCTCCGCCAGCTCCGAATAGAGGAAAAACAGCCAGCGCGTCCGCTCCCGCTGCATCGCGGGCGTCTGGAAGCGGTTGTATTTGTAAAGCGGCCAGAAATAAAACTCGCTCACCAAGTTCGTGCTTTCAGCATGGCTGAAGAACGGCCAGACGCGCGAGGTGGTTTTGCCCGCGCCGCGCGCAAACACGATCAGCGGCCAGGGCGCGTCCCATTCCCGATAACCCCGCTCGCGGTCTTCCGTCCAGGTCAACAACGGCCAGAGCACGGTGGTCGAATCGCGATTCGTCGAGCGCAGCGAACTGTAAAGCGGCAGCACGGCGCGCAGGCGGGCCACGTTGGTCGTGCCGAGGCCCGTGGTTTGGTCCAGAAACACCGGCCAGAGGACAAACGCCTTGTCATGCCCGCCCACGACTTCGACCTCGCCGAAACCGTTCGTGGTCCACGTCACCTCCTTGTGCTCGCGCCCGGCCAGCGGCCAGAGCTGCCAGCCGCGCAACCCCTCCCCCCGCCGCACGTGCACCACCGGGTAAAGGTAGTTTTCGGTGACAACATCCTTTTTGCGCGTGCGGCTGTAGAGCGGGAAGAGCACGAAGTGGATTTCATCGCGCAGCAGCCGTCCGCGCAACGTGCCGTAGAACGGGAACAGAGCCGTGTAGTGGTCCGCCGGATCGTCGCCCCGCTGCTGGAAATAAAGCGGAAACAACGTGAAGCGCCGCCGCCGGTCGCCGTCCTGATCCCGCCCGCCCGACCAACTCAACAACTGCAACAACTGCCAGCGATACTCCGAGCCGTAGCGGTCGAGCGTCAGCAACGGATACAGGAAATCGAACTCGCGCGATTCGGTGGCGGCATCGGTTGTGAGCGAGAACAGCGGCGGCACGGCGATGAGTTGCTCGCTCTCACGCCGCTGCTCGACCCAGAAGGGGCCGAGCGCCTCGGTGCGTTCGCCCGGCTCGAGCGTCAGCCGATAATGCGCAAATAACGGCCCGGCCACCGGTTCGGCTTTGGCGGACGCCAAAGCGGCGAGCATTGACGCGAGCGCGACCAGCCCCGCGCAACCTCCGCTCTCCCGGATGAAAGCCCAACTCGGCATGAACGGTGCGCGATGATGCGCGCCCGCCCGCACGCCGTCCAGAGGCGACTCGCCCGCCGTCGGCGACACACCGTTGCGCGCGCCGCCGCGCCGGATAAACTTCCCCCCATGCCAATCTACGAATTCCATTGCGAGCAGTGCGGACGCGACAGCGAAATCCTGGTCCGTTCCACCAACTGGCAGGGCACTACCTGCCCACATTGCGGTTCGAAGCGGCTGGTCAAACAGTTCTCGGTCTTCGCCTCCGGCTCACGGGCCGAAGCCGAAGCGCCCGCCTGCACCGGTAGCCCGCGCTCCTGCTGCGCCTGCGGCGGCGGCTCGCACGCGCACTGACGCGGCTTCAAGCCGCAGCGCATCGGGCGGGGCGCAAAGCAACGTCCGGTCAGGCTTCGTGCCGCCGGGCGCCGCCGGCGCGCTCGAAACTCAGTAGTGCGCCACGACCTCGATTTCCACCCGGGCGCCCTTCGGCAGCGCGGCCACCTGCACCGTCGTGCGCGCCGGATAATCGCCCGTGAAAAACTTCGCATAGACCTCGTTCATCGCCGCGAAGTCGGTCAGGTCGGTCAGAAACACTGTCGTCTTGACCACGTGCGCGAAGGTGAGTCGCTCGGCCTCCAGAATCGCTTTGACGTTGAGCAGCGCGCGCTCGGTTTGCGCCTTGATGTCGCCCTCGACCAGTTGGCCCGTGGCCGGGTCCAGGGGAATCTGACCCGCGCAAAAGAGCAAATCGCCGGTGCGCACCGCGTGGTTGTAAGGGCCCAGCACCGCGGGCGCTCCGGCCGGACGGATGATTTGTTTGGTTGCCATGCGCCCGTTCTAGCCGGGAGGCGGCGGCGGCTCAAAGATATTTGGCCAGAATCGGCCGGAGTGCCGCCACGGTCTGCTTCGGCCAGAGCTTCCGGTCGGTCATGATCGCGTTTTCCAGGGCGCGATGACACGCGCAGTCGGGCGCGGTGGGGATTTGCGGCACCGTGCGCGCGATGATCGCCTGCGCGGCGGCGGCGTTCTTGCGCAGGTTCGCCACGACCATCTCGACGGTGACGTGGTCGTGCTCCTCGTTCCAGCAATCATAGTCGGTCACCATCGCCAGCGTGGCGTAGGCGATCTCGGCCTCGCGGGCGCACTTGGCCTCGCCCAGATTCGTCATGCCGATCACGTCGTAGCCGAGCCGATGATGCGTGAGGGACTCGGCGCGCGTGCTGAAAGCCGGGCCTTCCATGTTCACATACGTGCCGCCGTCGTGGGCGCGGAGCTTGAGCGCGCGGGCGCTCCGCAGCAGCAATTGCCGCAACTCCTCGCAAATCGGATGCGCGAACGCGACGTGCGCGACAATCCCGTTGCCGAAAAACGTCTGCGCCGCCGATTGTTTCGTGCGGTCGTAGAACTGGTCCACCAACACGATGTCGCACGGACGGTATTTGCGCTGGAGCGAGCCGACGGCGCTGACGCTGATGATCCACGCCACGCCGAGGTGTTTCATCGCCCAGATGTTGGCGCGGTGGTTCAACTCCGAGGGCAGCAGACGGTGGCCGCGCCCGTGTCGCGGCAGGAAAACCACCTCCCGCCCGGCGAGCCGGCCCACCAGCAGCGCGTCCGACGGCGACCCGAAGGGCGTGCGCACGCGCACCCACTTGCCCTGCGAGAAGCCCTCCATCTGATACAGCCCGCTGCCGCCAATGATGCCAATGCGATGTTGCGACATGGCGGAGTTATTAGCGGCGCGGGCCGGGCGAAACACGCAAAAAATCCTGTCCGGGCTTCGGTCAGTCCGTTCCAAAGATTGGACGCGGGGCGCAGCTTCGGGCCGCCTCTGTGCGCGGCGTTCGCCCCGGCGCGTGTTGTGCTCCGGTCAAGGTGTGTATCTCGATTATTACGGCCTGACAGAGCCGCCGTTCGACATTACGCCGAATCCGCGGTTTCTGTTTTACAGCGCCAAGCATCGCGAGGCCTTCAACCATCTGCTCTACGGCATTCGCGAGCGCAAGGGCTTCGTGCAACTGACCGGCGAGGTCGGCGCGGGCAAAACCACCCTCTGCCGCGCCATCCTCGAACAGCTCGACGCGCACTTCTGCACCGCGCTGATCTTCAATCCGGTCCTGAGCGCTGACGAGTTGATGAAGGCCATCGCCACCGAGTTCGGCCTGAACGTGCGCGGCCTCGACCGGCTCGAAACCGTGGCGGCGCTCAACGAGTTTTTGCTCCGGCAAATCGAGCAGGGCCGGGAATCGGTGCTCATCATTGACGAGGCCCAGGACCTGACCGACGAGCTGCTCGAACAGGTGCGCCTGCTCTCGAATCTGGAGACCGACGACCGCAAGCTGTTGCAAATCGTGCTGCTGGGCCAGCCGGAGTTGCGCGACCGGCTCAATCACCCGCGCCTGCGCCAGCTTCGCCAACGCATCACCGTGCGTTACCACCTCGAACCGCTCAGCCACACGGAGGTCTGCCGTTACGTCGAGCACCGGCTGCATGTCTCGGGCGCCAACGGCACGCCCTGCTTCACCCGCGCGGCGCTCTGGCGCGTGCACCGTTACAGTCGCGGCATCCCGCGCCTGGTCAACGCCGTCTGCGACAAGGCCCTGCTGGCCGGTTACGTCCACCAAACCGATCGCATCACCTACGGCCTGGTCGGCCGCGCCATCCGCGAATTGGAGGGCAAAATTGATGTGGACTGAACAACTCCAAACACCTTTGCGCGCGGCAGCACCGCCCGCAGGGCAGACTCTCAGCCTGCCGGTTCGCAGATTGCGAATCGGCGCTTCGCGCGAGGTGCTCTCGGCATGGCCGATGGATGCGCGAGCCTCGGCGGATCGGGACGGCTCTCCCTCACCCCGGCCCTCTCCCGCTGGGAGAGGAAGTGCCCCGGGCACGTCCACCGCCCGATCGAGCGCCGGCGGATTGGAGCAACGCACTGTGCCTGTCCCCGCTTCCTCGAAGGAGAGGAGCCGGGTGAGCGTGAAGGCTTTCGCCCGGCTCGCTGCGCGCCCCGAGAACCGGCGGTGTCGCAGCCGGTTCATGGGCCGGCGCTCGCCGACGGGAAGTCGGCAAGACGGCGGTTGGAAACCGGCGCTACCGTCCGAAACTTTCAACCCCCAACTCGCAACCCCTCCTTCGCCGCCATGAGCCTGATCAACGACGCGCTCAAACGCGCCAAGCTCGCTCCGAAGAAACCCGCGCCGCCCCTGACTGACGCGCCGACGTTGCGGCCCGTTGAACTCACGCGACCGGCCCCGCCGCCACGACACTTCTTGGCGCCGGTGCTGTTCGCGGCGGCGCTGGCATTCGGTGCGCCCCTGGCCTGGCTGGCGTTTCGATTCGCTGATCGCCCGGCGCCCGTCCGCGTCGCGGCTGCGCCCGCACCCGCGCCGGTTCAGGCTCATGCGCCATCGCCCGCCAGCGTGGCGGCAACGCCGGCCGCCACAGACGTCCGGGATGCTCCCGTGCCTGCCCCTTCGCAGCCACCGCTCGCTTCCACCACGTCAACGCCCATCCCGCCGGTCGAAGCCGCCAACACGCTCTCGGACCCGCCGTTGCCTTCGCCGGCCGTGCCGGCCCCTGCTACCGAACCCGCGCCGCCGCCGGTGCCGCCCGCGCCGCCGCTTCCCCGGTTGCAGGGGATTCTTTATCGCGCCGAGCGTCCCGCAGCGCTGGTGAACGGGAAGATGGTGATGATCGGCAGCGCCGTGGGCGAACATCGCGTCGTGGCCATCGGCCCGCGCGCCGTCACGCTCGTGCGCGCCGGCCAGACCAACGTGCTGACGTTGGAGTGAGGTTGCGCCGGGCGGCACGTGCTGATCCCAGTTTCTTGCAACCTCTCGTGAACACCGGGATTCACCTCAAGTTTCACACCCATTGAGTCTGATTCCATTGGCACCGGGCTTCAGCCCGGTGTACCAGGGCAACCTGCGACGCAAGCCGTTTCAACGGCTTGGACCGGGATGGCGGAAAACGGTTGAAACCGTTCCTGGCCACCGCCGCTGCGGTTCACCCGGCTAAAGCCGGGTGCTAGCGAGAGAAGAGGTGCTCTGCAAGAAAGCGAGATGCGCCCAAGCGGCACGGGAGTCCGCTTTTTGCCTTGAAGGTGACTGTTCACACGCTACGAATGGCATGGCTGGTCAGAATGGAAGCTCGCGAAATCAAACGGCGTGTGTTGCAAGCGTTGCTGGGCTTGGCGCTCGTGGCAGCAGGACGGGCCCAGCAGACTGGTGGCGATCCAGTCCCGCCCAAGGACATCCGCGTCGTGCAAGGCAAAGAGGTGGACGTGACCCCCGTTCACCGATGGCTTCAGTCCCGCGAAGGTGAACGCCCCCTGTCGCATTGGCAACGTTTTCAAATCATCGAGATCAAGCGATGGGTCGCAGGCCACCCGCATTGCCTGGCGACATCGGAAAAAGGCGAGTCCGTTGAAATCTTGGTTGCCAATCTGCCTCACCAGGTCCGTGATTTTTTGCAGCGGTATCGGCAACTCCAACAACAGGTTCACTCCGCACAACTGACGGTGGAGCGGGAGCAACGGCGGCTGGAGGAGATTGACGCGACGGTGCCGGCCAAGACCGGCGCGCCGTCCTGGTATGAAGACGCGTGGACGCGGCGGCGATACCAAGTGGACCTTGCGCTGGTGCGGGTCAAGCACGCCAGAGA
>JAOAIM010000118.1 GCA_026414705.1 Verrucomicrobiia bacterium | reverse complement strand
AGAGACAGACGCTCCGCCGCTCCACGCTACACGCTCTGACGCTCCACGCTCCACACTCTGACGCTCCATGGCCCCGGCGCCTCTGCGTCTCTGAGGCGAAGCCGTGTTTTCGGCGGGACGCCGAAAACGGCACGCGAGACGCGTGCGCTCCCCCATCCTCGTTCGCTGTTCCCACACCGCGCCGTCGCGGGCGCTGAACGCAGCGCCACCGCCGGAGGGTGAAGCCGAACTCTGTGCTGTCACGAATTGCTTGATACCGCTTTGTCGGGCGCACAGCAAGCGAGAGTTGGAGCGCGTCCGGGCGTGGGAGGAAATCTCGCCGGCGGTTGCGCCCGGTTGGCGGGGCGGTTGGTCAAAGGCCGGCCCGGAGGGACGGCGTCGGGTTGCGCGCGCGGGCCTCCAGCGCCAGCAGGTTGAGGCGGCTGCGGGCCTGGTCGGCGGCGGCGTGATGCGGATAGCGCTCAATAATGCGCGAGAGGGTTTCGCGCACGGTTTCAAGACCGGCACCGTGGCGCAGTTGCAGGTCGGCCAGAAGATTGAGCCAGTGCACGACCAGTCGGGCGGGCTGGTGTGGTTGCTCGATGAGCTGGTTCAACTCGAGCGTTGCCAGGTCGAGCCGTTTGTAGTGGTCGGCGTAAATTACGGCCAGTTTCTCGCGCACCGCGCTGTCGTCAGGGTGCGCTTGCAGATGGGCTACGTATTCGGCGGCCAGTTGAGCGGGATCGGGCCCGGCCGGTTGCAAATGCGCCGAGCTTTGCATCAGGCCGATGTCTTCGACGCCCCGCGGCACGGGAATGGGCGCGCCCGAACGCCGCGTGCCTTCGGGATGTTCCAGGTGCGCGATGCGCTGTGCGGCCAGTAACGCCAGTTCGGTGTCGGGCCAGCGATCCACAATGCGCTGAAGCGTGGCGCGCGCAGCCTGACGGTTCTGTCCGAATCTGAGCTGCCAGTCGGCCAGCGTATTCAGGGCGTAGGCCAGTTGATGGGGAGGATGGTCGGGCTGCTCCCACACTCGCAAAATCGTCGTCTCGGCGGCCGCCAGGTCGCGCAGGTCTTCAGCCTGGATGCTCGCCAACAGCATCTGACCCTCAAAATCGGTCGGGAATTTTTCCAGTTGCCGGTCAATCTCGGCAATGGCCTGGGCGTAGTGACCCTGTTTGCGGCGCGCCTCGGCAATGGAATAAAACGGTCGCGGTTCGACCGGTTCGGTGCCGCCGTCGTAAAGCGAGCTGAGCGGCCGGGCGAGCAGTTCGCCGATTTGGGCGCCCCAGATCACCGCCAGGCCGATGCCCCAAAGCGCCACCAGGGGCACGCCCACAAACGGGTTGGCCGCCGCCAGGGGCACCAGCACCCGCACAAACACCAGCAGCAGGGCCGCCGTTAGCGCCCATTTGAAAAGCAACCAGCCGGGCCGCTCCGCCTTGCGCAGGCGGTGAATCGCCGCCCAAACCACGGCGCCAACCACCAACAGCGTCAGCGCCAGCTTGCCCACCTGCACCGCCAGCGTCTCGAAGCTCATGAGCCGCAACCCCCGCCCCGCCGGGTCATGCCCGACCGGCGGCCTGTTCGGAATTCAGTGCCAACATCCGGCGATTTGTCTGCAGCCGCAAGCGCTTTGTCCGCCGCGCCGCCGCGATCAAAATGGGCATTGCCAAAAACGGCGGAATTCGACAATTTGGGAGTGCGGTCGGGGCGTAGCGTAGCCTGGCTAGCGCGCTTGTTTCGGGTACAAGAGGTCGTGAGTTCAAATCTCACCGCCCCGACCATTTCTTCAAAAGAGCTTCCGCCGCGCCACCTCCCGCACCAAACTCAGCCTGCTATGAAAACAATGCGTCGCCTCTCGTTGGCCGTTGTGCTCGGTGCGTTCTGCGCCGGATTATTCGGCCCGTCCAACACCGCTGCCGCCCCGCGCCGCAACGTGCTCTTCATCATGGCCGATGACCTCAACAACCTGATCGGCTGCTACGGCGATCCGCTGGCCAAAACGCCGAACCTCGACCGGCTGGCCGCGCGCGGCGTGCGCTTCGAGCGTGCCTACTGCCAGTTCCCGCTCTGCGGACCGAGCCGCAACTCGATGCTCACCGGCCTCTACCCCGACACCACTGGCATCCTCGCCAACCAACAGATTTTCCGGCAGACGATCCCCTCGCAGGTGAGCCTGCCGCAGACGTTCCGCCGCGCCGGCTACTTCGCCGCGCGCCTGGGCAAGCTTTACCACTACAACGTGCCCGGCTCCATCGGCACCGACGGGCATGACGACCCGGCTTCGTGGGAGTGGGAGTCGAATCCCGCCGGTGTGGATCGGCTCGACGAAGAGCCGAGCATCTTCAGCCTCATTCCCGGCCAGTTCGGCGGCACGCTCAGTTGGTATGCCTCCCCGCGACCCGACGGCCAGCACACCGACGGCCTGCTCGCCCGCGACACCGAGTGGGTGCTCGAACGCTGTGCCCGCGAGCCGGAGCGCCCGTTCTTTGTCGCACTGGGCTTTTTCCGACCGCACACGCCGTACGTCGCCCCGAAAAAATACTTCGACCTGCACCCGTTGGAACAAATGCCCGTCGTACGGGGCGTCGAGGAAGACCAGGCCGACGTGCCGCGCGCGGCGCTGATGAGTCGCAAGCCCGAACAGGACCGGATGACCGATGACTTGCGCCGCCAGGCCCGTCAGGCCTACAACGCCAGCATCAGCTTCATGGACGCGCAACTGGGCCGCGTGCTCGACGCGCTCGACCGGCTGGGCCTGGCCACCAACACGATCATCGTGCTCACCAGCGACCACGGCTATCACGTGGGCGAACACGGTCTGTGGCAGAAGATGAGCCTCTTTGAAGAAAGCGCCCGCGTGCCCCTGCTCATCGTCGCGCCCGGCGTGGGCAAACCCGGCAGCGTCGTCAAGACGCCCGTCGGCCTGATTGATCTTTACCCCACACTGGCCGAACTCTGCGGCGTCAGCGCCCCCACCAATCTTCAGGGCCAGAGCCTCGTGCCCATGCTCAAGAACCCTCAAACCGTTGGGCGCGGCTGGGCATTGACCCAGGTGACACGCCGCCGCGGGCCGGAACGGCAGTTCTTCGGCTACACGCTGCGCACCGCGCGCTGGCGCTACACCGAGTGGGATGAGGGCCGCGAAGGCCGCGAACTTTACGATCACGACGCCGACCCCAGGGAGTTGACGAATCTGGCTGACAAACCGGAACACGCCGCCACGGTGGCCGAGTTGTCCGCGCAACTGCGCGCCGCCGTGCGCGCCGGTTTCCCGCCCTCCGGCGAGCGCCCGCGCGTGCGCGAGGGGTTGTGGCCGCCGAACCTGACGAATCCGTAACCGGCGCGAATTGGCTTGGTCGGCCGCACGGGCGCTCCCTAACCTGCGCTCATGACGCGCGTGGGCATCGGTTACGACGTGCATCCGCTGGTGACGGGCCGCAAACTCATCCTCGGCGGCGTCGAAATCCCGCACGATCGCGGCCTGGACGGCCACTCGGATGCCGACGCACTGATGCACGCAGTCTGCGACGCGGTGCTCGGCGCGTTGGGGGCGGGCGACATCGGCCACTTTTTTCCCAACACCGACCCGCGCTGGAAAGACGCGCCCAGCCGCGTGTTCCTGGAGGAAGCGGCGCGACAGGTCGCCGCCCGCGGTGGACGCATTGTGAACGTGGACGCCACAATCCTTGCTCAGGCGCCGAAGCTCGCGCCGCACATTCCCGAAATGCGCCGTCGCATCGCCGCCGCCCTCGGCCTCGGCGAGGCGCAGGTCGGCATCAAGGCCACGACCAACGAGCGGTTGGGCTTTGTGGGTCGAGAGGAAGGCATCGCCGCAATGGCCGTGGCGAGCGTGGAGTTGCCTTGATCTTGAATCGGCCGGTCAAGCCTGTGCACCGGGCCTTAACCACGGATGCGCACGGATGAACGCGAATTTTTTTGTCCGATGCCCTCCATCCTTCCGATGAAGTTCCAGGTGGGCGCAGGCCCTTGCTCATCCGCGTCCATCCGTGTCAATCCGTGGTTCATGTGCCTTTTTCCAAGTTCATTTCTCGTTCGGTCCGCCAAGATGCGGCGTCGCCTCCCACGAGATGAGGGTCACGCTGTGAGCGGGCAGATCGAGTTCTGAGCCAACCTGGGGCGCGGCGATCTCCTCGATCCCCACGCGCGGCGGTTGCTCCGGGTCGTTGAAAGCCATCAGGTCGGCGTGCGCAATTCGCCAGGCGCGTCCGCCGCCGCGCAGCCGCGCCCCTTGCACCTGGCAAGGCACGCGCACGGCTGCGCCGGTGAGGTTGACCACGCCCAAGGTGAGGCGTTTGCGATCGCTGCTCCAGGCGGCCTGCGCGTCAAGCAAGCCCTCAGTCGTCGTTTGCACCGGCAAGGTGCCGAAGTGATGACGATAAAGCTTGAGCACCAGGCCGGTCGTCTCCAACGCGGCGTGGCGGCGGGTGGTTTTGATCGCGCCGATCACGTTGACTGTTTGGGCGTAAAAAGCCGAGGCGATGATGTCGGTGTGGCGGGCGTATTCGTGCAACCCGGCGGCGATGCCCAGGGCGTCCTTCAGAAAGTAGCGCGTTCCCAGTTCGCCAAACAGGTGCGGGCCGTACCAGTAGTTCCACTCGGTCATGGCGATGCGAATGTCTTTGTCGCGCAGGTGGGGCATGTCCTGGCGGGCTTTGCGATGCCATTCGGCCTTCTGGCGGATGTTTTCATTCATCTGCCGCACGTGCGCCAGCAGGCCGGGCCGTTCGCCGCAGTAAAAGTGTTCGGCGATGCCGTCCATGTGCTCGGCGCAACGGCGCAGCAAGCCGGCGCTCCAGTCGCCGATGTTGCCGGAGGCGATGCAGAAGATGGTCGGGTCGGCCGCGCGCATTTTCTCGACGACCCAGTTGTGCTTGAGCACGTAGTGATCGAGCGCCATGTAGCCCAGTTGCCAGTTGCCCCACATTTCGTTGCCCACGCACCAGTACTTCACCGCGAAGGGTTCAGGGGCGCCGTTGGCGGCGCGGCGACGCCCCCACTCGGTTCGACGGTCACCGTTGCAATACTCAACCAGCGCCGCCGCCGAGTGCGCGTCGCCGAAACCGGTGTTGACGGTGATGCACGGTTCGGCGTCCACCAGCCGGCAGAACCGGATGAACTCGTGCAGGCCAAAATCGTTGTGCTCGACGCCGGTCCAGGCCGGGTTGGTGCGGGGCGGGCGGCGGTCGCGTTCGCCGATGCCGTCGCGCCAGTCGTAGCCGCTGACGAAGTTGCCGCCCGGCCAGCGATATACCGGCGCGCGCAACTCGCGCAGCAGTGCCAGCGTGTCGGCGCGTAGGCCGTCCACGTGGTCGGCGGGCATCAACGAGAGCGTGCCCACCAGCGCCGTGCCGCGGGTCACGCGGATTTCGAGCGTAGCCTTGTCGGTCGTCGCGCCGGCCCTGAAGCGGAACGGCAACTTGCGGTAGCGATCGCCTCCGGCGCGCAAGCGCACGGTTTGGCGTTGCCCGGCATCGGCGCCCCACACCAGGTTCACCTCCAACTCCACCGTCCGTTGACCCGTCGGGCGCACCCAGATGTAACCCACATAAGCCATGCCGGCGGTCACACCCAGGTCGTGCTGGCGAATTCCCCCCGGCGCGCGAATCGCCGGCGTGTGCCGCCCCACGAAGGGCTGGTTGGTGCTCATGCTCACGTTGTCCGGCGCGCCGATGATTTCCCAGGGCGAAGCGCCCACCACAGGGAAAGCGGTTTCCCGCAGCGCCGTGTACGGCGCGTAGTTGGACGTGATCGGAAAATAAAATTTCCGGTCCTCCAACATCTCCGCCCAGATGCCGCCGTAAATGCACCGTCCCAAATGCTCGATGAACTGACCGTAAATGAGCGGCGAGAGCGGCTCGCGCACCTGCGTGGCGTCAATCCGAATGCGCGGTGCGGGCGGGGCGCGACGTTCCAGCAGCTCCAGGCTCACGTCATCGAACCACGCCCGGCCGGTGGACAATCCCCAGCCGCCCAACAGGCAGTTGATCTGCAGCGTGGTCGCGTCCTCCGCGTCAAACTCCACCTCCACCCGCGTCCAATCCGCCAAGCCGGTCAGTGCGCGCGTGACGGCCCCGGCCAGCCCGTGAACGTTCAACAACGCGCCTCGACCCGTTCCGGCGGCGACATTCTCGGTCTTGATCCAACCGGCCAGGCGATACCGGGCAAACGGCTCAACCGGCACGCGCGCCGCCCACGCCACGTCCGCGCCCAAAGTTGATTCCAGCCCGACGGCGCGTTCTCCGGTGCGGCCAGCGGTCGGGTAGAGAAAGTTGGCCTGGCCGCCCCAGCGCTCGCGTTGCCATTCGCGCGGCGTCGCGCCGCTGGCGGCCTCAAACGAGGGGTTCGGCAGCAGGTTGCTCGCAGCCGCCACGGCGGGCAGGACCGCTGCCAGCAGGCTGGAAACGACAACCCGCTGGAGCGCGGGCGGGGCGAGTGCTGTTTGGCTGCGCATGGTGACCAGGCGGTGCGGGATGGTCGGCTGTCGGCCCGGACGCGTAAAGGCCAAACCTAACCTCCGGCAGCATGCCTCAATCATTACGAGGCGAATGGGGTTGACGGCTTGAGGCTGCGCAGAGCAGACGCCCAGCGAGGGGAAAGAGGCTTTTTGCCTTCGCGGGGCGCCTCCGGACGCAATCCTGCCCAACTTCCAAGGGTTTTCGGGGGTCAGTCAGGTTCAAAGGCGTGCCCCTTTCCGCTCCCAGGCAACGCCCGCCACGCCCCAGCTTCAGCAGGGATGGCGGGCAGAGATTTCGGATGCAGCGACGGCTTCAGCCGCTGGCGACAACCACGCCGGGCCGACCCGGACCGTGCCTCGGCCGCACCCGCACCGCGTCGGTCTGGCGTCGTCGCAGGCGATGAAGCCGGAGCGGTCAAACGGCCCCTCGCGCCGTGGGCTCACGGCAAACAGTTGCGGCGCGTTCCGGCCTTCGAGTTGGTGGCGCCGCAGGCCGTGATGCGCGTCGCCGTTTTTCTTTCCACGCCAGTCGGGGCAGGGCCCAGGCGGCGCGTTCCAGCGGGCCGGTCCATTTGTTGTCGCTCTCCGTGTCGAGCCAGCCTTCGACGGCAACAAGGCAGCGCCTTGAACCCAGGGCGCTTCGTGCGAAGCGCCGGGCCACGGCTTGGAGGGCGACCAGCCCGGCGTGGGTGGAGTGGTCGGTGTTGGGGCGGAACTGGAGTTTGGGGTGTCTTTCTTGGTGATGGCAGCCAGGCATGTTCGACAAGACGGCAGAAAAAATTCACCACGATTTGCAGGTTTTTAGCTCGCCCGTAATGATTGGGGCAGACGACTGCCCCAAGCTAGTTCGGGCCGCCTTGAACCGCGGGCAATCCCAAACAAAAAATTGTCGGCCAAGGGACGGCTGGATGGTGAGTCGTTCATCATGACGGGTTCGCAAAGTCCTGAAGTTTTCTGACGATCCGTGACGCGATTTGCGCTTGTTGCAGGCGCGCTGCGCGGGGCGCTGCCGGAAAGCGTCCTGCGCCGCGCGGGTCCGTTCTCCCGAATGCCCAATCGCCTGCAATCAAAACCGCGCTTCCCTGAACTGTGGAAGCTCGGGCGGCGGTTTCCTCACGCGTTGAATTCGGTATGCCGTCTTGTGGTGGAATCCAATCTCCAATTGCCTTGCCCTGGGGCGACCGATACGCTCCGGGCCGAGGCATGAAAGTTTACATCAACGGGAAGTTTTACAGCGAGAAGCACGCGCAGATTTCGGTTTTCGATCACGGGTTGCTGTACGGCGACGGGATTTTCGAGGGGATTCGCGCTTACAACGGGCGGGTGTTCAAGCTCAAGGAACACATTGACCGGCTTTATTCCTCAGCCCGCGCCATCCTGCTCACCATCCCCATGTCGCCCGCCGCGCTGACGCGCGCGGTGCTGGAGACCTGCCGCGCCAACCGCATTCGGGACGGTTACATCCGGCTCGTCGTCACCCGAGGCGTTGGCACTCTGGGACTTGACCCCAAACGGTGCCGTCGGCCGTCCATCATCATCATCGCGGACAAAATTCAGCTTTATCCGCCCTCGCTCTACGAACGGGGCATGGAAATCATCACCGTGCCGACCACGCGCAACCTCCACAACGCGCTGAACCCGGCGATCAAATCGCTCAACTATCTCAACAACATTCTGGCCAAAATCGAGGCGTCCAACGCCGGGTGTGAGGAGGCCGTGATGCTCAATGCCGAGGGGTTCGTGGCCGAGTGCACCGGCGACAACATTTTCATCGTCAAGCAGGGCGAATTGCTCACTCCGCCGCTTTCAGCCGGGGCGCTCTACGGCATCACCCGCCGCACCGTGATCGAACTGGCCGAGGAGGCCGGCTACAAGGTGCGCGAACCCAACCTCACGCGCTACGACCTTTACAACGCCGACGAGTGTTTCCTGACGGGCACGGGCGCGGAGATCGTGCCCGTCACCCGCATTGACGGGCGCACCATCGGGCGTGGCCGACCCGGCCCGGTCACCCGCGAATTGGAACAGCGCTACCGTGCCTTGACGAGAATCGCCGGAGAACCGATTTATTGATGGAGAACGGTCTAACGCGTTGAAGGAGTTCAATGGTTGAACGGTTAAAAGAGTTCGGTGGGGGAAAGTGCCTCGCGTGCACCGGAGACCGGCTGCACCCTTTGCCCCGTTGGACGAGTCACCAATCGCTCCGTCAACGCTCCGACGCGTTGACACGTTGACGACCACCAACACGCGCCATGCTCTGCTGCATTTGCAAAGAAAAACCGGCGACCGTGCATTATACGCAGATCACCGGTGATAAAACGCAAAAGCTCGATCTGTGCGAGAGCTGCGCCAAGGCCAAGGGCGCGCTCGACGCCGGCGGGTTCGCGTTTGCCGACCTGCTCTTTGGCCTGGGCGCCTCACAGGAGATCGAACAGGCCGCCGGCGGTAGCACCCTCAAGTGCCCCCAGTGCGGCTTTACCCAGGCCGACTTCAAAAAGTCCGGCCGCCTCGGGTGTCCGGCCTGTTATCAGACCTTTGCCGAGGCGCTGGAAGGGTTGCTCAAAACCATGCACCGCGGCACGCGCCACGTGGGCAAGGTGCCGGCGGCCCTGCGCCAAAGCCGCGAAACCACCGAGCGCATCAAGCTGCTTCAGAAAAAGCTCGCCCAGGCCATCGAACAAGAGGACTTCGAACTGGCTGCGCGGCTGCGCGATGAAATCAAGCAACTGACCCCCCGCGCACCCGCCGCGCCCAGACCCTGAGCCATGCAACTGGACCAATTTCTGACGCCGCCCGCCGAAACCGCCCGCCGGAGCGGGCCTCATGACCGCATTGTTCTGTCCAGCCGCGTGCGCCTGGCGCGCAATCTCAAGGACGCCGCCTTCCCCGGTTGGGCCAAGAAACCCGAGCGCATTCGCGTGCTTGAGCTCATCCAGCCGGCCGTCGCCTCCCTGCCCCAAATGAAAGACGCCTTCGTGGCGGCGATGGATCAGTTGACCCCGCTCGACAAACAAATCCTTGTCGAGCGCCACCTCATCAGCCGCGAACACGCCGCCAAAAGCGCCGGCAGCGGTCTGGTGCTCAACCGTGACGAGTCCTACTGCGTCATGATCAACGAAGAGGACCATTTGCGGATGCAGGCGCTGCGTCCCGGCCTGCAACTGCGCCAGGCCTGGGCGGCGATTGATGCGCTCGACACGGAGTTGGAAGCCCGCCTGCCCTATGCCTTCAGCAACGATTGGGGCTATCTGACCGCCTGCCCGACCAACCTGGGCACCGGCATTCGCGTCAGCGCCATGCTCCACCTGCCCGGCGTTGTGCTCGCCGAACAGATCAACCCCATCATTCAGTCCGTCAACAAACTCGGCCTGGCCGTCCGCGGCCTCTACGGCGAGGGCACCGAAGCCCTCGGCAACATTTTCCAGGTCTCCAACCAGATGACCCTCGGCGAATCGGAGGCCGCGATTGTTGAGCGACTCGAAAAAGTTCTCGCCCAGATCATTGAGCACGAGGAAAACGCTCGCGAAGTGCTCCTCGAAAAAAAGCCCAAGGTTGTTTACAACCACATCGGGCGCGCCTACGGCATCCTGGCCAACGCCCACAGCATCTCCTCCAAGGAGACGATGAATCTGCTCTCGCTCCTGCGCCTGGGCGTGGACCTGGAACTGTTCCCCGACCTGGACCGCGCGCTGGTGGACGAGTTGTTTCTCATCACGCAACCGGCGCACCTTCAGAAAATGTATTCCGAAAAACTTTCGGCCGAGGAACGCGATGTTCTTCGGGCCGACCTGTTGCGGGAGCGCCTCAAAAACGTCAAACGCCCCGTCATTCGTCCGCCCAACGGCCCAACGTCCGCTCCCAACCCGTAGGGCAACGTCCACGCATTCCGGGTCTCACCTGCCTGGCAAGGGGCTTCACCCCTCGGACCGTGCCCACCGCCGGCGTGGAAGGCTTTCGACCGCCTCCCAGATGGACCAGAAGCCGGTGAAGCGGCTGAGCGCCGCCGGGCCAGCGTTTGCACCGGACTGAAGCCCGGTGTTCGTCAGGGGGCTGTGAACTGTGCCGGACGGAGGCCCTTCATGCGGCCTGGGGCGCGCCGCTCTTGAAGACCGTCCAGAGCGCATGCACCACGCCGGGCAGATAAAACACGAAGCAGAGAATCAGGTTGATCAGGGTGGTCTTGACGCATTTTGTGGCCAGATACACCGCCAGCGGCGGCAGGATCAACGAGAGGATGATCAGCAGGATTTTCATGATGTGTTCGGGTTGAAACATCAACGCGGCCATTGAGGCCGGCGAAAATCGCGTTGGCAAGTTGTTTGTTCCGAGGGTGGTTGTTTCCCGGCCCTTCCGGAGCGGGCTGGGCACGAAGTCGGGCCCGCGCGCTCCGGCCGGCACAAAAAGGCGCGATCACCTGCCGCGTTTGCGCCGGAGTTCCCTGCGCAATTTTTCCAGTGGCAGGGCGTTGATTACGTCGCTTTTCTCCAACCAGCCCTTGCGGGCGATGCCCACGCCGAGTCGCAGAAACATCGCGTGTTCGTTCCGGTGCGCGTCGGGGTTGATGACGCATTTGACGCCCTTGCTCCTGGCGTAGGGCCAGAGCCGCCAGTCCAGGTCGAAGCGTTGCGGGTGGCAGTTGAGTTCGATCCAGGTGCCGGTCTCGGCGCAGGCGTCAATCACCGCGTGAATGTTGACGGGATAAGCCTCGCGTTCGAGCAGCAGGCGTCCGGTCGGATGCGCGAGGAAATGCACGTAACGATTCTGAGCGGCGAAGAGCAGCCGTCGCGTGTTCTCGGCCTCGTTGTTCGCGGGCACGTGAAGGCTGGCGACCACCACGTCCAGTTCCGCCAGCACCTCGTCGTCGAAGTCGAGCCGGTCCTTGAGGATGTCCACCTCGACGCCGGTGAGCAGGCGGAAGCGGCTGCCGCGCGCGGCGAGGGATTCATTGACGCGGCGCACCTCGGCGAGTTGTTCGCGGAGGCGTTTGGCATCCAGCCCGTTGGCCTGAAACGAGGATTTGGAGTGATCGGTGATTGCCCAGTATTCCAGGCCCAATTCCTCCATGTGCGCGGCGATGTCCTCGATGCGGTTGTGGCCGTCGCTCCAGGTCGAGTGTCCGTGCAACGCGCCGCGCAGATCGGTCCACTGGATGAGCCTGGGCAGACGGCCCTTCTCGGCGGCGTCAAATTCGCCGTGGTCCTCGCGCAGTTCCGGTTCGATGTAGGGCAGGTCGAGTTTGGCAAAAATCTCGGCTTCATCGGCGCAGGGCAGGAGCAGTTTGGGGTCGCGCGTTTCCTCGGTGGAACGGAACAGGCCGTATTCATTCAGGCGCAGTCCGCGGGCGATGGCGCGCTGGCGCATGACGATGTTGTGCTCCTTGCTGCCGGTGAAATACATCAGCGCGAAGGGAAACTCCTTGTCGCTGACCACGCGCAGGTCGGATTGCAGGCCGCCTTCGAGCAGCACGCTGGCCTTGGTGTCGCCCCGGGCCAGCACCTTCAGAACGCCCGGCTGCGAGGTAAAAGCCTCGATGACCGCAGCGGGCTTCTTCGAGGAGGCGAGCATGTCCAGGTCGCCGATGACCTCCTTCCAGCGGCGCAGGCTGCCGGCGATCTCGATGTGTTCGAGCACGCCGGCGGGCAGGCGCTCCTGCAGTTCGGCGATCAGGCGCAGCGCCAGCGGCCGCGCCACGCCCAACGGTGCGCGCACGTCCGCGCCCTGTTTGG
>JAOAIM010000117.1 GCA_026414705.1 Verrucomicrobiia bacterium | reverse complement strand
CGGCAGACGGGCAGTCTGCGCTCCAAGGGCGGGCGTCCGTGCGCGTGGGAGAGGATCGGGCTAATCGTTTTTCGGGGGCCGGTGGTCGAAGCCGTTGAAACGGCTTGGAGCCTGGGCCCGGTCGTGTCACCGGGCTGAAGCCCGGTGTTAATGAGAAGTTGCAAGAAACTGAGATGCGTCCTGCAGCGAGCTGTTGGGATTTTGTCCGTTGACTCGCGGCGCGGCTTTTCGTGATTTTGCGGGCGCTATGGCGAAGGTGCAGCGGGCGTTGCTGTCGGTTTCGGACAAGACGGGCGTGGTGGCGCTGGCGCAGGCGCTGGCAGCGGCCGGTGTGGAACTGATTTCAACCGGCGGGACGGCGCGGATGCTGCGCGAAGCAGGATTGGCGGTGACCGACATCAGCGCGTTCACCGGTTTTCCCGAGATGCTCGACGGGCGGGTGAAGACGCTCCATCCGAAGGTGCACGGCGGGCTGCTGTTTTTGCGCGGGCATCCCGAACACGAGGCGACGGCCCGGCAGCATGGGATCGCGCCGATTGATGTGGTCGTGGTGAACCTGTATCCGTTCGAGGCGACGGTGGCGCGGGCGGGCGGGACGCTGACCGAGGCGATCGAGAACATTGACATTGGCGGCCCGGCGCTGTTGCGGAGCGCCGCCAAGAACCACGAAAGCGTGACGGTGCTGACCGACCCGGCGGATTACGCCGAGGCGGCGCGCCAAATCACCGAGCGGGGCGAGACGACGCCGGAGTTCCGGCAGCGGCTGGCAGCGAAGGCGTTCGCGCGAACGGCGGCCTATGACGCAGCGATTGCGCGTTTTTTTCAGCAGAAGTTTCCGGACCCGGAGGAGGTGCTGCCGTCGTCGTTGTTGGTGGCCGCGCCGCAGGTTCAACGGTTGCGCTACGGGGAAAATCCGCATCAACGGGCGGCGCTTTACGGGCGGTTCGCCGAGCATTTCCGGCAACGGCACGGGAAGGAGCTCTCGTATAACAACATTCTGGACCTGACGGCGGCAGCGGCGTTGATCGGAGAGTTTCTCCAGGATGCGCCGACGGTCGCGATTCTCAAGCACACCAATCCGTGCGGGGTGGGCAGTGGGGCGAGTCTGCGGGAGGCCTGGGAAAAGGCGTTTGCGACGGACCGGGACGCGCCGTTTGGAGGGATCATCGCGGTGAATCGAGCGCTGGACAGCGAGGCGGCGGCGGCGATTGCGGAGATTTTCAGCGAAGTGATCGTGGCGCCATCGTTTGAGCCGGGGGCGTTGGAGGTTCTGCAGCGGAAAAAGAATCTGCGTCTGGTGGAGATGTGCCGATGGCCGGTGGCTGTTGATCCGTGGGAGGTGCGCAGTGTCGGGGCGGAGTCGTTTTTGCTCCAGGAAACGGACCGGCGCGTGGCGGGGCCGGCGCAATGGAAGACCGTCACGCAACGCGGCCCGACGGACGCGGAACGAGCGGCGATGTGGTTTGGCTGGCGCGTGGTGAAGCACGTGAAGTCGAACGCGATTGTGTTTGCGGCGCCGGATCGCACGCTGGGCATCGGCGCGGGGCAGATGAGCCGCCTGGATGCGTGTCGGGTGGCGATTTGGAAGGCGGGCGCAGCGGGGCTGTCGTTGCACGGGAGCGCCGTGTGCAGCGATGCGTTTTTCCCGTTTGCGGACGGATTGATTACGGCGGCGGAGGCCGGAGCGACCGCGGCCATTCAACCGGGCGGCTCGGTTCGGGATGCGGAGGTTGTTGCGACTGCGGATGCGCGAGGGATGGCGATGGTGTTCACGGGGATGCGGCATTTCCGGCATTGAACGGGTTGGTGGCCCAGCGGAACGATTCAACCGAAAAACGGCAGTTGAGCCACGGCTGGAACACCGAAGGACACCAAAGGGAGGTCTTTGCACGGAA
This sequence comes from Verrucomicrobiia bacterium, assembly GCA_026414705.1. GTDB lineage: Bacteria > Verrucomicrobiota > Verrucomicrobiia > Limisphaerales > JAOAIM01 > JAOAIM01. The sequence continues at coordinate 10,358 of JAOAIM010000117.1, read as the reverse complement.
ACTGCGATTCACCCGTTGGGTGAACGCGGTTTTCCAGAAAAAAATCCGGGTTGCATGCGTGTTCCACCCGCGACCGGGTAATCCACCGTGTGGCAACTGCCGTTTCGAGGTTCAAGCCGGGCTGTAGTAGGACACCGTCGGCCGGGCCGGTTGGGAACCGCGTCCCGGACATCATGGCCGCTTCAATCCAGCAACCGGGCGATGAGAGCCAGTTGCGCGAGCGTAACAAGGGCGACGAGCGCCCAGAGGAGGATTTCGCGCCAGCGATGGGAACGCTGGGTGAGGGGTGCGAGCCAGAATTGAAGCGTGGCGCCACCAAGCTGGATGCAGTCTCCGTTGCGGAGGCGGACGGTGGCGGTTCGAAGGGGCTGATGATTGACGCTCACGAGCGCATCGGGTTCGGCGCGGAGCACAAAGCCGTCGGCGGGATCAAACGTGAGAGCGACGTGGCGCTCCCAGATGCCATCGTCTTCGAGGCGCAGGTCGTTTTCGGCGGCGCGTCCGATTTGGAAAGGAAAACGGCGGACCGCACATTCGCAGCCCGCCTGTTTGCCGGAAAGAATCCGGAGTTGGACCATTACCAGATGCTTTTCTCGACGTTAATCGAGTCGCCTGGGAAGACCTGCGGATCGAGAGCGGGGTTGGCGATGGCCTTGCGGTAGTTGACCTTGATTTTGGTGCCGTTGGCGCGTGTGAGCCAGATGTTGCGTTTGCTGGCGTAATCGGTCAGTCCACCGGCGGCGCCGATGGCCTTGGTGACGGTGGTGACACCGAGATACGGTTTGGGTCCGGGCATCCGCACCTCCCCGAGCACCGAATAGGAGAGTTCCTGCGCCTGGTATTTTACCGTGACGGTGAGCCGGCGATAGAATTTGGGGACGTATTTGTCCTGGATTTCCTTTTGAAGTTCGCCCGGGGTTTTGCCGAGGGCTTTGACCGAACCGATCAAAGGCAGGGTGATGCAACCGTCTTCCTTGATCCGTTCTTCGTGGGGTTGGAGAGGCTCAAGGGTGTCTGAGAAGGTGACGATGACCAGGTCGCCGACCTGAAAGACGACGCCGGGGACGGCTGGACTGTTTCGCGGGCTGGCGTCAGTGGCCGGGGCGGTGGTCGAAGCGGGCAGCGGCTCGGAACTGAACGGGATTTCGGTGCGGGAGGCACAACCTGTGGCCAAGACTGCTGCCAGGATCAGCGGCCCGGCGATGGACAATGCGACGTTCGCAACCATGAATTGCATTCCGTTTTGAGGTATGCTCGAAAGGGCGGGGACGCGAATCAATATTTTTGTTTGATTCCCGGCCGCTCTTTCGTTTCGCCGGATGCCGGCTCGATGGCCTCCTCGCTGCGGTAGTAGTAGTCGTGGTAGTAGCCGCTGTAGTAGTAATAGCTCTCGTCCTGGGAGACGTTGATGTTGTTGAGGACGATGCCGACGAGGTTGCCGCCGACTTTTTCGATGAGCTGCTTGGCGCGAATGGTCATTTGTTGGGGGTAACGGCGGTATTGGATGACCTGGAGCGTCAGGTCCACCTCGCTGGCGAGAATGGAGGCGTCGCTCACACCCATGATGGGGGGCGAGTCGAAAAACACAAAGTCGTAGTGGCGTTTGAGTTCGCTGATGAGGTCCTTCATCTGGGCGGAGCTCAGGATTCCCAGCGAGCTGCTGGGGAGCTTGCCGCTGGAGATGAAGTCCAGCAGGGGCAATGAGGTTTTCTGGATGACCTCCTCAATGGAGTTCTGCTTGAGCAGGTAGTTGGTCAGACCGGTGCTGTTGCTCAGGCGCAGGAGCTTGTGCAACGCCGGGCGGCGCAGGTCGGAGTCCACGATCACGACGCGCTGGCCGCTCTGGGCGAAGACGGTGGCGAGATTCAACACGGTGGTGGTCTTGCCCTCGCCGGCGCCAGCGCTGACGACAACGACGGTGTTGAGCTTGTCGTCTTTGCGCGAGAAAAGCAGGTTGGTCCGCAAGACGCGGTAGGCTTCTGCGTGCGGGCTTTCCGCGCCTTCTTCGATGAGCAGGCCAACGTTCTGCGGGATGACACCCAGCACGGGGGCCTGAAGAGCGCGTTCGACGTCGTCAATGGTTTTAACGCTGGTGTCCAGGTATTCAATGAAGAACGCCAAACCGACGCCGACGACGAGGCCGATGATGATGCTCAGCAGGATGTTGAGGGGCTTGTTCGGGCGGACGGGGCGTTCGTTGGGCACCGCGTTGTCAATGATTTCAACCATTGAAGTCTTGGGCAGGTTGATGTCAATGCGCTCGGAAGCGATCTTCATTTCGAGGATGCGCCGGAAGCTGACGAGGCTTTCGAGTTCGCGCTTCTTGTCATAGTACGGGCGGGTCTTGGCGGCGCGTTCGATGTCGGTTTGCTTGGCTTCTTCGAGGGTCCGGTTGAGTTTTTCGACCTCGGCGCGGGCGCTTTCGACCTGAGCTTCAAGAGCCTTCATGAGGCCGGCGACATTTTTCTGGATTTTATCCCGCAAGTCGGCCACCAGGCTGCGGGTGCGAACCATTTCGGGATGCTCGTCGGAGTATTCCTTTTGCAAAACAACGAGGCGCTGTTCGGCGGTGTTCAGGTCGTTGATCAGGCCCGGGAGGATCGGGTCCGGGACGGCGCGGGGCAACACTTCGGGGAGTTGTTCCGGGGGCAGTGCCCGGAGCTTGGCGAGCAATTCTTCGCGCCCGATCAGGCGTGTCTCGCTTTCAATCTTGCTGGCCAGAATGCGGCGAACGACGTCGGCTTCCAACGTGGGGGTGGGAGAAAAACCGGCGGCGTCGAGGTCCGAAATCTTGTTGGTCTCACGAATGAGGTCCAACTCTTTCTGAACCTGCTGGATTTTGGCCTCGTGCTCGGAGAAGCGTTTCTCGAGGGCCTCGACGCCGGCCATCGAGAGTTGCAAACGGCGGGTTTGACGATAATCGCGATACACCTCAGCGATGGCTTGAGCAATTTTGGCCGCCTCATCCTTGTCCTCGCTGTAAACGCGGATTTCGATGAGACTGGTGTTGCGAACGGGTTTGAGGGAAAGCCGCCCGCGCAGCAGGCCAATGCTGTCGAGGGTTTTGAGCGGCTGGCCGCCGCCATACTTACGCCCCCAGACAGCGTTGAGGTTGAGCAGGTCCACGACCTTGCTCAGGATCTGCTCCGACTGGATGACTTCGAATTCGGTTTGGATGAAATACGGGTCGAAGGCCATGTAGGCCTGCCGTTCCATGAGGCCGGGGATGTCAGAAACGTCACGCTCGACGCGGATGCGAGCGAAGCTCGAATACGTGGCCGGGAGCAGGAGCGTCACCAGCGTGGCGGTCAGGACAACCAGCAAAAACACCAGCAGAATGACGGTTTTGCGGGTGCGAATGATGCGCCAGTAGTCGAGGAAATGGAGCTTGGCTTCCTGGGGGGATTGGGACTTGGTCGGATCCATACTTCAAAAAAACAGGGGGCCAGTCGCGCGACCCAGCCCCCTGGAAACTGTAAACTGCTCAATACACGAACATCGCGCCGATATAAACGCGGTTGCGGTCGTAATCGCCGCCGGCCACGCCGCCGGACGATTCGAGCCGGTCGTAGTTGTAACCCACGTTGGCCGAGAAATGACGGTTGAAGCGGTATTCAAGGTTCACGCCGGCCCCGAAATAATACTGGTCTTCGTTGTCGAGCAAACCGCCATTAAACGTGGCGTATTGGAAGTTGCCGACCACCCCGGCGAAGAGCTTCGGCAAAATCCGATGGGTTAAGGACACGTAAGCGACGGTTGAATCCGCGTCCAAGGTCAGGCTGGACCCATCAAACGAGAACTGATCGGTCGAACGGCGGTCGTGGGCGGCGCCGACCTCGATGCGGCTCTCCGGGGCATACTGATAGCTGAGCGTGGCCTGAACATACGGCGAGGCCTCGCTCTCGTCGTTGGGTGACTTATAATAGTCGTTGAAACGTGCCCCGGCCCGCAGCGTGCCAACGAGGTTCGCGAGGAAGTTGTGTTCCACACCGGCGTAAACGTAATGCGACCGGTTGTTGCGCGAGTCGCTCTCAAATGGCAAAGGGGGCGCAATAAGCAGGTCTGCTGTGTAATCCACCAGCGAAAACGCGTAACCCACCACCACGATGGTGTCGCGCATTGCAGCCCAGCGCCCGTCTATGTGCACATGGTGTTCGAGCCGGTCGAGCCTGGCAGAGAAGCCGCCGTCGGAGTCGTCGGCATAGTCGTAAAGGGCGTTGGCGTAACCCACCTCGACGCCGAAGGGACGGCTGATCTGCGCGTTAAGGGTCACCGCGCCAAAATTGCGAATGTTGTCGCCTGAAATCCGTTGAAACGTGGCATCGGCTGAGTTTCCAATTCGCAACACGTCCGGTTCCTGGCCGATGACGAAGGAGTTTCGGACGGAGGCCATCACGCGCTCGCTAAAATTGTGCTGAATCTGAGCGGCCAGGGTATGGGTGTTGTCATCGTGGTCGGCCCGATCATGAATCCGCTTTTCATAATACTTGTACGTGTAGTTGTAGCTGCCGATGATCGTGGTCTGCTCAAGCGGCAGCGAAAGCGACAGCATCGGTCCAACCTCAAAACCGAACGACTCGGTCGGATTGGCGCTGGACGGCACAGTGTTGACGTTGTCATCGTAGAAGCCGCGCAGCAGGACCCCCACGCTCCAAGACTTTGAGAGATCAACCGGTTGGGCTTGAAGGGTTTGGATGCCAGCGGCGCTCAATGCGGCCGCTCCAAGGGAGGCATAGATTTTTTTCATAGCGCTAATCTTTTGGCCCCCACCCGCCGGGGTGCTCAAGAAGTTCGTTACTTTTTTACGGGATGGCATGGTCGCTGTCAAAAATTTTTTTCGGTTCACCCGCTCAATTTGGAAAACACGGCGCGGCTTGGCAAGCGCGGACATGCGCGATCCGATGAAGCGGCGAACCTTTTCCCCGCTGAGGCCAACGGAACCTCCCTCCAACGTTTGCGGCGCTGATTGCGCCCGGCGGATGTGGTGAAACGGCTCCGCGTCAGAGAATGTTGCGTTCCTGTGGTGGCAAGTCCATTTCGAGGCGCACGGCCACACGGCGCCGCTCCATCTGTGCTGCTCGCAGATTTGTGATCGGGTCGCATCCAAGCCCAACAATTCGACCGGTCCCCCAACCCTTCGTTCAATCAAACGTGCCACGCATCAAGACCTGTGCGTTCCGCGACCTGAGCGGCGCAACTTAATTCCAGCGCAGGAAAACGATTCAACAATCGGCGCAGACCGTGGTGATCCCAGAACATTCGATTCAAGCTGGACCGCTGCGGCGCGGAACGATTGCAACCCCTCCGCGTTTCCGGATCGCGTTTCCGGCCGATTGAACTCCACGTCACCGCCGATCGGCGACCTAACCATACGTCACCTTCCGACCTGGCGAAGGTCAAACCAAAACCCGGCCTCTTGTGACCCCACCGGCCGAATGAATTTTCAAACCACGGCCTCGGACACCGCTGAACGCAAACGGCCCGGCGGAAGGACGATTCAGACGCGATCATCCAAGAGAAAATCAGGGGACCTCGGTTTTTGCAGGCTTGAAGGCAGAGTGCGAGAAACGCTGCGTCCAGCGACCCTCCCGCCAGAGAGCCCTCCACACAGGAAAGATTCATCGCCCTGCTGACGCAAAAACTGGCCCGGGCGTTTGAGCCGACAGGGCCCTTTCGACTCGTTGCTTCGACCCGGCCGGCTCCGATGGGTTTGCCCGCCCGCCGACCGGCTCGATCATCCATCCGCCCCTGATTTTCCTGGAAGAAGTCCATCTGCCGGCCCGCGGCTGTCGCCCTCGCGCCGAAGAGGACAGTGCGGCCAAAGCCTCTTCCAATTGGCCAATCACTTTGACGCACGATTCGTTCCTTGACCGGCGCAGCAACGACTTGAGCCGAGCGCTCGGTTCGCCTTGTCACCGCCGAAAAGAAGCGCCCCGCCACCGACGCCAAGAGCTCAACGCATCGAGGAAGTCCAACTCTGACGCGTCGTTGGCCAGCCGTCAAAGCCGCACGGACCTTCTCTTCCACCGGCCCCACAGCCGTCGGACGCAAGCCCCGCCGCAACGCTTCGGCATGCACCGGGTGGGGCAAGGCAGCAGTCCTGCACGTCGTGGGCAGCTTGCATTTCCAGATGGCCGAGGGTTTTGATCGCGGCTTTCCGGGAGGCGTCGGATGCAACACTGCAGCCTGTAGGCGGCCCATGCGGGCAAACAACCCGTGGTTCGCTTTCGACTTCAGCTCATGCGGCGGCCAACCGGGACTCAAGAGCGGTTGTTTTCATGCCAGGAGATCTGACCAGCTTGGAAGAAATGGAGATGCGCCCGTGCTCGCTCCCCTTCACTGCGCCGGCCGAAAACCGTTTGCAGGATTGACACTCCGGCAGCCTTTGTTAGGCTCGTGCCGTGAATGTGAGCCGTCAGCAGGCAATCGAGTTCGCAGGCCGGTTCTTTTTCTTTTACTTTTGGCCGGCGGGCGTGCGCTTGCGGCGGCGATGAATCCTGACTGAACAACTGCCGCAGGCTGTCCGCCCCGAAAACCTTCGGGGCTTTTTTGTTGCGACGCCCGGCCAACTCCCGCTCAACCATGATCATCGTATTCAAACCCGGCATCACCAAACGCGACGAAAACGCCGTGCTGCGCGAAATTCGCAAGCTCGGCTACATCCCGCACGTCATGCGCGGCGTTGCCCGCACCGTCGTGGGGGCCATCGGCGATGAGCTGACCCATGCCACGCTCGAAACCCTCACCGCCCAGTTCCCTCACGCCGTCGAAAGCGTCATCCCCATTCAAAAACGTTACAAACTCGTCAGCCGCGAGGCGCACCCGGCCAATTCCACCGTGCGGGTGCGCGAACACGTCCTCGGCGGCCGGAAATTTCACGTCATGGCCGGGCCCTGTTCCGTCGAGAGCGAAAAACAACTCATGACCACGGCCAAAGCCGTCAAAGCCGCCGGCGCCACCATCCTGCGCGGCGGCGCATTCAAACCCCGCACCTCGCCCTACGAATTCCAGGGCTTGGGCGAGAAGGGCCTCAAACTGCTCGACAAGGCGCGACGCGAGACCGGGCTGGCCATCGTCACCGAACTGCTCTCCGAACAGCACACCGATCTGGTCGCCGAATACACCGACATCATCCAGATCGGCACGCGCAACGCGCAGAACTTCCAACTGCTCATCGCCGCCGCCAAAACCGGCAAACCCATTCTCTTGAAACGCGGCCTGGCGATGAAAATCGAGGAATGGCTGCTGGCGGGCGAATACATCCTCGCCAACGAAAATCCCAACCTCATCTTCTGCGAGCGCGGCATTCGCACCTTCGAAACCTACACGCGCAACACGCTCGACCTCTCGGCCATCCCGATCATCAAACGCGAATCCCACTGCCCGATCGTCATTGATCCAAGCCAGGGGGCCGGCCGCGCCGACCTGGTCAGTGCGCTCTGCAAGGGCGCCGTGGCAATGGGCGCCGACGGCCTCTTGATCGAGGTGCATCCGAATCCCGCCGAAGCCTGGAGCGACGGCGCACAACAGGTCACCCTCGAAGGTTTCGCGAAATTGATGAAGGAGCTGAAACCCTTCATCCAGGCCGCGGGGCGCGACTAAACCGCCTCAACCCGAAACACGAAATCCCCCGTCGCAGGGGTGCAACATCCGAAGGAAGAAGCCGAACTTCGGCGGGCACCGTCTGCGACAGGGGATTTTTCTCGCGCGGGTTACCGGCACCGCCGCCCCTGGGGCGCGGGGCCGGGCCGCGTGGGCTGTCCGATCTGGGCAGCACACCCGGCCCGGTGTTCCGGCCGACGGTCCGTCACTCCGCACCGACCAGGTGAGCCTCGCTGCCGCGCCGCATTTCCACGCCGAAGTGGAAGCCGCTCTCGTCCTCGTAACCCAACGGCGCGCGCGCAGCGGTCATCAACCCCACCAGAAGACCAACCCCGGAGAAGGCCAAAATGCACATCAACACCGTCATCATGCGCCCGAATCGAGCACTCGGAGTGCCACGGCCTGTGCCTGACAAGCCGAGCGCGCCCCCGCTGCCCGTGCCGTTTTCGTCTGGCTCAAGGCCCGGCGGCTTCGGGCGCGTCATGCTTTAAGCCCGCCTCTTTCGCGCTCGTTGGGTCTGATTTCATTAGCACCGGGCTTCAGCCCGGTGAACCGGTGCAACCCGCCTCGTAAGCCGTTTCAACGGCTTTGGACACGCTGCGGAAAGCCGCTGAAGCGGCTCCCAGCGGTTGATCGGCGTTTGTTTGTCACCGGGCTGAAGCCCGGTGTTAATGAGAGGCTTGTGAAATATACAGGTTAGAACACGAGCCAACGCGACTCGGAGCGCAAATCTGGTTTGAGACGGTCTTCAGGACAAAAAGTGTCTCGTTTCTTGGCACGGTGCCTTGGCACGACGCGCCCGCAAAGCCCGTTGAAAAGCCTTCGGACCAGGGCAAAAGTCGGCCCGAGTCAACCGGAACACCCTGCTCGGACGATGCGCTGCGGTTCTGCAAATCCGGTGCGCCAGCTTGCGCCGTCGCGGGCGGCGCTTGCCCTTGCTCTACTTGCGGCCAGCGCTTGTGCCCAGCCCGTGCGCGCCACTCACGCCCACTTCGTCATCACCAACGCGCAGGTGCTCACCGTGGACACGCAATTCCGCCGGGCGCAAGCCATCGCCGTGCGCGGCGAGCGCATCGCCGCCGTCGGCAGCAATCGCGCCGTGGCCAGGTGGATCGGCCCGGGGACGCGCGTGTTGAACGCCCATGGGCGCACCGTGATGCCCGGCCTGATTGACAGCCACACCCACGCCTACCGCGCTTCCGTCTCCGAACTCGACGGCCCGCAGCCGGTCTTCGACTCCATCGCCCAGGCCCTTGCGCACATCCGCTCCCAAACCGCCCGCACCCCACCCGGCACCTGGATCGTGCTTCAGCGCGTTTACCCCACGCGCCTTGCCGAAGGCCGCCTGCCCACGAAGGCCGAACTAGACACCGCTGCGCCAGCGCATCCGGTGCTCTGGAACGCCGGCCCGGTCTGCATGGTGAACTCCAAAGCGCTCGAACTCGCCGGTATCAAGCCCACCACGCCCGACCCAACCCCCGGCGAAATCGTCAAAGACCCCCGGACCGGCGAACCGACCGGTCTGTTGCACGACGCCGCCCACTTGCTCCCGGTCCGCTCCGGCCCGCGCCAACCCACCGCCGCCCATCACCGCGCCGCGCTCAAACACCTCTACCACCTCTACAATCAACACGGCATCACCAGCATCGGCGAACGACGCGGCGATCCGGAAGTCATCGAGCTGTGCCGCGACCTCGCCGCACGTGGCGAGTTGACCGTTCGCGTCAACCTCACGCGCATCATGCAGCCCGTGCCCCACACGCTCGAAGAAGCGATTCACCGGCTCGACACCTTCACCAACGCGCCCTCCGGTCAGTTGCCGTTTGGCCCGACCGGCGTCGGTGACGATTGGGTGCGCATCGGCCCGTTCAAGCTCTGGCTCGACGGCGGCATGTTGATCGGCACCGCCTTCATGCGCGAACCTTGGGGCGTCGGCGACACCTACCAGATCACCGACCCCGACTATCGCGGCATTCTCAATGTGCCGACGAACCTGCTCAACGACCTGATGCTCGCCGCCGCGCAACGCGGCTGGCAACTCACGGCCCACTGCGCCGGTGAAGCCGCGACGGATGTGCTGCTCGACGCCTACGAGCACATTCACAAGCACCTGGACATCCGCACGCGCCGATTTCACATCACGCACGGCAACTTCACCTCGCCCGAAAACCTCGCGCGCTGCCGCCAACTTGGCGTGGCCGTGGACCTTCAACCCGCCTGGCTTTACAAAGACGGCGCAAGCCTGCTGCGCACTCTAGGCGAGCGGCGCATGAAGTGGTTTTTACCCTGCCGCACCTGGTGGCGATGCGGCATCAAACTCGCCGGCGGCAGCGACCACATGATCGGGCTGGATTCCTTCCAGAGCACCAACCCGTGGAATCCGTGGCTGGGCATGTGGATCGCCCTCACGCGCCAGACCGAGCGCGGCGGCGTGCTCAACCCCGACGAGCGCCTGAGCCGCGAGCAGGCCATCCGCCTCTACACTCTCAACGGCGCGTGGCTCACCTTCGAGGACGCCCGCAAAGGCTCGCTCGAACCGGGCAAACTCGCCGACCTCATCCTCGTTGACCGCGACATCTTGAACTGCCCTGTGGACGATGTGCGCTCCACCAAAGTCCTGCTCACGATGGTCGGGGGCAAAATCGTCTGGGAAACCCGTTGAAACGCCTGCAAAAAAGCCCTCGAATCCAGGCAAAAACGTGGAAATCCGAGGCCGGCACCCGGTGTCAGCAAGCCAATCGGCAACCGCCAACGGC
>JAOAIM010000116.1 GCA_026414705.1 Verrucomicrobiia bacterium | reverse complement strand
CCAAGATTTCGCCCTGTTGCTGCTTGATGTCTGCCTGCCCGCGGGCCAGCGCGTCGAGCTCGTCTTGGACGCCGGTCAGGAGGTCTTTGAGTTCGCCCAGTTGCGGCGTGAGCCAGGCCTCGAACTGGGTGAAGACGGGCGGCCGGTCAGCCAGCCTGGCGACCGATTCGCGCAAAGCGCGCAACTCCGCAGACACGTTCGCGCCTTGCTGGTCGAGTTGGGTGTGGAGGTCTTTGAGGCTGCCAGCCACGAAGTCGTTGAAGACGCGCGGCTCGCTTCTGAGTTGCTCGCGAAAGAACAGGCACCAAGCGTGGGCCAGCGTGATGCGGCGCGGCTGGCCGGTCGGACGCGGCTCGACGCCCTTGGTCTCGGGGCCCGCAGGAACCGGGGGCTTCGGCCCGGGCGCCTTCACCGTCCAGCCGTCGCGGACGAGCGCCTTGAAGGTCTCCGGCTCGGTCCCCGCTTTGACGTTGGCGCGGGTCCATTCCAGCAGCTTCTCCGCCAGCACCGGTCCAAGCGCCTCGCAGACGTCGCCCCGCTGGAAACACTCGCGTACCTGTTCGTCGCTGAATTGAAGCTGGTCGTGGAAACGGTCAAAGCCTCGGCCCGCCACCAGCTCGCGGAAAGTGTCGAGCCATTGTTGCTGGGGCGTGCGGCTGTCAGGGAACAGCGGCCGGGCCAGCCAGCCCGTCCAGCGGCCCTGCTCAACCATGCGTGTCAGCCAGGAGCGTTGCGGGTCCAGCCGGCCAGCCAGTTCGAGAATTAGCACCTGAACGGCCCCGCGAAGCGATTCCCGGCTGGCGCGGTTAAGGTCATTGCTGCGTGGCAGGCCGGTCTGCGGGTCGGTGGCAGTTTCGCGCCACCTGCAATAGAGCCGGTGGGCTTCGTTCGCAGCGAGGCCGGCGACGGTACTGGCCCCGAAACTGATGGCGATGCCGGCAAGGGTTGTAACCGGCTCGGGCATAAAACTCGCAAGCGGTTTAGCCCGGCGAGTTGAGGCTGTCAATGGAGTTATTGATCGGGTCAAAACGTTGAGCCTCAGCGGTTTGACTCACAACGTGTCATACTTGAAAGAAAATGTGCCGGTAAACCGGCGTTTAAGCTTGCTGGTTCGTCCGCCGATCGTCAGGGAGCACCCGGGGGAAACGGTTTTAACCGCAACTTTGGCACGTTGACCTGCCCCGGAAAAAGGGGTGACGGAGTCGGCTCGTGACCCGGTCTCAGTTTCGCGTCAGGGCCAGCATCATCGTGCGCAGCAGTTCGTCGAAGTAGTCGGGCACATACGGGCCGAAGAACGACATCAACTGCGGTTCGTAACCGCCCAGGTGGTAGTAGCGCGAGGGGATCACGTAACCGACGTAATCGCCGTTGAAGCTGGTGATCACGGCGTCAAAGCCGCGCGCGCGCACGGCGTCCTTGTGGGCCAGGGCCAACTCGCCGCTGTAATCGCACGGGGTGGAGGCCCACAGCACGTCCTGCACGCGAAAGACCTGAAGGAACGTCCGGTCGCCCGAGCCCAGGAGCTGTCGCGCCACCCACGGCCTCATGCGCAAGGCGTCAGTGACGCGCCAGTTCAGCGGCGGCAGGGACACCTCCACGCCCGCGATGCCAAACGTGACGAAGTTGGTGAGCGCGACGGCGGGCAATCGTTCGAGCACCATCCCCGCGAGCGCGCGGCCCATACGTTCGACCCCGGCAAAGCCTCGCTCGCCGGGCACGGGCGAATGACTGCCGACGCCTCCGGCAAGGAACACCGCCATGCCGCCGGTGGCTTGCTCGACGGCCCGTTGCCATGCGCCGGGGTAATCGCCGCTGAATTCCATGACGTCGCCGCCCAGAATCGTGGCGTGCGCCGCAAAGGCGCCGAGCACGGCGGTTTGACCGTCGGCGCGGCGCACGACGAGAAAAGTGAACTCCGGGTCCACCCGACCCAGTTGGCCCACGACGCGGTTGCGGACGAATTCCGGCGCGTCAAAGCGTCCGTGCCCCAGCGCCGCCGGTTGCAGGTCGGCCAGTGCGGCGCGCACCGCCGTGACGATGCGGTCGGCGAACCATTCACGAGCGCCGGGTTGGAATTCGCCGGCGAATGCCTCGGCCACCGGGCCTTCGCCCCAGGCGCCCAGGCTGCAATGCGTATGCGTGGCGCTGAGGTAAACCCGCTCCCGCGCCAGGCCCGGCTCGCGCGCGAGCCGCTCGGCGACCAGTGCCGTGACTTCGCGCGGAACGATGAGCGCGTCGGTGCCGACCATCACGCCGGTCAGATCGCCCACGCGCAGGGCGACGGCTTTGACGAACAGTTCGTCGCGCACGCCCGTGGCGGGTTTGCCGCGTCGGTCGCCGTAACCGGCCAGGGGCATGGCGCGAAACTCCCCGCGCGCCGGGTTGTCTTGGGCTGCGCCGATGGTTGGCGTGAGGCGGGCGCTGCCAAAGCCGGCGAGCAGCGGGCCGCGCGCCAGGCGGTTGGTGCCCAGGTGCGCACGCAACCGCTCGGCGGTCTGCGCGTAATACGGCTCGCGGAAATACGGCCGGTAATCCACGCGATCGAGGCTCACGACGGCGGCGAGAGCCAGGACGGCGACCAACACGAGGGCCAGGCGCACAAGCAGACGGAAGGCGCGTTTCATGTTGCGATGCTAATTGGGCGGAACGGATTTTCCAACGACGGCGCGAGGGAAATCGTCGGCGTCGGGGTGAGAGGGGTTATGGCGAGACGGGCTCAAGCGGTTGGCGTTTGCGCCCGGGTTCTGCGCGCGGCTTGAAGGCCGGATGTGAACCGATACTTTCGGCGCGTGACGAGGCTGTGAGCCGGTTGGGCGCAGGCGTTTGCGGCGTTGCTGGCGCGCTCGTCAATCAACACGTTGGCGGAGGCGATGGAGACTGCCGAACAAACTCCAGCACGATCGGGCGGGCCGGTTTGCCGTCGAGGCGAGCGGCTGAGGCTGACGATCCAGGACATCGCTTTTGGTGGCGAGGGCGTGGGGCGGGTGGGGGATTTCGTGGTGTTTGTGCCGTTTGTGGCGCCGGGGGAGGTGGTCGAGGCCGAGGTCATCGAGGTGAAAAAGAGTTTTGCGCGGGCGCGGCTGATGCGGGTGTTGGAGGCGTCGCCGGAGCGCGTTGAGCCGGCGTGTCGGCATTTTGGCGCGTGCGGCGGTTGCCAGTATCAGCACCTGGCCTACGCGGCGCAGTTGCGGATCAAACGCAAGCAGGTGGCGGATTTGTTTGAGCGGATTGGCGGGCTGAGAGCCGATGTGATCGGGCCGGTGGTGGCGTGTCCACAACCCTACGGCTATCGCAATCGCATCATGGTGCGCAGCCAGTGGAACAAGCCGGAGCAACGGCTGAACATCGGTTTTTTGCGCTGGGACTGCGGCCTGGTGGAGGACATCGAGGAGTGCAAGATTGCCGACCCGCTGCTCAACGAGCAGTTGCGCGGGGTGCGCGCCCGCCCGCCACCGCGCGGCGGGTTGAAAGTGGTGTTGCGGGTGCAGCCCGAAGGTTGGGCGGTGCCGCCGGATTCGTTTTTCCAAACCAACTCGGTGATGTTGCCGAAGCTGGTCGAGGTGGTCGGCGAGTTCCTGCGCGGCGCTGTCGCGGCGGGCCGGGCGGCCTCGCCGGATGCCCGGTGGCAACTGGTGGACCTTTACTGCGGGGGGGGATTTTTTGCGCTGGAACTGGCCGGGGCGGTGGACCGCTATGTGGGCGTGGAATACGACCAGCGGGCGATCCGCGCGGCGCGGCAAAACGCCGTCGCTCGCGGCCGGCTCAACGGCGAGTTCATCGCGGGCCGTGTCGAGGAGGTGTTGCCGGAACTGGCGCGGCGGTTTGATCCGCGCCGCACCACGGTGTTGCTCGACCCGCCGCGGAAGGGGTGCGCGCCGGAGGCGGTGCGGCTGTTGCGTCAGGTGCGTCCGGCGCAGGTGATTTACGTCTCGTGTCACCCGGCGACGATGGCGCGGGACTTGAACGTTTTGTGCGCGGACGGTGTCTTTGAAGCGGTGAGCGTGGTGCCGCTGGACATGTTTCCGCAAACGCAACACATCGAGTGTGTGGCGGATTTGCGGCTGCGGGCGGCGACGTGAGTCGGGCGCATGTGACCGGCGTGTGAAAAGTGCCCAGCGGCACGCCGGGGCGGCGAAACGAGCCTTGCCAAGCACCTGCCGATGGCTTCAACTGAGTTCGGATGATGACGGCGACCGAATTGGAGGGAACGCGCGCCTTCCCGGCTCGCGTTTTGCCGTGGCTGCTGGCCATCGGGGCGCTGTTGTTCTATCTGCTCACGTTCAATCCCTGGGTCTCCCTGCTCAACCTGCCACACGTCGCGCGCGCAGCGGGCTGGACCTGGCAACCGGAACTGACCCAACCGGCGTATTTTCTGGTCACCTGGCCGTTGCGCTGGCTGCCGGAGCGCTGGTTGCCACTGGCGATGAACCTTTTCTCGGCCTTCTGCGCCGCGCTGGTGTTGCTCCAACTGGCGCGGTCGGTGGCGCTGCTGCCGCACGACCGCACCTGGCCCGAACGGGAGCGCGAGACGCATCCGTTCAGTTTGCTGAGCGGGCCGCTGGCGTGGCTGCCGCCGGTGGTGGCCGTGCTGGTGTGCGGGTTGCAACTGACCTTCTGGGAGCACGCCACCAACGCCACCAACGAAATGTTCGATCTGCTGCTGTTCGCCTGGGCCGTGCGCGCGTTGCTCGAATACCGGCTCGACGGGCGCGACGGGTGGCTCTACGGCGCGGCATTTGCCTGGGGCGTGGGGATGGCGGGGAACTTTGCGATGTGGGGTTTCCTGCCGCTGTTTCTGGCGGCGCTGATCTGGATACGCGGGTGGGGGTTTTTCCAGACGCGCTTTCTGGTGCGCATGGCCCTGTGCGGGCTGGCGGGGCTTTCAGTGCTCGTGATCTGGGCGTTGATTGCGATCAGTGTCGAGGCGCAACACCTCAACCTCTGGCAGGCGATCAAGCTGAATCTGGCCTCGCAAAAATACATCCTCACCGCGTATCCGAAGCTTCCGACGCGTGCCCTGGAAAACGTCGAATGGGTGCTGCTGGTGGTCGTGTGCATCTTGCCGCTGTTGCTCTACGGCATCCGCTGGCCGTCGTATTTCGGCGATACCAGTCAGGTGGGCGTGCGCATGACCACCACGGTGTTTCACTTCATGTTTGGATTGTATTTGGTGGTGTGCCTGTGGTGTCTGCTGGATGCGCCGTTCAGCCCGCGGCACAAAGGTTACGGGATTCCCTTTTTGACGTTTTATTACCTGTGCGCGCTCAGTGTGGGCTATTTTCTGGGCTATTTCCTCATCGTGTTCGGCAAGTCGCCCGCTCGCACCCTGCCGCGTGCGGCTCAGATTCCGCGTCCGGTGCGGCGGCTGGTGCTCGGTAGCACCGTCGGGCTGGCGGCGCTGGCGCCGGCGCTGGGCCTGATCAAGAATCTCGACAGCGTGCGCGCCACCAATGGCGGATGGTTGCGCACCTGGGCGAGCACGGTCTTTGAACAGTTGCCCGACAAGGCCGTGGTGCTGTCGGATGACTCGCGTCCGGTGTTTTTGGGCGAGGCGTGGCTGGCGCGAACGGGTCGGCGAAAAGACCTCGTGCTGTTGGATACCGAATCGTTGGTTTGGCCGGGCTACCACCACCACCTGCAACGGCGATTTCCAAAGCATCACTGGCCGAAACTCGAGCTCAAAGAGGAGCAACCGATTGATCCCCAGACGCTCGTCAACTGGCTGGCCGAGATCGCTTCCCGCACCGACGTCTGGTATCTGAATCCGAGCTTTGGCTACTACTTCGAGGCGTTTTACGCGCTGCCGCGCCGGCTGGTTTATGAATTGAAACCTTACACCACGGCGGAGGCGCTATTGCCGCCGCTGCCCGACGCGCTCGTCGCTCAAAACGAATCCTTCTGGACCAATGCGCTCGACACGTGGCTGCAACCGTTGCTGGCCCGCACCCGCCCGCAGTCGCCCCACGAACCGCGCAGCCTCCGGATGCGGCTGTTGGAAAAGCTTCGCCTGCCCGAACCCCGGCCCGTGGAAATCGCGTGGCTGGGGATGTTTTACTCTCGCGCCCTCAACCAGTGGGCTGTCGAACTTCAGCGCCGCAACGGGCTTGACCGCGCGGCGACGTGCTTCGAGGCGGCCCTGACGCTCAACCCCGACAACCCCGTTGCCCGGGTCAATCGCGATTACAACGAAAAGCTTCGCGCCGGGCGCGCCGAGCCGCTGGAACTGTCCTCGTCGTTGCGCGACCAGCTCTTCGGACGTTACCGCACCTGGGATCAACTCATGGCCGACAACGGGATGTATGACGAACCGGGCTTTTGCTTCGCGTTGGGCGACCTGTTCATGCGCACGCGGCACTTCCGGCAGGCCGTGCAGCAGTTCGAGCGCGTCCGCCAGTTGCTGCCCGACGACGCGATCAGTCGGCTGTGGCTGGCGCGCCTCTACGTCACCGCCCGCCAGGCCGAGCGCGCCCTCGCGATCATTACGGAGCTGCGTGCGCGACCCGACAGCCCGGCGCTCTCGCAAACCAATCGCAACGAATTGCTCGCCCTGGAGGCGCGCGCCCTGTTGACCCAGAACCAACGGCAACGCGCGGTGCAATTGCTCGAATCCGCCATCGCCCGCGCCACCAACGACCTGCACCTGTTGATGCTCGCCAGTTCGACCTATTTCGACCACGGCCTTTACTCGAACGCTCTGACCACGCTCGAACGGTTTCTGCGCGTGGCCCCTGACAACCCGTTTGCGGTCTTCAACCAGGGCGCCGTCTGGATGCAACTGGGCGACTACCGCCAGGCCGTCGCCGCCTTCAGCCGCGTCTGGGACATGGACACCAACAGTTACGTCGCGCTCCTTTACCGCGCCATTTGCCATCTGCGTCAGGACCGCCTCGATGAAGCAGCCGCCGACTTCGAAACGCTCCAACGCCGCCTGCCCACGATGTATCAAATCCATTACGGCCTGGGCGAAATCTGCTATCGCCGCCGGGACACCAACAACGCGCTCAAGCACTACGAAACCTACCTCGCCTGCGCCGTGCCCAGCCCCACCAACGCACCGCCCAATCCGGAAGAAATTCGGTTCGTCGCCAAACGCATCGCCGAACTCAAGGGCAACTCGCCCTGACCCGCCCGCCGCGCCACGCCCCCGCCGATGCGCGTCACGCACGTCATCACACGGCTGATCCTCGGCGGCGCGCAGGAAAACACGCTCGCCTCCGTCCTGGGTCTGCGCCAGAGCGGCGAGTTTGACGCCGACCTGATCACCGGCCCCGCGCTCGGGCCGGAAGGTTCCCTCTTGCCGCCGGGCCCGTTGCCGCCGTTCATCACGGTGCTCCCTCAACTGGTGCGCCCGATTCATCCGTGGTTCGATGTGCTTGCATTCGCCCGGCTGGTGCGCCTGTTGCGCGCGCGCCAACCGCACATCGTCCACACGCACAGCGGCAAGGCGGGCGTGCTGGGTCGCCTGGCGGCCCGACGCGCTCGCGTGCCGGTGATCGTGCACACCCTCCACGGCCCGTCCTTCGGCCCGTTTCAGGGCGCGCTCGCCAATCAACTCTTCCTGACCGCCGAACGCGTCGCGGCCCGTGTCACCACGCATTTCGTCGTCGTCGCCGATGCGTTGCGAGCCCAATACCTGGCTGCCGGAATCGGCCAACCGGAGCAATACACCAAAATCCTCAGCGGCTTCGATTTGGCCCCGTTCCTGGCCGCGCGCAACGACCCGCAGCAGCGCGCTCGCTGGGGGCTTGCGCCGGAGGATTTCGTCGTGGGCAAGATCGCGCGGCTTTTCAAACTCAAGGGGCATGAGGACCTGTTCAACGTGGCGCCGGAGCTGGTGCGGCGCTGTCCGCGAATGAAATTTTTGCTGGTGGGGGACGGCCCGTGGCGCGGGCGGTTCGAGCGACGGGCGTCGGACCTGGGCCTGCGCTCGCACTTTGTTTTCGCGGGATTGCAGCCGCCGACCGAAATCCCGGCCCTGGTTGGCATCATGGACGCCGTGGTGCACTTGTCCCGGCGCGAAGGGCTGCCGCGCGCACTGGCTCAGGCGCTGGCCGCCGGACGGCCGGTAGTCGCCTACGACTGTGACGGCGCGCGCGAGGTGTGCCGGGATGGGGAAACCGGTTTTCTGCTCGCGCCGGGCGACCGGGCCGGATTGCAAACGCGCCTGCTCGAACTGGCGGGGGATGCGGCCCTGCGCGCGCGCCTGGGCGAACGGGGTCGCGCGCTGGTGCGCGAGCAATTCCCCGTTGAACGCATGGTGCAAAGTCTTCAGACTCTCTACCGCAAGTTGGCCGCCGACGCGGGAATCTCGTCAGGCAACCCCGCGCGCGGCCCGCATCCGGCGTGAGGTTTCCAGGCCAGATTTATCTCGCGGTGTTTTTCAGCGCGGCGCTGACGAGTTTTCTCACCCTGCCGCTGTGGCGTCGCGCCTGCCAGCGCATCGGCCTGGTGGATGAACCCGGCGGGCGGAAGCTTCACGGCGCGCCCGTGCCGCTGGCCGGCGGGCTGGCGGTGTTGACGGGTCTGATCGTGCCGCTGGCGGCCGGCGCGGCAGTGCTGCTGGCCGGCTGGCCGAACCTGCCCGCACGCGATTTGCTGGTTTACGGCCTGGGCAAACGCGCCGTCCAACTGGTCGTCATCGCCCTCGGCGCGCTCGCCATCACCGCGCTGGGAATTTTTGACGACCGACATGAGTTGCGTCCGCTGCCGAAATTTCTCGGTCAACTCCTGGTCGCGCTGGCGGTTGCTGCGGCCGGCGTGCGCGTGACGTTGTTTGTGCCCAACCCGCTGTTCAGCTACGCCATCACGGTGCTGTGGCTGCTGACGGTGATCAACGCGTTCAACTTCACCGACAACATGAACGGCCTGTGCACCGGGCTGGGCGCGATTGCCGCCGGATGCTTTGCGGCGCTGGCGGCGTTGGCCGGACATTATTTGGTCGCCAGCATGGCATTTCTGATTTGCGGCGCCTTGCTGGGGTTTTTGCCCTGGAATTTTCCGCGCGCGCGCGCGTTCCTCGGCGACGCCGGCAGCCATCTGGTCGGCTATCTGCTCGGCGTGCTGGCCATCCTTCCGCATTTTTACTCGCCCGAAAAACCCACGCGTTGGGGCGCTCTGGCGGTGCTCACCCCCCTGCTGGTGCTGGCCGTGCCGCTGGGCGATCTGGTGCGTGTGGTCCTGTGGCGCTGGCGACGTGGCCAACCGGTTTACGTCGGAGACACGAACCATGTGTCGCATCTGCTGGTGCAGGCCGGTTGGTCGCCCACCAGGGCCGTGCTTTGCTTGTGGCTTTTGGCTGCGATGTTGGGCGGCCTGACGCTGCTGCAACGGCTGCCGTGATGGGGGCTGACGCGGCGCACAAGCCCTCCAGGCAGGGCGTCAGTCCGCCGGGTTGGTGTTTCCTTCCCGCGCGATGAATCCGAGACTCCTGAGCGGGTCAACGTGCCGGGTGCACATTATCATGTGGGTTGCGCCCGGGGCGGATCCGTTCAAATAGGCTTCGGTTTCTTGAGCAAACGGCGTTGGACGCGTTCAACGTCGCAGCCAGATGCAATTGTGCCCAACAAGTCTTGCGTGCGACCCAGGGCCCGCTGGTCGCCAACCGGCGCCGGCCCGGCCTTTAACACACCGTCGTGCCGGCGGCCTCGGGCGCTGGTTCTTCGGATGGATCGGATTGGCGACGCTGGGCGGACTGTGCTCGCTTTGCGCGGCGCCGCCGTCTCTGCCGTCTGCGGGGCAACTGCGCGCGGGCACGGTCGTGCAACTGACCGGCGATGGCGGCCATTACACGCAACCGGTCTGGTCGCCCGACGGGCGATGGATCGCGTTTGCACGCGCCGGTTTCGGGAGCATTGAAATCATCCGGCCCGACGGCACGGGGCGGCGGCTGTTGGTCAGCGCACCGCGCGCGGGCTACCGCTTTGCCTGGTCACCCGACGGCGAAGCCATCGCGTTTCTGTCGGTGGTCGAGACCCCGGAGGGCCGACGGCATCGGGTGCAGGAGATCGAAATCACGAGCGGCCGGGTGCGCACGCTGGCCGATACCGCCGACGAAGTTTCCTGGCCGCAATGGGAATGGAACGAGTCGGGCAAGCGCGTCGTCTGGCTGGTGTTCGCCGGACGCGAGCCAACCGGTTGGCGGCCCGATGGCAGTTCGCCCAAACCGCTGCGACGCCCGTTGCCGTCCGGCGCCGCGACGCTGACCAACGCGGCGGTGTTCTACCGCGACGGGCACGTGTGGCTTTGGGATGCGAAGCAGAACGCGCCCCGTCGGTTGAGCCGCGAGCGCGGACTGAATCCGGTTCGTTCCCCCGACGGCGCGCGCGTCGTCTTTTCGGAACT
This sequence comes from Verrucomicrobiia bacterium, assembly GCA_026414705.1. Taxonomy (GTDB): domain Bacteria; phylum Verrucomicrobiota; class Verrucomicrobiia; order Limisphaerales; family JAOAIM01; genus JAOAIM01. The sequence continues at coordinate 2,144 of JAOAIM010000116.1, read as the reverse complement.
CAACACCTTGATGGTGGTGAACGCTGACGGGTCGGAGTTGCGCGAGCTGGCGCGCGGACATCACCCGGCGTGGTCGCCTGACAGTCTCAAGCTGGTGTTCGATGTGGCCCGCGATGACGGCCATCGCATCACCAGCAGCGACCTGTGGCTGATCAACGCCGATGGCAGCGAGTTGACGCCGTTGACGCAAACCCCGGACGCGCTGGAAACCGAGCCGAACTGGTCGCCGGACGGACGGCGCATCGTTTATCGGCTCGAAGACAAAGGTCAAATATGCGTGCTGAATCTCGAATGGTGAGGCGACCTCGCGTTTCGGCGGGGCCGATTTTGTTGGTGGCCATCCTTGCGTTGAGCGGCCTGCGCGCGCCGGCGCCGGAATTGACCGGGCGCAAGGTCGTGATTGACCCCGGCCACGGCGGCTCCGATCCCGGTGCACTGGGCTACGACGGCGCGGCCTACCCGAACGAGGAAGATTTCACCCTGGCGGTCGGCTTGAAGCTCCGCACGCTCTTGCAACAGGCCGGTTGCACGGTCGTCATGACGCGCACGACCGACACGACCGTGGACCTGTATGCGCGGCGCGACCTGGTCAACGCCGAAAATCCGCACGCCTCGCTCTGCATTCACTGCAACAGCGCCACCGCCACCGCGCAGGGCACCGAAACTTACTGGTGCCTGGACAACTGCAACGGCGACGCCGCCGCCGACCAGGACCTGGCCACGAAGGTCCAGAACCGGCTCGTGCAGTTCCTCGGGCGTCCGAACCGCGGCGTCAAACGCGCCAACTTCGTGATGTGCTCGCCCACGCCTCCGTCGTGCCTCGGCGAAATGCTGTTCATTTCCAACGAGGAGGAATTCAACATCATCAACAGCACCGCCGGTCAGGACAACGCGGCGCGCGCGTTCCTCTACGCAACGCTCGACCGCGTCGGCGTCACGGCCCCTTCGACACCCAGCGGCCTGAGCGCCACGGCCGTTTCGGCGAGCCAGATCAACCTGAGCTGGAATGACAACTCCGGCATCGAGGACAGCTACAAAATCGAGCGCGCGCTCTCGGCCGGCGGCCCGTGGACGGAAATCGCCACCACCGCGGCCAATGCCACCAGTTACGCCAACACCGGTCTGAGCGGCGGCACGACCTATTACTACCGCGTGCGGGCTTACGACACGGTGCTGGGCAATTCGGCGTATTCGGGTGTCGCCAGCGCCACCACGCAGATCAGCGGCGCGCCGAGCATCGTCACCCAGCCCCAGAGCCAGACCGTCAACCCCGGCAGCACCGTGCAGTTCAACGTCGTGGCCACGGGCAATCCGCCGCTGAGCTATCAATGGCGGCGCAACGGAGCGAACCTCGCCAACGGCGGCAAGTTCAGCGGCGTCAACACCGCCACGCTCACGATCAGCAACGTCCAGCAAACCGAGGCGGGCAGCTACGACGTGATCGTCAGCAACACCAACGGCTCGGTTACCAGCGCCACAGCCGCGCTGGCCGTCAACACCGTGGTCGCGTTCTTCGAGACCTTCGAGTCGGGCAACCTCAACAACTGGGCCACCGCGATCACCGAGGCGACGCCGGCGGCGACCGACCTGAACATCTCCACCGCCCAAAATCGTACCAGCGGCGGCAGTTACAGCGCGCGCGTGGACATCTCCACCGACCGGATGTATCGGAACATCGGTGCCAAGATCACCGGGCGCGGGCGTTTCACCTTCTGGTTGTATGACAGCACGCAGACGCGCGCGTTTGCCGAGGTGCGCTCTTACACGGGCAACAGCTTCAACTCCGGCAGCCTCCAGCAACTGCTCGCCGCCGGCCGTTACAACACCGTCACACTGCCCGGAGAAACCTACGACGGCACGAAATACCAGGGCCGCATCGCCAGCGGGCCCAACGCGGGCTGGTTCAACCTCAATGCTCCGGGCGCGCCGAGCCGCTCCACCGGCTGGCACAAGTTCGAAATTGAACGCCTCGCCGACGGTAGCACGGTCAACTGGTATGTGGACGGCGTGCTGGCGCGCAGTTTCACCGGTCTGACCCTGCCGGGTTGGGACTCGGTCGTCATCGGATCGGTGGGCACCAGCAGCACCACCGGCGAAGCGTGGTTCGACGATTTGATGGTCGAGTATTACGACCCACCGGTGAT
>JAOAIM010000115.1 GCA_026414705.1 Verrucomicrobiia bacterium | reverse complement strand
TGCCTGATGTCGCCGGTCTTGATTTCCGGCAGCGTCGCGAGGAAGGATTTCACCGCGGCCAGCACCTGCGCGGGCTGGTCGCGGTGCGGCGAGTGGCCGCAGTCGGGGAGCTTGAGCAGGCGTAGTGCGTTGGCGACGGTGGCGCGGCTTTTGCCGACGCGTGCGGCGGCTTCTTCCTGGGTGAGTTGAAACTGCGAGAGGAGCTGGGCGAAGCCCTGGGCTTCTTCGATGGGGTTGAGGTTCTCGCGTTGGAGGTTTTCGATGAGGGCCATCTCCAGGACGGCACGGTCGTCAGCTTGGCGGATGATGACGGGCACGTCGGTCAGCCCGGCCAGTTGCGCGGCGCGGAGGCGTCGTTCGCCGGCGATGAGTTCGAGCTGGCCGTTTTTGTCGCGGACGATGAGGGGCTGGACGATGCCTTTTTCGCGGATGGAATCGGCCAGTTCGCGGAGGGAGNCGGGGGGGAAATCTTTACGGGGTTGGAGTGGGCAGGGGCGGATGCGGGTGATGGGGATGCGGTGGACCTGTTCGCCGGGAGCGGGTGAGGGTGTGGTGGGTGAAGCTGCCGGGGGTGTTGTGGCGGTGGTCGGCGTGAAAGCGGGCGTTGGGGGCGGGTTTTGAGTCAGGGCGGGGGTGCCGCCCAGGAGTGCGCCCAAGCCGCGGCCCAAAGCTGGTTTTGCCATGGCGCGAGAGTGGGCGATGGGGTCGGGCGTGTCAATTTTGAGCTGCGCCCGGTGTGTTGGTGGCGGCGCGCGACCGGGCAAGCACGGGTTCGGGATGCCGGTGTGCATCTGGGGTGCGTGGGGTGGGTTGCGGGCGTCGGGCCGGGTGGTGCGAAGGCGTGTGATGGGCGGCGGTGTGGCGGGCGCACGGGCGCGAAGCGGGTCGAGGAGGGTGGCGCAGGGATTGGGGGTTGCATTTCGGGTTTGCGGGTGGGTTGCGGGTGTGTTTTGTAATCGCGCCGATGGCCGGGTCGGAGACGCAACTGGTGCGGGGGCTGAATTTGCGCGACGCGACGGCGTTGGTGATCGGGACGATCATCGGCACGGGAGTGTTTCTGAAGGCGGCGGTGATGGCGCAAGCGGTTGGGTCGCCGGGCTGGGTGCTGCTGGCGTGGGTGGTGGCTGGGTTGCTATCGCTGGCGGGTGCGCTGACGTATGCGGAGTTGGGGGCGATGATGCCGCACGCTGGGGGTGAGTATGTTTATCTGCGCGCGGCTTACGGGGAGTTGCCGGCGTTTTTGTTTGGGTGGATGCGGATGCTGGTGGCGTCGAGCGGTTCGATTGCGGCGTTTGGCGCGGCGTTTGCGTCGTTTCTGGCCGGGCTGTTGTCGGCGCAACCGGCGCTGGCGGCGGCCTACAATCAGGTTTGGGCTGAGGCGGAGGTGGGTTTTCTGGGGCAAACGATTCACTGGCGGTTCGGCCCGCCGCAGGTGGTGGCGGTGGGATTGATTCTGGTGCTGTCGGGGTTGAACTGTCTGAGGGTGGTGGTGGGCGGACTGGTGCAAACGGTGCTGACGGCGGCCAAGCTGGTGGGCATCGGATTGATCGTGGTGGGGGTGTTTTTGTTTGCGGCGGAGGGGACGTGGGCGAATCTGCGGGGGCCGGCCGGGGCGTCGGCATGGCCAGGGCTGTCGGCATTTGGGGCGGCGTTGGTGGCGGCGTTGTGGGCGTACGACGGCTGGAACAACATGCCCATGGTGGCGGGGGAGGTGAAACAGCCGGAGCGGAACATCCCGCGGGCACTGATTCTGGGGATGCTGGTGGTGCTGGCGGTGTATGGATTGATCAACCTGGCCTACCACTACGCGCTGCCGGTGGAGGCACTGGCCGGGGCGCGTTCGACGGCGCATCCGGACGCGTTGCCGGCGGCGGCACTGGCGGCGGAGACGTTTCTGGGTCGCTACGGCCCGGCGTTGGTGTCGGTGATTTTTCTGGTGTCGGCGCTGGGCACGTTGAACGGTTCGATTCTGACGAATGCGCGGGTGCCGTTTGCGATGGCGCGGGCGGGATTTTTCTTTCCGGTGATCGGTCGGCTGCACCCGCGCACGGCGGTGCCGGTGGCCGCGATTGTGTTGCAGGCGGTCTGGTCGAGCGTGCTGGCGGTGTCGGGGTCGTTTGATCAACTGACCGATTACGTGGTGTTTGCGAGCTGGATTTTTTACGCGGCGACCACGGCGTCGGTGTTTGTGTTGCGGCGGAAGCTGCCGGGGGCGGCGCGGCCGTATCGGACGCTGGGTTATCCGGTGGTGCCGGCGTTGTTTGTGGTGGTGGCGGGGTGGTTGTTGGTGAACACGCTGCACACGCACCGGGTGGAATCGGCGTTGGGGCTGGGGATCATTGCGCTGGGGCTGCCGGTGTATTGGTGGCAACGGCGGGCGAAGGCGCAGGCGAACGGGGCGGCATCGGGCGGGTCGCTCTGATCGGCGGGGGCTGCGCGCGAGGGTCGGGTGTTGGTTTGGGAACGCACGGTTGGTTGGGGGGCGGAGGTTGCGGAGGTTTTGCCCTGTGCAGGCCGAAACTCCGGTGGGCTCAAAAAAATCGGGCCGGGCGGCTTTTCGAAAAAGCGTTGGATTTCGCGGCGGGGCTGTGGCTACATCGGAATGCGATGCCGGAAAAGGATTTGACTGCGATTCCGCGCGATGTGCGGGTGTTGATCGCCAAGGCCAACGACGCGCTGGCACGTGAAAACTTTGACTACGCGATGGACCTGTTTTGCCAGGTCCTGAGCCGGGAGCCGGGGTTGTTTGAGTGTCGCCGTGCGCTGCGCACGGCCCAGCGCCAGAAGGCGCGGGGCAGTTTCCTCAAGCGCGCGCTGAGCCACGCGTCGGTCTCGCCCCTGCTGGCCAAAGCGCAACTGGCGTTGCGCAAAGACCCCGCTGCCGCGCTGGCCGCCGCCGAGGAGGCACTCAACCAGGACCCCGACAATTCGGTGGCGCACCGGATTGTCGTCGAGGCGGCACGGGCGCTGGAGATGCCGCGCACGGCTGCGTTGTCGCTGGAAATTCTCCACCAACACGCGCCGCGGGACAAGAAACTCGCCATCGAGTTTGCCCAGGCGCTGGCCGAGGCCGGGGAGGTGCGTCGGGGCGAGCAAGTGCTCTCGGAACTGGCGCGCAGTGCGCCGGGAGACGTCGAGCTGGCGCAGGCGCTCAAGAATTTGACGGCGCGGCGGACGCTGGGTGAGGGCGGTTACCAGAAAGTAGCCGCCGGGGAAGGGTCGTATCGCGATCTGCTCCGCAACGAGCAGGAGGCTGTGGCGCTGGAGCAGGAACAGCGCGTGCAGAAATCCGAGGACGTGGCGGCGCGGCTGATCCAGGAATACGAGCGGCGACTGCAAACCGAGCCGCACAACCTGAAGCTGGTTCGTTCGCTGGCCGAGTTGTATGCGGAGAAAAAACATTTTGACCGCGCCCTGGAGCTTTACGAGCGGTTGCGCGCCTCCGAGGCGGGCAAAGACCCCTCGCTTGAACGGGCCATTGCCCAGACGATCGTGCGCCGTTACGAGCACCAGATCGAGCAGCTCAACCCTGCCGCGGCCGATTACGCCGAGCAGGTCGCGCGTCTCCAGGCCGAAAAGCTCGAGTTCCAACTCAACGAATGTCGCCAGCGCGCCGAGCGATACCCGACCGACCTGAGCATTCGTTTCGAGTTGGGGACGCTTTACTTCCAGGCGGGCAGGATCACCGAGGCCATCCGCGAGTTTCAAAAGGCCCAGGACAACCCGCACAAGCGCATCGCGGCGATGAGTTACCTCGCCCAGTGCTTCGCCAGGCGCAAGATGTTCGATCTGGCCGCCGAAACGCTGCAGAACGCGCTCAAGGAAAAGCTCGTGTTCGACGAGGAGAAGAAGGAGCTGCTCTACCAGTTGGGCTGCGCACTCGAGCAACTCGGCCGCAAGCAGGAGGCGATCGAGCAGTTCAAAATCATCTACAAGGCCGACATCGGATACAAGGACGTGGCCGCGCGCGTGGACGCGTATTACGCCGAACAGGAAGGCGGCGACGCAGCTCCGAGTTGACCCGGCGCGGAACGACTTCCTGCGCTTTGCGCCGTTCCGTTTCCTCGCAACCGCTGCGGAACACGCCGATTGGCCGAACGGCGAACCCGACGGAGCGCCGGAGCGAACCGGTTTTTCAGACTTCCGGCGGCGCGTAGGGCAGGCCGTGCGCCTCGGCGACGGCCTTGTGGGTGACGTGGCCCTTCATGACGTTGATGCCGCTGAGGAGAGCCGGCTGCACGCGGCAGGCCTCGTGCAGGCCGTGGTCGGCGAGCAGTTCGACGTAACGGTAGGTGACGTTGGTGAGCGCCTGGGTGGCGGTGCGCGCATACGCGCCGGGCATGTTCGTCACACAGTAATGCGTCACGCCCTCCTCGACATAGACCGGGGATTGATGCGTCGTGGGCCGGGAGGTTTCGGCGCAGCCGCCCTGATCAATCGCAATGTCCACCAGCACGCTGCCCGGACGCATCCGCGAGAGCATGTCGCGCCGGATGAGCTTGGGGGCGGGCGCGCCCGGCACCAGCACGGCGCCGATGAGCAAATCCACGTGCGGCAGCAACTCCATCAGGTGTGACTCGTTGGAGTAGAGCGTGTGCGCGGTGTGCAGGGGGATGGCCAGAAACCGCATCCGCTCCAGGTCCACCTCCAAAATCGTCACGTCCGCACCCAGCCCCTGGGCCATGCGCGCGGCGTTGATGCCGGAGGTGCCGCCGCCGAGCACGACGACACGCCCGGGCAACACGCCCGGCACGCCGCCCAACAACACGCCGCTGCCGCCGAAGTGTTTGGCCAGAAAATATCCGCCGACCAGCACGCTCATGCGCCCGGCGATTTCGCTCATCGGTTCGAGCAACGGCAGCCGCCGGTTCACCTCCACGGTTTCGTAGGCCAGTGCCGTGACACCCGAACGCATCAGTGCCAGCGTCAACTCGCGGCTCGCGGCCAGGTGCAAATACGTGAAGAGCAACTGGCCCGGTCGCAGCAGGCCGTATTCGGAGGGCAGGGGTTCTTTGACCTTCACCACCAGGTCGGCCTCCGCGAACACCGCCGCGTGGGTGTCCACCATTCGCGCGCCGGCATGTTCGTATTCCGCGTCGGAAAAGCCCGCGCCCACGCCCGCGCCGCGCTCGACGATGACGGTGTGACCGCGTCGGCTCAGTTGATACGCCGCCGAGGGCAACAGCCCCACGCGGTATTCCTGTTCTTTGATTTCTCGGGGAACGCCAATTTTCATAACGGAAAGCCCGGACCTTCTTCGCTCAAATCTCCCGCCGTGCCCGCCTGCGCCACCTGAACCGCCGGGGCGTCGGCGAGGTTGCGCTCGCCGGGCGGTGGTGCGGGAGAACCGCCTGGCGACGCGGCCGGCACGCTCGTGACCTCGGCCTCTGCGGCTGGTTCGCGGGCCTGCGCTGCGGCCAGCGTGGCGGTGGCGGAGGCCGCGACCGCAGCCCGTGCGGTGGCGTGGCCCGACGCCAGTTGAGCCGAAGACGCGGGTCTTGTCGAGCCTTCGGCCAGCGTCGCGCGGGTCCGCGCGACCAGATCGAGCATGGTGACGCGCGAGGCGGCGTCGCGCTCGGCGGCCTGGATGCGGGCGAATTCGCCGAGCAACTCCTCGCGGAGCGGTTCTTCGCGGGTGGGCAGTTCCTGGCCGTGGGTGGCGCGCATGGCCAGCAGGATGTGATGGCAGTTGATGGTTTCGAGCGGGCGCGCCGGGGCGAAGCCGGTTTCCGGGCCGGCGACCTCGACCACCAGGCGGGCGGCCAGGAGCGTTTGGAGGACCTGGTGGATGAGTTTGCTGGGGATGCCCAGTTCGCGGGAAAGCTCGCGCACCGTGGGCGGGGGCAGTCCTTGCGCGAAGCGCTGACCGATCGTGGTCATGAGCCGCAACGCGATGAACTCGCGGCCGCGCTGGTTGACGTTTTCGGCCAGCCGCTCCTGCAAGTAGGCCTCGCGGTTTTGAAACGCGTAGGCGGTTTGCGCGCCAAAGAGCACGATCAACCAGACCGCATACAGGCCGAACATCAGCAACGGGATGAGCGCCAGGCTGCCGTAAATCTTGCTGGCGGTGATCGCGCGGGTGCCCAGGTAAAAGCTCAACTGGTTGAACAAATGCCACGTCGTGCCCGCCAGCGCGCCGCCCACCAGCGCGGCGCTGAAGTTGACCTTGGTGTTGGGCATGAGTTTGTAGAACAGGGTGAAGGTGATGCAGATGATCGCCAGGGGCAGCAGTTGCGAGATCACCGGCCGGAGCATCGGCACCGCGTCAAGCAACGCGCGGGTTTTCTCGAAGTGCGGCCCGCTGGCCAGGCCCAGCGCGCCGATGAGCAACAGCGGGCCGAGGGTGATCGTCGTCCAGTAAAGCACGATGCGCGAAAGCCAGTTGCGTCCGCGCGCGACGCCCCAGATGTCGTTGAAGGTCTCCTCGATGCGCGCGAGCATGATGATGGCCATCCACAGCAGGAACACCACGCCGGTGACGCCCAGCGCGCCGCTGTAGGTGTTCTCGATGAACCGGTAAATTTGCGCCGCCGCGCGTTGCTTGCCCAGCACGTCGAGTGTGGCGCGAATTTGCTCCGGCGAAAGCTCCGGCCCCTGCCACTCGCCCTCCACGACCGCCACGGCGTTGGTGTCCAGCGTTGTCGGAGCCGGCGTTGCGGGTGCGGGCGCGGTCGCGAACACGCGGTTGGTCTGCAGCCACAGTTCGGCGACGCGGTTGGTCGGCGCGTCGGGGACGAGGTTTTCGATGAATTGTTGGATGAAGGTTTCGATTTTCTCGCGCCCTTCGGCCTTGAGGAAGATGGTGGTGACGCTCATGGCCACGGCGAGCATCGGCACCAGCGCCAGCAACGTGGTGTAGGAGAGGGCCGAGGCGCGGACCGGACAGCGATTGCGCACGAAGCTCTGGACGACCAGCACCCAGAAGTGGGCGAAGCGTTCCAGACGCGTGAGGTTGGTTTCCAGTGACTGCAAATCATCCCGCCGGCTGCCGAAGGAGCCGGAGAGAATGCGCACCAGGCGGGCGAAGGATTTGCTGGCCATCGCGGTCAAGCCCACGCTAACAGAGCGCCCGGCCAAGTCAACCGGCCCGCCTCGAACCGGCCGGTCGCCACAGGGGTCGGAGGTGCAAAATTTTCATGCGGGACTGCAGAAAACCGGGGCGGACTTCCAAATCGAAGCTTTTAAGGTTGAGGGGGTTCGCGCTATAAGGCGTTGAGCGCATCGGGGGTTGCCCGGAGCGCCGCAGCGCAGCAACCGGGCTCGGCGGGCAAGCGCCGGGCCGGGCCAACGGGTTGCCGCTGCGCCCAGGGGTGAAAGGCCATGAACTTTATTCACGACGACTTTCTGCTGAACACGCGGACGGCACGACGGCTTTACCATCAATACGCGGCGGCCGAGCCGATTTGCGATTTCCACTGTCATCTGCCGCCGCGCGATCTGGCCGAAAACCGGCAGTTCCGCAACCTGTTCGAAATCTGGCTCGAGGGCGACCATTACAAGTGGCGCGCGATGCGTTCCAACGGCGTGGCGGAGCGCTACTGCACGGGCGATGCCTCGCCCTGGGAAAAATTCCAGGCCTGGGCGGCCACCGTGCCCCACACGCTCCGCAACCCGCTCTATCACTGGACGCATCTGGAGTTGAAGCGGTATTTCGACATCAACGAGCTGCTCGATGAGGCCAGCGCGGTGCGCATCTGGAAGATCGCCAACGAAAAGCTCGCCTCGCCGGAGTTGAGCGCGCAGGGAATCCTTAAAAAGTTTCGCGTCACCACCGTGTGCACGACGGATGATCCGACCGATGATCTGCGCCATCATGAGGCGCTCGCCGCCAGCGGTCTGGTCACCCGGGTGCTGCCGACCTTCCGGCCGGACAAGGCGCTGGCGGTCAACGATCCGGAATGGTTCAACCGCTGGGTGGATCGGCTGGCCGAGGCGGCGGATGTGGACATTGGCGGTTTCGGCGCGTTTTTGGAGGCCTTGCGCAAGCGCCACGAGTTCTTCCACGCGCGAGGCTGTCGCCTGTCGGACCACGGGATGACGCAGTGTTACGCGGACTTTTGCACGGAGCGCGTGGCGGCGGGCATCTTCGCCAAAGCGCGTCGCGGGCGGGCCGTTTCGCCGGAGGAGCACGCGCGGTTTGCGTCGTTCATGATGGTGTTTTTCGGGCAACTGGACGCGGCGCGCGGCTGGACCAAGCAGTTGCACCTGGGGGCGATGCGCAACAACAACACGCGCAAGATGCGCGAGCTGGGGCCGGACACGGGATTTGATTCGATTGGGGATTACCCGCAGGCGGCGGCGTTGGCGGCCTACCTGGATCGGCTCGACCGCGACAACGCGCTGCCGAAGATGATCCTCTACAACAGCAACCCGGCGGACAATTACGTCTTCGGCACGATGCTCGGCAATTTTCAGGACGGTTCGGTGCCCGGCAAAATCCAGTTCGGCGCCAGTTGGTGGTTTCTCGATCAGAAAGAGGGCATCGAATGGCAACTCAACGCACTCTCGAACCTGGGCCTGCTCTCGCGCTTCGTGGGGATGGTCACCGACTCGCGCTCGTTCATGAGCTACCCGCGCCACGAGTATTTCCGGCGCGTGCTCTGCAACCTGATCGGGCGGGACGTTGAAAACGGCGAACTGCCGGATGACGACTCGCTGCTCGGCCCGTTGGTGCGGAATCTCTGCTACCACAACGCGGTGCAGTATCTGAATCTGCCCGGGGCCGTTTCCGCCCCCGCCGGCAACGGCTCGCAGAAGCGACCGGGCCGACGCAACCCTTCAAGCACCGCGGTCTGACCTTTGAGCGCGCATCATCACGAACCTGCGTCGGTCGCCGCCGGATCGGTCAAACCCGAGACGCTCGGTCCGTGGGCGGTGGGGCATCAGCGTTGGATTGTCTGCGTGCTGTTGCTGTTTGCGGCGATCATCAACTACGTGGATCGCCAGGTCATCGGCATCCTCAAGCCCACGCTGGTCCAGGCCTTCGGCTGGCAGGACGAACGGATTTATTCCTCGATCGTTTTCAGTTTCCAGCTCGCCTACGCCATCGGGTTTGTCTTCATGGGCCGGTTCATGGATTGGATCGGCGTGCGACGCGGTTTTGCGCTCGCGGTGACGGTTTGGAGCATCGCGGCGATGGCGCACGGAGCGGCAGCGATGATCACGGGCTGGAGACTCCCGTTCCTGAATCTGGACGCCGAGAAGGGCTTCGCCATCGTGACGCTGACCGGTGGGGCGGTCGGGCTGGCGATCGCGCGCTTTGCGCTGGGCATCGGTGAGGCCGGCGCGTTCCCGGCTTCGATCAAGACCGTGGCCGAGTGGTTTCCGAAAAAGGAGCGCGCGCTGGCGACGGGCATTTTCAACTCCGGCACGAACGTGGGCGCGCTGCTGACGCCGTTGATTGTGCCCTGGATCGCCCTGCACTGGGGCTGGCAGTGGGCGTTTGTGCTCACGGGCGCACTGGGGTTTTTCTGGGTGGCGTGGTGGCTGGCGGTGTATCGCGCGCCGGAAAACCATCCGCGGATCAAGCCCACGGAACTGGCCTACATCCGCAGTGACCCGCCTGATCCGGTGGTCAAAATTCCGTGGCGCAAACTCCTGCCGCACCGGCAAACCTGGGCCTTTGCCATCGGCAAATTCATGACCGATCCGATTTGGTGGCTTTACCTGTTCTGGATTCCGGATTTTCTGCACCGCAACCACGGTTTGGACCTCAAAACCATCGGGCTGCCGCTGGTGGTGATTTATCTGGTGGCGGACGTGGGCAGCATCGGGGGCGGGTGGCTCTCGGGCCGGTTCATCAAATGGGGTTGGTCGCACAACCGCGCCCGGAAAATGGCGATGCTGGTGTGCGCCAGCGCGGTGGTGCCGGTGATGTTTGCGGCCAAAGCGTCGAACTTGTGGGTGGCGGTGGGGCTGGTGGCGCTGGCGGCGGCGGCGCACCAGGGCTGGTCGGCAAACCTTTTCACGCTGACCTCGGACATGTTCCCGCGTAAGGCGGTCGCGTCGGTGGTGGGCATAGGCGGCATGGCGGGTGCCGTGGGCGGGATGTTCATCGCCATGCTGGTGGGTGCGGTTCTTCAGGCCACCGGCAGTTATCTGCCGGTCTTCATCATGGCCGGCTGCACGTATCTGGTCGCGTTGCTGGTGATTCATCTGCTCGCGCCGCGACTCGAACCGGCCCGGCTGTGAGGGGCCGGCGTTTCCAGCCGTTCGGGGCGCGCGAATGCGGTCGCGAGACGGGTTCACCGGCTCGTTTTGTCTTCGGGCGCGTCGGTCATGGACAACAAGTTCCGGGGCACATCGGGGTTGTGAAAGAGGCGGGCGGAGCGTCGGCGCTCGAAAAATTTTCCTTTGCGTTACGGGTCTGAAACTTGTCGCGCGGCGAGGTGTGCCGTAAGGTGAGGGCGTGCTCGGCGCGACCGAATCCCGATACATCGAGAAGAAGAGCTGGCTCTCGGAACTGGCTCATGAGCGCGAGCTGGCGTTCCGCGAGAACGAGCGACATCTGGAGACCGAATACGGCAGCGAGGAAGAATGGCTGCACTGCGTGACCAAGGAGTTTCCGAAGTTCATCCCGTTCCTGACCCGCAAATGCGGCGTGGAATTTCACGGCCGGATTTTGGAGATCGGGGCAGGGGCGGCGTGGTTCAGCGCGGAGTTGTCCAAGCTGCCCAAGGTTGTGGAGGTGTACGCGACGGATTTTTCGCCGAAGCTGCTGAAGGAAAAAGCGCCGCGCGTCTTCAAGCTGCTCAAGGCGCACGCGGGCAAGATCATCCGAATGCCGGCGGATTTTCATCGTCTTGATTTTCCGGACAACCACTTCGATTTCGTGGTGGCCTCGGCCGTGTTGCATCATGCGGTGAACGTGCGCACGGCGCTGCGAGAGGTGCGCCGCGTGCTCAAGCCCGGCGGCAAGTTCGTGGCCATCCGCGAACCGGTCTGGCCGCTGGTTCGCCTGCGGAATCGCTCCCGAACGCAGCGTCGGCTGGTCGAGGCGGGCGTCAACGAGCATTTCTACACGCTGGAGGAATACCGGGAGTTTTTCGAGCAGGCCGGGTTGCATCTGACGGTGCATCGCGTCAACCTGGCCACCGGGGTGAAATATCTCTTCGACCAGATGGTCAACGGGCTGACGCACGCCCGCTACGCGTTCGTGGCGACCAAACGCGGGCGATGAACCGTCGCGCCGTGCGAGCGGCGAGTGGGTGCCGGCCGCACGGTGCGTTCAACGCCAGGTGACCTCCAGCACCCCGGGCCAGTGGCGCGCCTCGGCCAGCAGGCGGGTCGAAACGTCGAATGCCGCGTCGCGCTTGAGTTTGAGTTCAAATCCGATGGTCTTTCGGCGGGCGACAAAATCGTGGCGGAATTCGGTCGCTCGGACCGAGAGCCCCTGCGCTTGGAGCCGCTGACGCAACTCACCCTCGCTGAGCGCGTCCAATTCGGTCGTCAACGTCAGGGTCGCATACCAGTCGCTGCGGATGTGTTTTTCCATGGCCGGCAGCGCGTAGAGAGCGAGCACCGCCACAATCAGGCCCAGGCAACCCAGTGCAAATTCGCCGCTGCCAAACACCAGACCCAGGACGGTGACAAACCACAGGCTTGCGGCGGTGGTAACGCCCCGGACCAGATTTTCATGCCGGATGATCGTGCCCGCGCCCAGAAAACCGATGCCGGTGAGAATGCCTGCGCCGAGCCGTGCCGGATCGGGTCGCCACGCCGTCTCAGCGGCGCTTTCGAGAAACAGCGCATGTGAGAGCATCATGGCCACGGCGGAGGCGGCGCCGGCCAGGATCGTGGTGCGCAAACCGGCGGGCCGCCCGTGGCTTTCGCGTTCCCAGCCGACGATGGCGCCGGCCAGAGCGGCGGCAAGCAACCGCGCCAGTGTCTCTTCGAGGCTCAACGTGGTGTTCATGTGCCCGGAGGTTGTTGGCGCCACTGTTAAACCGGCGGGACGACAAATCCAACATGGAAATGGCAGGGGCGGTGTCGGTTCCGCGGAACACCGGCGATTATCGGGCTGGTGAATTCAGCGGTTTGGCGGCTGGTATTGGCGAAGCCTCGAGGTGCGGGGCGGGCGTTCGTGCATGCCGTGGTGGCGGGGCAGCAGCACTTTTAGCGGTTCGTTTGCCGAATCCAGGCCTCATCGAAGACCGCATGCTTCATGCTTTTGCCGCCTTCGACGTGGTAGCTGTAAATGGCGTGGATGCGGCCGTCGCGGGTCTGAATGACCGCAGGGTAATGAAACCGTCCGGCCGGGTCGCGCTCCAAGTGCCGCGTCCAGGGCCAGGTGCGGCCTTCGTCCGTCGAGAGCGAGACGGCAAGGCTGTGGCGGCCCTCGGTGGTGTCGTTGTACACGAGCACCCAGTGGCCGTTGCGCAGGCGCACGCCGTCGAGTCCCGAGCCCGGATTTGGCAGCTCGGTCACGCCCACCGGTCCCCAGCTCAGGCCTTCGTCGTTGGATTCGGCAACGCGAATGCGGTCCAAGGGCCCGTTTTCGCGCATGTAGGCGACGAGCGTTCCGTTGGTGCGGCGCAGGACGGTCGGCTGGATGCTGCCGAAGCCGGCAAGCGGTTCGCTTGCAAACCAGGTTTGGCCCTCATCATCACTGATGGCCATGATGCCCGCCGAAAAGGTGTCGGAGTAAAGCGGAAGCAGGATTCGCCCGGAGGGCAGCACGGTGGGTTTGCAGCGCGGCTGCCAGCCGAGGCGCTGGGCGAGTTTGTCGCGGATGAGGGTTTTGAGTTTGGC
>JAOAIM010000114.1 GCA_026414705.1 Verrucomicrobiia bacterium | reverse complement strand
TGGCGTGGGAGGCGTAGGTGGAGATGTGGCCTCCGACGTTGGTTTTGGAATTGGCGCGCACGCCCATCGCCATGGCGTTCCAGCGAATGTAGCTCTTGATGCGGCGTTCCATCTGCCAGTCGCCGGGGAATGGCGGCTGTTGCTCGACGGGGATGGTGTTGACGTAGGGGGTGTTGAAGGCGCGGGACGGCTCCTGCGCGGTGGCGCGCAGTTGCGCGGCGAGCGTTTCGAGAAATTCCACCGCTTGCGCGGCCTGGACGCTGGAAAGGGAAACGCCCATGCGCGCCGCCAGTTCGGCAGCCAGCGCCGGGGTCGTCGCGCCGGGCGCACTGCCCGCGCCCGCGTTGCGCGAGGAAGATGAGGATTTGTCGGCTTTCACCATCGCTTTGAAATGCCGGAGTGGATGTGGTGTTTGCTCATCCTCCGGCCGGCCCGAAGAGTAAGGGCGACGGGCGGCGCCAAGCCAGACGAATTCGAGGGCATGAGACGTGGGCCGGGTGCTCGCGGGGGCGGCCAAAATTGCTTTGCAAGGACGGTCGGAGGGCTTAACTGTGGCGGTGTCGCCGGAACGCCGAGCCATGAACCACGAACCCGTCACAGTGGAGCGGTTTTACACCGATCACGCCTCCGCGTTGCAGTTGCGGCTGATCGCCGGGGCCACCGGCCTCAAGCGCCGGATTCTCGAACCGACCGTCAACCGACCCGGCCTGGTGCTGACCGGCTTCACGAAGTATTTCGCCCACAAGCGCGTGCAGGTGATGGGCAACGCCGAGACCTTCTACCTCAAATCGCTCCCGCCGGAGGTGCGCCGCCAGCGTTACGAACTGTTTTTTTCGCACCGGATTCCGTGCGTGGTCTTCAGCCGGAATCTGCGGGCGGACAAGGATTTTTTGCGCTGCGCGGAGGCGGCGCGCACGCCGGTGTTCGCCTGCCCGTTTGTGACGATGAAGTTCATCAATCTGGCGACGCTGGCGCTGGAGATGATGTTCGCGCCGCGCGGCAGCGAGATGGGCAGCATGGTGGACATCCTGGGCGTGGGCGTGCTCATTCGCGGGGAAAGCGGCATCGGCAAGAGCGAGTGCGTGCTCGCGCTCATCGAACGCGGTTACAGCCTGGTGGCCGATGACGTGACGAAAGTGACGCTGGTGGACGGGCGTGACGTGGTCGGAACCAGCGCCGACATCACGCGCAATCACATGGAAATCCGCGGCATCGGCATCATCAACGTCGCCGCCATGTTCGGCGTCAAAAGCATCCGCAAGGAAAAGCGCGTGGACCTGGTGGTCACCCTCAAGCCCTGGGAAGAGGTCCCGGACGTGGACCGCCTGGGCATGGAACAGGAATTCGTGAAGATTCTGGGCATTGACATTCCGCACGTGACCATTCCGGTGCGGCCGGGCCGCGACCTGGCGCGGCTGATCGAGGTGGCCGCCTTTCAGACCAAGCTCAAGATGTCCGGCTACAACCCGGCCAAGGAGTTGAACGACCGGCTCATTGCCAAAATGTCCAGCGACGCCGGCCTGTAAAAATCTGTGGCACGCCGCAGCCGGTTCGGCTAGTTATCTGGCCGCACCATGAGCGCGAAGAAACCGCCGCAGCCCGGTCAGACGGTTTCCAAAGAGCTGACCATCCAAAACAAGCTGGGCATCCACGCCCGGCCGGCGGCCCTCTTCGTCAAAACCGCCAACCGCTTCGAGTGCGACATCTACGTCGAAAAGGGCGGCGAGAAGGTTAATGGCAAGAGCATCATGGGCCTGCTGATGCTCACCGCCGGGCCGGGCACCAAGCTGACCATTCACGCCGACGGCCCCGATGCCCAAGCCGCCCTGGGCGAATTGGAAACCCTCATCGAGCAAAAGTTCTACGAGGAATAGCATGTCCGCCCCCGCGATGGACATTCAATACGTCGCACACCTGGCGCGGTTGGAGTTAACGCCCGAAGAGCAACGCAAGTTTGCCGCCCAACTCGGCCAGGTGCTCGAACACATCGAAAAGCTCAAACAACTCGATGTCTCCGGCGTCGAGCCAACCGCCCACGCCGCGCCGATGGTGAACGTGATGCGACCCGATGACGTTCGCCCCGGCCTGGCTCACGAAGAGGCCCTGCGCAACGCGCCCGCGCAGGCCAACGGCCTGTTCATCGTGCCGAAAATTGTCGAATGAGCCGGCGCGTCCGGCGCCGGCTGCCCCAATTTTCCCCGCCACGGTTGCAAGCCCTCGACGCCACGGCTGCAGCCACGCTCAACGAACGCATGCCCCGCCGAGTCGGGCGCGCCCGGGAACGATGCCCAAAGACCGTGGCCGGCCGGCCCGGAGGCTGGTTCACCGGCGTGTTACACCCAGCGAAAACGTCTGAGACAGCTTGGGCTGAAGGGGGCTGTCAGCGGGCTGAAGCCCGCGTTGAACGAGGCGGCTTTGAGATTTGAGGGCTAAACCGTTTCCGCGCCTCAACCTCGCGGAGTCGCCGTTCCTGTTTGCGGATTTCGGCGGCGAGCAATTCCTCGGCGGACCAACCGCGCGCCTGGGCAACCGCGGCCAGCTCGAAGAGGCGTCGCGCCAGCGCCACTTTCCCGCCGCGCCAGCGCGCCCGGCTGCCGGACAGCAGCGCCGCCTTGCGCGCTTTCTTGACCAGTTTCTCGGCGCGCAGCAGCGCGGGCAGATGCTTCGGAATGCCGTCCAGCGCCGAGTCGCGAGCGCGGGGTGTGCCGTGTTTTTCGGCGTGTTTGATCTTTTCCCAGTTCGCCCAGACCTGATCCACGTTGCGCACGCGCACCTTGCCGAAGACGTGGGGATGCCGCCGCACCAATTTTTCGACGAGCCGACGGCAGACCGTGTCGAAATCAAACGCGCCGCGCTCGCGTGCCAGTTGGCAATGGAAAACGACCTGAAGCAACAGGTCGCCGAGTTCCTCGACCATTTCGTGGTCGTCGCCGGCTTCAATCGCGTCAATCAGCTCATAGACCTCTTCGATCGCGTGGCGGCGGAGCGAGCGGTGCGTTTGCTGCCGATCCCACGGGCAACCGGTGGGCGAGCGCAGTTTCGCCATCACGCGCAGCAGTTCTTCAATGGCCGGGCGGCGTTTCATGGAGGGCAGAGCGGAAGGTGCGGGAGCGGTCGAATCAGTCCGAGCCGTCGGATCGGCGGGTGGCAAAAGTCCGGGGCGCGTGTTTGCATTTAGAGAATCACCAGGTCATCCCGGTGCACGACTTCCACCCGGGCGAGCTTGCGGGAGCGGATTTCGCCGGCGCTGAAGCGGGTGATGCCCCGGGCGAACTCGGTGCCATTGAGGTCGCAAATGCGCACGACCTCGCCCGCGTCGAACTCGCCCTCGCACCGCGCCACGCCCGGAGGGAGCAGACTTTTGCCGCGTTCGCGCAACGCCTGCTTGGCGCCGTCGTCCACAAACAACGCGCCCCTGGGCCGGTGGAAAAATGCAATCCAGCGTTTGCGCCCCTTGAGCCTGCCGGGTTGCGGCACAAACAACGTGCCCTCGTCCTCGCCCGCCAGCACCGCCGCCAGCGCGTGTTTTTTCCGGCCCGAGGCGATGACCAGTGGAATGCCGGCGCGCGTGACGATGCGGGCCGCCTCAATCTTGGAGCGCATGCCACCGACCGAGGTCGCCGGGCTGTCGGTGCCGCGTGCCATTTTTTCCAACGCCCCGTCAATCCGTTCCACCAGGCGGATGGTTTTCGGGTTCGCCCGCCCGAAGTTTTCGATCAACCCGTCCACCGTCGTCAGAATCACCAGCAAATCGGCCGGCAGCAACGTCGCCACCAGCGCCGAGAGTTCGTCGTTGTCGCCGAACTTGATTTCGGTGAACGAGACCGCGTCGTTTTCGTTGACGATGGGCACAACGCCGCGCGCCAGCAGGGTGACGAGCGTGTTGCGAGCGTTGAGGTGGCGCTCGTGATCGCGGAGGTCCTCGTGAGTCAGGAGCACCTGGGCCACGTGCAGGCCGTGCGCGGCAAACAACCGGTCATACATCGCCATGAGCCGCGACTGGCCCACCGCGGCGCAGGCCTGCAACTCCGTCAGATCGGTCGGGCGCTTCTCCAGTCCCAGCGCGCCCATGCCGGCCCCGACCGCGCCGCTGGTGACGATGACCATTTCGCGTCCGGCCTTGCGCTGCTCGGCCACCTGCGCCACCAGTTGTTCCAGTTGCGCAGGGTCCGGCTGCTTGCGGCTGTCGGTCACGACACCCGTGCCAAATTTCACGACAACGCGGGAAATGTCTTTGAGCCACGTGTGGCGCACGCTGATGAGGTAACAAACCACGCGCGCGCTGACAATTTCCGAACGCAGCTTCGGCGCGCAACCGGGAGCTGCCGGAACGGGACTCGCCGGGCGACGGGTCTGTCGTTTCCCCGCTGCCGGCGGTTCGCGGCTCAGCGTCGGGCCGCCAGCGGCAGCCTCACGTGAAACGTCGCTCCCCGGTTCAACTCCGACTCCACGGTGATGTCCCCGCCATGCTCCTCGACAATCCGGCGGGCCATTGCCAGACCCAGTCCCGTGCCGCCCGGTTTGGTGGTGAAGAACGGCTCGAACACGCGCTGCAAGTGTTCGGGCGCGATCCCCATGCCCGTGTCGGCAACGCACACGGACAAGCAGGGAGACTTTCCCCGCGCAGCCACGAGCGGCTTCAAGCGCCGGGATGCCCTGGCGGGAGCGCGCCGTTCCACGCGCGTGGCGACGGTCAGGACGCCCCCCGTGTTCATCGCTTCCAGCGCATTGAGCAGAAGATTCAAGAAGGCCTGTTGCAGTTGAACCGCATCCCCCTCGACCAGGTCGTGGGCGGCCTCCATCCGACGCTCCAGCCGGATGAGCCGCTCGTCCAACCGCCGCTGCACCAGCCGCAACGCTTCTTCGAGGACTTGATGCACGTGCACCGGCGCGCTCACGTGTCGCCCGGTGCGCGAAAACCGCAGCACCTGCTCCACCAGCGCGTTGATCCGGCGCAACTCGCGTCGCGCGTCGTCGGCCAGTTCGGGCACGCGTCCGGTCTCGATGGCCAGATCCACAAACGTTTTCACCGGCACGAGCGCGTTTTTCAACTCATGCGCCAGGCTGGCGGTGAGCAATCCCAGCGAGGACAACCGCTGGACCTGCCCCAGACTCCGCTCAATCCGTTCGGCGCCGCTGACCTCTTGCAGCAGCAGCATCACGCCCTTGGAAGCGCGACGCCCGGGGCACGGCCAGGCGCTGGCCTGCAAGCGAACACCCGAATTGCCCGGCAACTCAAACGTCGCCCGCTGGACCTCGCCGCCGGTCGCCGACCGGAGCGCCGCTCGCGCCAGCGCTCGAATCGGCGATGGCAAACGCGCGCGGCTACCGTCTGTGTCCAGGCCCAACCAGCGTCGCGCTCCCTCGGTCGCGTCCACCACGCGCAACTGCCCGTCCAGCAGCAGCCCTTCGGGGGTGAGCAGACGTTGAAGCAGCGACGCCAGATGCAACGCCGTTTCTGAGCCGACCTTGGACGTTGGACGGGCCGAGGACATGGTTCTCAAGTGACGAACGCGCCAAAACGGATCGGCCGGTGAACACGAGTCTGCCACTTCACCGCCGGTCGAATTAAGCGAAGCCAAATCCCTTTTCGCACCGGTTTCAAGCGAATTTCTGGTGACAAAAAACGTAACCCCGGCCGGCCCGAAACGTCTCCCGCGCCCGCGAACCCCGCGCCTCGTGGCGTGAACTTTCGGTCTGTCGGATCGCGGATTTTCAATCCCCAAGTTTCCGGGACGGCGCGCGGCGCGCCGACCGAAATGCGGCGAACCGGCAGGTTGGAAACCCGCGCTGCGATTGGGGCCGCACCGCACGCGCAACCATTGCGCGCTTGCGCACCGTGCTTCTTGTGCCTACAAGGGCGGCGCGGGTCGTTGGCTGGAGGACGGGTGCCATGAATCAGGCCAAAAAACATTCACCGGGTCTCAAACGCAGGGAGTTTCTCAAGCTTTCCGCCACCACCGTGGGCGCGCTGGGGGCCGCGACTTCGGGTTGGGCGGCGCTCTCCGCGCAACCGGCCCGACCGCGCGGCGGCATCCGCGTCAGCGGCGCACGCGCTCGCGGCTCCAAATACAACACGACGTATTCGGGCGAGCGGCTCAGCCGGGTCGCCTTCCCGTTGGGCGGCATCGGCGCGGGCATGATTTGCCTGGAAGGCACCGGCGCGCTGTCACATTTCTCGTTGCGACACGCGGCCGACGTGTTCAATGAACCGCTGACCTTCGCGGCGGTCTGCATCAAGGGCCGGGACAACCAGACGCTGGCGCGGGTGCTCGAAGGACCCGTGCCCGACTGGAAAAAGTTCGGCCAACGCGGCAGCGGCAACGGCGCCGGCGACCGCGCGCTGGGGCTGCCGCGATTCCGCAGGGCCGGTTTCCGCGCGCGCTTTCCGTTTGGCATCGTCACACTCGAAGACCCGGACGTGCCGCTGGCGGTGGAGATCACCGGTTGGAGTCCGTTTGAGCCGGGTGACGCCGACAACGCCAGCCTGCCGGTGGCGGCGCTGGAGTTCCGGTTCACCAACCGCACGCGCCGCGCGCTGGACTGCGTCTTTTCGTGGAACGCGCGCAACTTCATGCTCGCCGACCGCAACGCGCCCCAGGCGGTCAAGCCCGCGCCCGGCGGATTCAAGCTCTGGGCCGGCGCACCCAAAACCGACGGCTGGGAGGAGGGCGCTTTCACGGCCACGGTGAGCGAGCCGGAGGTGAAGGTGAACCACGCGTGGTTTCGCGGCGGCTGGTTCGATCCGTTGACGATGGTGTGGAAGGAGATCGCCGAGGGCCGGTGCGTCGAGCGTCCGCCGGTGAGCGAGGGCGGCCCTTCACCGGGCGGTTCGCTGTTTGTGCCGTTTGCGCTCGGACCCGGCGCCTCGCGCACCATCACCGTGCGTTTCGCGTGGTATGTCGGGCGCACAAATCTGCGCTTCGGCAAGGACCCCGAAGGCTTCACCGGCGATCCGGGCCATTACAAACCGTGGTATGCGGGCCGGTTCGCCAACGTGGAGGAGGTCACCGATTACTGGCGCGCCAACTACGAGCGGCTGCGCGCGGCGGCGCAGCGGTTCAGCGACTGTTTTTACGCTTCAACCCTCCCGCCGGAAGTGCTCGAAGCCGTCGCCGCCAATCTCACCATTCTCAAGTCGCCGACCGTGCTGCGGCAGGCGGACGGGCGTTTCTGGGCCTTTGAGGGCTGCAACGACCACGGCGGTTGCTGCTCCGGCTCCTGCACGCACGTGTGGAACTACGCCCAGGCCCTGCCGCACCTTTTTCCTTCGCTCGAACGCACCCTGCGCGAGACCGAATTCGGCCCCTCGCAGGACGAGCGCGGCCACCAACAATTCCGCAGCGCCCTGCCGATTCGCCCCGTGCGCCACGATTTCCACGCCGCTGCCGACGGCCAGCTCGGGGGCATCCTAAAGGTCTATCGCGACTGGCGCATCAGCGGCGACACCGAATGGCTGCGCGGGCTGTGGCCGCGCATCAAGGCCAGCCTCAACTACTGCATCGAAACCTGGGACCCCGCCCACAAGGGCTGGCTCGAAGAACCGCACCACAACACCTACGACATCGAGTTCTGGGGGCCGGACGGCATGTGCACGAGCTTTTACCTGGGCGCGCTCCGGGCCGCCACGCTCATGGCCCGGGCGTTGGGCGAGGACGTGCCGCTTTACCGCGAGCTCCTGGAAAAGGGCGTGCGCCGGATGGAAACCGAGTTGTTCGACGGCGAATACTTTTTCCAGCGCGTCGAATGGAAAAACCTGCGGGCCAGCGACCCGACCCAACTCGGCAGCATGGTTGGCGATTATTCGCCCGAAGCGCGCGCGCTGCTTGAACGCGAGGGCCCCAAGTACCAATACGGGCGCGGCTGCCTGTCCGACGGCGTGCTCGGCGCGTGGATGGCGCTGGTTTGCGGCGTGGGCCATTTCCTCGATCCCCAAAAAATCACCAGCCACCTGCGCGCGGTGCACAAATACAATTTGAAGCACGACCTGACCGATCACGCCAATCCGCAGCGGCCCAGCTACGCCTGCGGCGCCGAGGGCGGCCTGCTGTTGTGCACCTGGCCCAAGGGCGGCGCCCTCTCGCTGCCGTTCGTCTATTCCAACGAGGTCTGGACCGGCATCGAATATCAGGTCGCCTCGCATCTCATCCTCATGGGCTGCGTTGAGGAAGGACTCGAAATCGTGCGCGTGTGCCGCGACCGCTACGACGGGCGCGTGCGCAATCCCTTCAACGAATACGAGTGCGGCCACTGGTATGCCCGAGCGATGGCCAGCTACGCGCTGTTGCAGGCGCTCAGCGGCGCGCGCTACGACGCGGTCGAAAAAATCCTTTACCTCGAACCGCGCATCCGGGGCGACTTCCGCTGTTTCCTCTCCACCGCCACCGGCTACGGGCACGTCGGCGTCAAAAACGGCAAGCCGTTCCTCGACGTGAAAGCCGGCCACATCGAAGTCCGCGAAATCCAATACACGCCCTGCTGATGAAACCTTCCGCTTCGGTTCTGTTGTTGACGGGGATGCTTTTCACCATGAGCACCGCCTGCGCCCAAACACCCTTCCCGCTCTGGCCCGACGGCGCGCCCGGCGCGCGGGGCAACTCCACCAACGACGTGCCCACGCTCACGCCGTTTTTGCCCGACCCGGCAAAAGCCACCGGCGCGGCGATCGTCATCTGCCCCGGCGGCGGCTATGGCGGCCTGGCCGAACACGAGGGCAGCCACTACGCGCGCTGGTTGAATGAACTGGGCGTTGCGGGCTTTGTGTTGCGCTATCGGCTGGGCTCGGCCGGTTACCGGCATCCGGCGATGTTGCAGGACGCCGCGCGCGCCCTCCGCACCGTGCGCGCCCGCGCCGCCGAGTGGAAACTCGACCCCAAACGCATCGGCATCATGGGATCGTCCGCCGGCGGCCATCTGGCCTCGACGCTCCTGACGCATTTCGACGCGGGCCGCGCCGATGCCGCCGACCCGATCGAGCGCGTCAGTTCGCGGCCGGACCTGGGGATTTTGTGTTACCCGGTCATCACGCTCGTCGGGCCGCACGCGCATCGCGGCTCGCGTAACAACCTGTTGGGCGCAGACGCGCCCGAGGCGCTCGCCGAGTCGCTCTCCAACGACCGAAACGTTTCGCGCGAGACGCCGCCGTGTTTTGTCTGGCACACCTGGGAGGACAAAAGCGTGCCGGTGGAGAACGCGCTGATGTTTGCGGCGGCGCTGCGGACGGCCGGCGTGCCGTTTGAGTTGCACGTGTATGAGCGTGGCGCACACGGGCTGGGCCTGGGCACGCGCGAGTGGAAGCCTGAAGCGCGCCACCGCTGGACGCTCGACTGTGCCGCGTGGCTGCGCGAACGCGGCTTTGCGCAATAGGCGGTGGATGCCGCGCGGAAGAGCGCCCGTCCGATGTTCTGACACGCGCCGCGCGCTCCCTTTTTCCATTCGATGTTCGATGTTCAGTGTTCGATGTTTCCCAGTGCGCACCGCCCGCACTCCCTCTCCCAGCGGGAGAGGGCGGGGGTGAGGGAGAACGCTTCGTGAAATTGGGGCGTTCAAATCTTCACGGCGGCTTCACCCTCACCCTGGCCCTCTCCCTCGAGGGAGAGGGGATTGCCCAAGCCGCCATTTGCCGCTTGCTCGCCCGCTGCTCACGCATGGCCTTGTTCAAAGTTCAGAGTTCGGTGTGCTGGGTGTCGGCGCTTTCGCCTCGCCGACTGCCGGTCGGCGGCACAGCAGATTTCCAATCTGCGCGACGCTCCCACGCTCCGACGCTCTGACGCTCCCACGTCGGCCACCTGATTCTGATTGCCACGGCGGCGGGTTTGGCCTACTGGTCATTCAACCATTAACCGAAGGCCTGTTATGACTCCGATTGTCCTGTTGTTGATTCTCGTAGCGGCGTTGTTGCTGTTCCTGGTGCTGTTCATCGCCGGCACCTACAACAAGCTGGTCACGCTGCGAAATCGCTTCAAAAACGCCTGGGCACAAATTGATGTGCAGCTCAAGCGGCGCTACGACCTGATCCCCAACCTGGTCGAGACCGCCAAGGGCTATCTCAAACACGAGCGCGGCACGTTGGAGGCCGTCATCGCCGCGCGCAACGCCGCCGCGTCCGCCAGCACGCGCGTCGCTGCCGATCCGACCAATCCCGAAGCCATGAAACAACTCATCGCCGCCGAAGGCACGCTGGCCGGCACGTTGGGCCGCCTCTTTGCGCTGGCGGAGGCCTATCCGGATTTGAAGGCAAACACCACAATGCTCCAGCTCATGGAGGAGTTGACCTCGACGGAAAACAAGGTCGCGTTCGCCCGCCAGGCCTACAACGACGCGGTCATGGCTTACAACACCCAGCGCGAGGTGTTCCCCAGCAACATCGTGGCGGGCCTGTTCAACTTTGGCCCGGCGGAGTTGTTCGTCGTGCAGAAACCCGAGGAACGCGAAGCGCCGAAGGTGCAGTTTTAGGCGTTCAAGCGCTCAAGGGTTAAAAGGTTGGATCGTCCAAAAGGTTAAATCGTGCAGGTGGCCCGAAAGGCCGTCCATTTTTTAACTTTTTAACGATTAAACCGCTCAACGAGCATGGATTTTTTTGAAAGACAGGACCAGGCTCGACGCAAAACCCACTGGCTGGTGTTTTACTTCGCGCTGGCCGTGGTGGGGATTGTCCTGGCGGTTTATTTGGCTCTGTGGTTGGTGTTCGGCGGCGCGTTGGAGGCGCACCGCTACGGCGGGCGTCCGACGCCCTCGCTCTGGAATCCTCAGTTGTTCCTCATCGCCACGCTGGGCACGCTGGCTGTCGTCGCCCTTGGCAGTTGGTTGAAAATGTCCCAACTCTCCGCCGGGGGCAGCGTTGTGGCCGAATCGCTCGGCGGTCGCCCCGTGCTGCCGGGCACGCACGACCTCGAAGAGCGCCGTCTGCTCAACGTGGTCGAGGAAATGGCCATCGCCTCCGGTCTGCCCGTGCCCAAGGTCTATGTGCTCGACGAGGAGCGCGGCATCAATGCTTTCGCCGCCGGGCTGACGCAGGCCGACGCGGTGGTGGCGGTCACGCGCGGCTGCCTCAAAACGCTCAACCGCGACGAATTGCAGGGCGTCATCGGCCACGAGTTCAGCCACATCCTCAACGGCGACATGCGGCTGAACGTGCGGCTGATCGGGATCATCTTCGGCATCCTGTGCCTGGCGACCATCGGCCGCGTGTTGTTGCGCTCGCGCGGACGCCGCAATCCGCTGCCGCTGCTGGGCCTGTTGCTGATTCTCATCGGCTCGATCGGCGTTTTCTTCGGACGGCTGATTCAGGCGGCGGTGAGTCGGCAACGCGAATTCCTGGCTGACGCTGCGTCGGTTCAGTTCACCCGCAACCCGGCGGGACTTTCCGGGGCGCTCCAGAAAATCGCTGTGCTCGGCTCGCGTCTGCACTCCGAACACGCCGCCGACGCCTGCCACATGTTTTTCGCCAACGGCCTCCGCCAGGCCTTCCTTTCGCTCTTCGCCACCCATCCGCCCCTTGAGGCGCGCATCCGGGCCATTGACCCAACCTGGGACGGCCAGTTCAAAGCGCCGCGGTCCGGCCCTGAACAACAGGCGTTTCTCGAGGCACTGGCGGAAAGCCCGCCGCGCGGGGCGCCCGGGCCGGAGGCCACGCCGCTGACGCGCCCGGGCCGTGTGGTGGTTCGCGCCCAGGCGGTCATGCCGCTCGTCGGCCAGCCCACGGTTCAGCACTTGCGCTATGCCGAGCAGTTGCGTGCGGCGTTTTCCGAGAGCGTTCGCGTTGCGGCACGCGAACCCGTCGGCGCGCAGGCGCTGTTGCTGGCGCTGTTGCTGAGCCGGGACGACTCGCTCCGTGCCCGACAACTCGCTCTGCTGGAAAGTCGGTTCGGAGCGTCCCTGCGCGAGCGCGTGGCGGCCCTGCACGGGGAGGTGTCAGCGCTGGCCGCGCGCGCCCGACTGCCGCTGGTGAACCTGGCCCTGCCCGCCCTCCGACAGTTGCGCCGCGAGGAGTTCGAGCGATTCCGGGAAGCGCTGCGCGTGTTGATCGAAAGCGACGCGCAAATTGATCTTTTCGAGTTCACCCTCACCCAGATTGTGGAGCGGCAGCTCGAGTCGCGCTTCGCGGGCGCGCGGAGAAAAGTGGTGCAGTATTACAGCATGAAACCCCTGGTGGCCGACGCGGTGGTGTTGCTCTCGGCGCTGGCGAACGTCAGCAGCAACGATCCGGCGGCCGTCGCGCGCGCGTTTGAGACCGGCGCGCCGTATCTGCGCGTGCCCGGGGTCGAACTGGAGCTGCTGCCCCTGGAACGATGCGATCTGGGGGCCGTGAGCGCGGCACTCGACCGTCTCGCGCAGGCCGCTCCGCAGATCAAGAAAAACGTCCTCGAAGCCTGTGTGCGCGTGGTTGGCGCCGACGGCTTGATTCAGGAACCGGAGGCCGAGTTGCTCCGCGCCATCGCCGAGGCGCTCGAATGTCCCATCCCGCCTTTTCTGGCTGAGGCCGCACCATCCTGAGCGCAAGCCCCGGGCGAACGGGCCCGTGAGATGGTTTGGGCAATTCCCTCTCCCTTGAGGGAGAGGGGCAGGGTGAGGGTGAGGCTTGGCAGAGCGGTGAACATCGAACACCGAACACTGAACATCGAACAACGAAGGACGAACTCAGGAAGGAGGCAAAGACCAGGGGAGCACACGCGTCTCGCGTGCCGTTTTCGGCGTCTTACCGAACACAGCGTTTCACCAACAGCCTTGGGCGCCGAAGGCGCGAGCAGAAGGTTAGCCCAAGGCAACGCCCTTGGGTTGCCGACGCCCCAAAACCCTCTCAAGCCCCGAAGGGGCGCAACAGAGTCCCGCGAAGCATCTGGACACTCTCATCCGCACGACGCGTTCTCCCTCACCCCGGCGCTTCCTCCGC
>JAOAIM010000113.1 GCA_026414705.1 Verrucomicrobiia bacterium | reverse complement strand
CTCGCGTCAAAGTAGTCCAGACCCAGGCGCACGCGTTCCAAGTGGCCGCCCCAGACGATTTCCTGCGTCAGCGCCTGCAGGTCGTCGGTCCAGGTCACGACGTGGTCGCTGTCCCAGCGGATGCCCCGGCTGACGTGGAGAGCGATTTGCGGCAGGAACAGCAGCACGGCGGAAATCTTGTCCGCAACGCTCTCGGTGGGGTGGTAGTGGCCGGTGTCGAGCGTGAGCAGGATGCCGCGGCTCAGGGCGTAACCGAGGTAAAACTCGTGCGAGCCCACCACGTAACTTTCCGAGCCGATGCCGAAGAGTTTGGGTTCAACGGAATCGAGCAGGTGGCGTCGGTCGAATTTCGTGCTGAAAACGGCGTCGAGCGACTCGAGCAGTCGCTGGCGCGGGCCGAGGCGGTCGGCGGGCGTGTCTTTCATGCCGTCGGGAATCCACAGGTTGACCAGGCAGGGGTCGCCCTGGGCGCGACCCATTGCGGCGCCGATTTCGCGGCAGCACCGGGCGTGCTCGATCCAGAAGCGGCGGATGGCCGGGTCGCGGTGCGAGAGGGTGAATCCGTCGGCGGCTTTTGGGTGAGCGAAGAAAGTTTGGTTGAAGTCGAGCCGGATGCCGATGGCCCTGGCCCAGGCGATCCAGTTGCGAAAATGCTGCGGCTCGAGGGCATTACGCTCGACGCGCCGCCCGCCGGTTTCCGCGTAGCTGGCGTGCAAATTGAACCGGTGTCGGCCCGGAATCAGAGCGAGCGCCTGCTGGAAGTCGGCGCGCAATTCATCGGACGTGCGGGCGCGGCCGGGATAGTTGCCGGTGACGGCCAGCCCGCCGCCGGGGGCGGCTTCGCCTCCTTCGAATCCGCGCACGTCATCACCCTGCCAACAGTGGATGGAGACCTGCACGCGCGCCAGCCGGGCCAGGGCGCCTTCGGTGTCCACGCCCAGCTCGGCGTACCGTTCGCGGGCGGTGTGGTAAGCGGATTCGATTCGGGCGGCGCGTTGGGTGGGCCGGGCCGGCTGTGTTCGGGCACGCATGGGTTCGATTCGGTTTGCCGGTTCAGTGAGGACGAGCCTGTCAGAAGTCTCAAGCGCAAATGCCTTTCGTGCGCGACGCAGGGAGACACATCGTTTCAAGTGCAAGGGCGGCCGGGGCAGCGGGCCGAAGTGGCTTTTTCCGGGAAAAGTCCCTTTACGAAGCGCGCGTGTCCGAGCATGTTCGAGCGCGAGCGCGGGCGGTTGGAAGGATGAAATGCGGTTTTTGCCGGGGCGTCCGGTTGCGCGACGGACAAACGGAGCATCCGGCAGGTGAAGTCGCCACCACGCACGAGGTGACATGACGAAGATCGAGGCGGGTTTGAACCCGGGGAATTCCATCGCCTCGGAGCAACTGCGCCGGGCAGCGGGCGCCGGATGGGCGTGCCGCGGTTCGGTGCGGTTCGCGGATTTCGTGTCCTTGGTGGTCGCGTCCTGGCGGGTTGGGGTTGGGGCGCGCCGGGATTCAGGCGGTTGAGAGCGACGGCATTCCGATGAACCGGGAGGCATTGGACACGTTTTGCGAGCGGGGGATTCTGGCGCTGGTGCTGGGCATTCTGGTGTTCGGCCCGCTGGCGCTCGGGGCGTCGCGTGCGCAGGAGTTTCTGGTCATTCAGGCACTGGCGCTTGGGGTGGCGGTGTTGTGGCTGCTGCGGCTGTGGGCCAAACCGCAAACGACCCTGCTCTGGCCGCCGCTGGCCTGGGCGGTGGTCGCCTTCAGCGGCTACGCCGTGGTCCGGTATCTGACGTGCGACATCGAATACGCCGGTCGCTGGGAACTGATTCGCATCGTGGTGTATGCGGTCCTGTTTTTTGCGATCCTCAACAACCTGCACCGGCAGGAATTTGTGCAGGTCATCGCGTTCACGCTGATTTTTCTGGCTGTGCCCATCGCAGCGTGGGCGGTGGTGCAGTATTTGACCGGGACGGACCGCGTCTGGTGGTTTCAAACGCCCTACAAAGGACGCGGCACGGGCACTTACATTTGCCCGAATCATCTGGGCGGTTTTCTGGAGATGGTCTTGCCGCTGGCGCTGGCGTGGTTGCTGGTGGGGCGGGCTCAACCGGTCACGCGGGTGCTTCTGGCGTATGCGGCCCTGGTGATTCTGGCGGGCATGGTGGTGACCGGCTCGCGCGGCACGTGGCTGGGGGCAGGTCTTTCGCTGATCGCTTTTTTCACGATTCTGGCGTTTCACCGCAGCTACCGGTTGCCGTCACTGGCGATGCTGGCGTTGTTGTTGATCGGTGGCGGTGTGGCGGTGTCCAAAACCGAGCTGTTCAGCGAACGCATTCAGGCGGGGGTCGAGGTCGGCAAAAAGCCCGAAATGGATACGCGCGTGGAAATTTGGCAGGGCACGGTGCGGATGTGGCTCGACCACCTGTGGTTCGGGGTCGGGCCGGGGCACTTTGATTACCGCTTCCGGGAGTATCGCCCGCCGACGTTGCAACTCCGCCCGGACCGCGCGCACAACGAATATCTCAACACGCTCGCCGACTGGGGCGTGGTCGGCGGGATCATCGTGGGCGCGGGCTTGATCGCGCTGGTGATCACGACGTTGCGCACGTGGCGGCATGTGCGCCGGTCGGAGAATCCCTTCAAACGAGCCCAGAGCAACAAGTTCGCCTTCGTGCTGGGCGGCGCGCTGGGTCTGTTTGCCCTGTTGGTGCATTCCTGCCTGGACTTCAACCTGCACGTTCCGGCCAACGCGATCGTGGCCGTGGCCCTGGCGGCGCTGCTGAGCAGCCACGTGCGCTTTGCAACCGAACGGTTTTGGGTGCGTTTGGGCGCGCCGTTGCGCGTGGCGGTGAGCGTCCCGGTGCTGGCGGGCGCGGTGTTCCTGGGCGTGCAGCAAGTGCGCTTGGTGCCCGAGCAGCTCTGGCGCAGCCGCGCTCAGGGCGCGCCGATTTTTTCCGACGCGCGCGCCGAGCTGTTGGCCAGGGCCGCGGCCGTCGAGCCGAACAATTTCGAGACGCTTTACGAACTGGGTGAAATTTACCGCACCCAGAGCTTTGAAGGCCCGACCAACTACATGCAACTGGCCGAGCAGGCGATCCGGTGGTACTCGCGGGGCACCAACGCCCATCCCTATGACGGTTACAACTTCATGGGCATTGGCATGTGCCTGGACTGGCTGGAACGGTTCGAGGAGGCCGAACCGTTTTTTGCGCGGGCGAACGAGCTCGACCCCAACGGCTATTTCATGGCGGCGCAAATCGGGCGGCACTACGCACTCAAAGGCGAATACGCCGCCGCCCGCCCGTGGCTGGAACGCTCCCTGCGCCTGCAAGGCAAGGACAATCCCATCGCTGCTTCCTATCTCCAACTGGTGCAGGAACGGATGCTCGAAGCGGCCCGACCGCACCTGGGGACAAGCCGTTGAGTCGCCGGGCCTCGGAATCTCGGCGCGTCAGAGCGTTGAAGCGTGGGGCGTCGGAGCGTGGAGCGTGGCGAGCGTAGCGCAGATTGGAAATCTGCTGTGCCGCCGACTGGCAGTCGGCGAGCCGAAAGCGCCGACACCCAGCACTCCAAACTCTGAACTTTGAACCTTGAACCTTGAACTTTGAACAGGGCCATGCGTGACCACCGGACGAACAAGCTGCCCGATGGCGGCTTGGGCAATTCCCTCTCCCTCGAGGGAGAGGGAACGGGTGAGGGTGAAGTGCCGCGAGGATTCGGTCGCCCAGACTCTCACGATGCGTTCGCCCTCACCCAACCCTCTGCCGGTGGGCGAGGGAGCGCACTCGCACGCTCCGCGCAACATCGAACAACGAACAGCCAACATCGAACATCGAATGGAGCCGCGGGCGTAATGGCCACTGGAAGATTGCAAATTTCAAATTGCAAATTGGGCATTGCAAATTGCGAATGAAAGGGCAGCGCGCGCGTCTCGCGTGCGATGCGCCGCTGCCGTTGCCGGCTTTTCCAATCTGGCGGGCCAACCTATGCTGGAAACGTCGTTTGGCCGCCCGCCGGCGCCGTCCGGACGCGAACATGTGGAACCATCTCAAACGGCTCTGCGGCGTTGCTGCGCTGGGGTGTGGAGTGTTGCCTGGCACCGCGCCCGGCGCGGAAACACCCGGCGGCGAGCTGACCGCACCCCTGTTCGCGATTCGTTCCTGGAGCACTCGGGAGGGCCTGCCACAAAGCGCCGTGACCGCGATCACCCAGACGCGCGACGGTTACCTCTGGCTGGGCACGCTCAACGGTCTGGTGCGCTTTGACGGCATGCGTTTCAGCGTGTTCGACGAGGGCAACACGCCGGAGCTGGGCAGCGGGCGCATCGTGCTGTTGTTCGAGGACAGCCGCAGCAATCTGTGGGTGGGCACGGAAACCGCCGGGCTGCGGCTCCTCGAGCAGGGGCGCATCGTGGAAGTGCGCGATCCGGGTCAGCCCGCGGACACGCCCGTGCCGCGGGTGATGGCCCTGTGCGAAGACCCGCGTGGCGCGGTGTGGTATTACACCGCCGACGGACACCTCTGCCGCTACCGCGACGGGAGCGTGGAGGTGTGGCGACACGACCCGCAGCGGGGCGGGATGCCCAGCTCGTATCGCACGGTGTTCACCGACGGCGGGCGCTTGTGGGCGGGGGTTAACTGGGGGCTTTTCAGCCTGAACCTCGGCGCGGATTTCCCGTCGCGCGCACTGCCCTGGGAACAGTTTCTGGCAGCGGGTTGGCTGGATGCGGCGCTGGCAGCGCGCCCGGCCGGGTCGCGGGATTTCGCCGAGTTCGGGTATTGGCGACTGGCGGACGGGCGCATTCAACTCTGGCGCACGAACCGGTTGGCCCTGGACCTGGGAGCGTATCCATGGAGCAACGACACGCAGGTTTCCGCCGCGTGCGTGGATAACGCGGGGCATCTGGTCATCGGGACGCAAAATCCGGCGGGTGGCGAGGGGGTGTTCTGGTTTGACGCGAAGGGCGGCGTCACACGAATTACGAGCGAGCAGGGCCTCTCGCACAACGGCATTCTGTCGCTGTGGGTGGATCGGGAGGAGAACTTGTGGGTGGGGACAGCCGGCGGCGGGCTGAATCGCGTACGGCGCTCGCCGTTTGCCATCGCGCGACCGTATCGGGGCTGGGTTGTGCAAACCGTCTGTCCCGATGCGCAGGGCGGGCTGTGGATCGGTTTCAACGGCGGCGGGCTGGTTTACTGGAGGGAGGGCGCGGCGCGGCATTTCGGGCACGAGGAGGGGCTGGGGGATTTGTTCATTCGCTCGGTGTTTGTGGACCGGGAGGCTCGCGTGTGGGTGGGCACGTGGCGGGGAGGGTTGTATCAACTGGTGGGCGAGCGTTTTCAACAACCGCCCGGCTTCGAGATTGTGAATCTGGAGGTGGCGGCGATTCATCAGGATCGCGCGGGCCGGTTGTGGTTTGGGACGCAGGGCGGGTTGGTGCGCTGGGAGGGCGGACGGGAGTGGCGAGTGTTGACCACGCGCGAGGGGCTTTCGGCGGACGCCGTGCGCGCGCTGGCCGACGACGCAGAGGGCAATCTGTGGATTGGCACCGAACGCGGCGGCCTCAATCGGTTGCGGGACGGTCGGATCACGGTGTTTCGGAAGCGCGACGGGGCGTTGCCCAGCGACAACATCTCGGCGCTGCTGGTGGATTCGGAGGGCGTGCTGTGGGTGGGCACGGGCGCGGGCCTGGCGCGGTTGCACGGCGGACGCTGGTCGCGGTTCACCACCGCCGAGGGACTGGTCGGCAACGGTATCAGCTACCTGGCCGAAGACGACGCGGGCCAGTTGTGGATCGGCTCCAATGCCGGGCTGATGCGCGTGCCGAAAACCAACTTCGCGGCGGTGGCTCAGGGCCGGCTGTCGTCGCTGGCGGGACGCGCGTTCAGCGAGGTGGACGGTCTGCCCACGCGCGAGTGTTCGCAAGGTTCGCAGCCGGCGGTGGCGCGCACCCGCGACGGGCGGCTGTGGTTTCCCACCACGCAGGGCCTGGTGTCGGTGCGGCCCGAGGCGTTGCGCCCGAATCCGGTGGCGCCGCCGGTGGTGATCGAGTCGGTGCGCGTGGCCGGGCGGGCGCAGGAGACCAACGCGCTGCGGGGCGTGGCGCCCGGGCGACTGGAGGTCGCGCCACAATTTCGGCGCGCGCCGATCGAAGTCCATTACACTGCGCTGAACCTGGCGGCGCCGCAGGGCGCGCGATTCCGTTATCAACTGGAGGGCTTTGATCCGGATTGGATCGAGGCGGGCGAACGGCGCGTGGCGATTTATTCCAAGCTGCCACCCGGCGAGTATCGTTTCCGAGTCACCGCCGCCAACGAGGACGGCGTCTGGCAACCGCAGGCGGCGGGGCTGATACTCAAGGTGCGGCCGGCGTTCTGGCAGACGGCGTGGTTTCGGATCGCGGCGGTGGCCGCGCTGCTCGGCGCGCTGGCTGGCGGCGTGCACTTTGTTTCCACGCGCAAGCTCCAGCGCCAGGTCGAACACCTCCGGCAGCGTGAGGCCATCGAACGCGAGCGTGCCCGCATCGCCCGCGACCTGCACGACCAGCTCGGCGCGAACCTGACGCAAATCGCCCTGCTCGGCGAACTGGCGGAGGCCGACCGCGCGCAGCCGGATGAGGTGGCCGAACACGCGCGGCAGATTGCGGCGACGGCGCGCGAGACCACGCGCGCGCTTGACGAGATCGTCTGGGCCGCCAACCCGGCCAACGACACGCTCGAAAGCCTCGTCACCTACGCCTGCAAATACGCCCAGGATTACCTGGCGCTGGCCGGGTTGCGTTACCGGCTCGAAGTGCCCGAACCGCTGCCGGAGGTGTCGTTGCCGCCGGACACGCGCCACCACGTGTTTCTTGCGTTCAAGGAGGCAGTTAACAACGTCGTCAAACACGCCCGCGCCACCTCCGCCCGCGTGCGGTTGCGACTCGAGCCGCATCGTTTTCACCTGGAAATCGAAGACGACGGACGCGGTTTGCCGCCGGACGTGGCCACGTCCGCCTCCGGGAGAAATGGTTTGCGCAACATGCGCCGTCGCATGGAAGATGTCGGCGGTGAATTCTACATCGGCCCTGGTGGCAACGGTGGCACGCTGGTGCGGTTGAGCGTGCCCTGGGCCGGAACGCGGGCGGCGGGGCATTAACGACCCGTTCGCAGGCGGGCGAGACGCTCGCGGAGGAACGCATGGCCATCAAGGTTTCCATTGTTGAGGACAACGACCAGTTGCGCGGCACACTGGCGCGGGTGCTGGCGCGGGCCGAGGGTTTTGAATGCGTCGGCCAGCATCCGAGTGCCGAAGCGGCCCTGGAGGGCATTCCCCGAGAGCGACCGGACGTGGTGCTGATGGACATCAACTTGCCCGGCATGAACGGCGTGGAGTGTGTGCGCCGGCTCAAGGCGTTGTTGCCGCAGACGCAGATCGTGATGCTCACGGTGTATGAGGACACCGACAACATCTTCAACGCGCTGGCCGCCGGGGCAACGGGGTATCTGCTCAAGCGCACGCCGCGTGAGGAGTTGCTGGAGGCGATTCGTGAAGTGCATCGCGGCGGCTCGCCCATGTCGGCCCACATCGCGCGCAAGGTCGTTCAATCCTTCCAGCGACCCGCGCCGCACGCTCCTTCGAGCGCGCCGGCAACTCCTGTTGCTCCCGCCGGCGCGACGGCCGCTTCCGCCGAGGCGTCGGCGCAGGCCAGCGACCTTTCGCCGCGCGAACGGGAAGTCCTTGACCTGCTCGCGCAGGGCTTTCTCTACAAGGAAATCGCCGACAAACTCGGCATCAGTTACGAGACCGTGCACACCTACATCCGGCGCATCTACGAAAAGTTGCAGGTGCGCACGCGCACCGAGGCGGTGGCCAAATTCCTGCGCGGCTGAACCGCGGCCTGCGCCAGAAACGAGGTGTCCCCTGGTGCCCTTGATTCCCCGGGTTGTTGGTCCGAGCTTTTGTGTTGCAGGATTGATCTTCACTCGCTGACGGCTACCGATAGCCGCCGGTTTGCAGAGCTTTTCCAACAGACCCCGCTCGGGGAAACGCCGAACATCGAGTGACCGAAGGGAGCGGGCGCATCTCACCTGCCGTTTTCGGCGTCCCGCCGAAAACGTTCTTCAACGCCAAGACGCAAAGACGCAAAGGCGCTGAGGCGTGGGAGCGTGAAGCGGGGAGCGTTAGAGCGTCGGAGCGTGGGAGCGTCAGAAGGGAGCGCAAATTGCAAAGCTGCCGTCTCGCCGACTGGCAGTTGGCAAATCCAAAAGCGGCGGCAAGCCGCCGCACCCAAAACGCTGTCGCGCTCGCGGTGGACGGTTTGCGAATTCCCTCTCCCTCGAGGGAGAGGGAAAGGGTGAGGGTGAACGCTTCGGCGCAACATCGAACAACCAACACTGAACATCGAACATCGAATGGATCGTGGAGCGTCGGAGCGGGGAAGCGTCGGGGCGTAGCGTAGATTGGAAATCTGCTGTGCTGCCGACTGGAAGTCGGCAAATCCAAAAGCGGCGGCAAGCCGCCGCACTCCAAAACGCTGGCGCGCTGGCGGTGGACGGCCCAGCGGGGGCGAAGCCTTTGCCTCATATTTCGCAAACCTCTCATTAACACCGGGCTTCAGCCCGGTGAAAAACGCCGATCAATCGCTTCAAGCCGCTTCAGCGGCTTTTCGCAGCGTGTCCCAAGCCGTTGAAACGGCTTGCGAGGCGGGTTGCCGCCGGTTCACCGGGCTAAAGCCCGGTGCTAATGAAATCAGTTCTCAATGAGTGTGAAATATGCAGGTTGGGCAATCCCTCTCCCTCGAGGGAGAGGGAAAGGGTGAGGGTGAGACTCCGCAAGCACGTGAACACCTCCATCCTCCCGACGCGTTCTCCCTCACCCCAACCCTCTCCCGCTGGGAGAGGGAGCGCGCACGGCGCCCGCTGGAAAACATCGAACAACGAACATTCAACATCGAACATCGAATGCACAAAAGGGGACAGGGTGTCTTGCTGGTGGTGTCGGCCTCTGGCCGGAGGACGGGTCGGGTCGGGATGGTTCGTTGTCCGGATTGAATGGAATTGGGCCGAGCGAGGGCAGTGGTGGCACGGGCCACTGACCCGGAATCGGGCGATGCCCAAAGCCGGGGCTGCGTGTTGACGGGCGCGGATGGTCTAGCGCGCGGCCATTTTTTCAGCGCCGCGTGCGGGAGCGGCGGGCGCGGGACGCCGCGTTGCGTGAAGAGGGTAATGCCGCGAAGCAGGTCGCGGGCGCGTTCCAGTTGCGTGTCAGCCAGTTTGCTCAGGCGTTCGCGTTCAGCCGGCTCCAGCGCCTCAATGCCTCCGGGGGAACGTCGGGCGAAGGCGGCGCGCTCCTCGTCGTCGCTCATGATGACCTCGATGTCGGGTGTGATGCCGTGCTCGTGAATGACCTTGTGGCTGGGGGTGTAGTATTTGGCCGTGGTCAGGCGCAGGGCCGCGCCCTGCGGCAACGGGAGGATGCTTTGGACCGAGCCTTTGCCGAAGGTGGTCTCGCCCAGAATGACGGCGCGCTTTGTGTCCTGGAGGCAACCGGCGACGATTTCCGCCGCACTGGCGCTGCCGACATTCACCAGGACGACGATCGGCATCCGATTCAACTCGTCGCCGCGCCCGCGCGCGGTGAATTTTTGAACCGAGCCGCGGCCCTCGGTGGAAACGACGAGCTGGCCGCGCGGGAGGAACTTGCTGCAGACGGCGACGGCCTGTTCGAGCAGGCCGCCGGGGTTCCAGCGCAGGTCGAGGATCAAGCCGGTCATGCCCTGAGCGCGAAGTTTTTGCAGGGCGGCGTCGAGTTCCTCGGTCGTACGCTCGCCGAACTGGGTGATGCGGACGTAGCCGATTTTGTCCTGGTCGAGCGGGAATTCCTTTTTGCCGTTGATGTCGCGGACCATGTCCACGTTGATGACGGCGCGGGTGAGGGTCAGTTCGCGGGTCAGGCCGGTGGAGGGCCGATGGATGGTGATGGTGACCTGGGTGCCGGGTTCGCCGCGCAGGAGTTTGACGGCTTCGGGCAGGGTCATTTTCTCGGTGCTGCGCCCGTCAATGCGAACGATCTGGTCGCCGGCGAGGATTCCGGCGCGCCAACCGGGGGTGTCTTCCATGGGCGCGACGACGGTGACGACGTTGTCCTTGATGGAGACGACAATACCCAGACCGCCAAACTGGCCCTGGGTGTCGTCCTGCAGGTCGCGGTATTGGTCGGGTTCGAGGAATTCGCTGTGGGGGTCGAGTTGCTGCATCATGCCCTTGAGGGCGGAGTGCACGAGTGCTTCGTAAGTGAGGTCCTTGCCGTCCACGTAATCTTTGCGGACGCGCTCCATGACCAGGGAGAAGAGCTCCAGGTACGGATAGGGCGAATCTTTTTCGGTGGCGGCGGTGCCGAGGTAGAGCCGCGCACCGACGGCCAGATTCACGGCCAGGGCGAGGGCCACCAGCCCGAAAATCACACGTCGTTTCATGGCTTTCTTGACTCCGCGTCACGATACGGTTTGGCCGGAGGGGGCGCAAGGGACGCGCCAGCAGGCGCGTGAGCGGACCCGATTCGTCTCCGGTCAATTAGGGCGGGAGGATCCGAGAGGGTTGAGGTTGAGGCGCGATTCGGGCTGGGTTGACCGCGTTGTTCGGGCTGAGGTGCGGTGCTGCTCAAAACAGCCGCACCGAACGCGAAATGTTCAGGCTGGTTGTTTCAACAAAACGGTTGGGGGCGTTCCCCGGCGGTCCAACCGGGTTGGCGGCTCCGACCCGCGAGGGCATTTGACAGCCGCGGGCTACGGGCGTAAGAACCCCGACGTAGATGAGCGCGGGATCAATCACATGAACACCATGAACACAAGTATCGCCGTTTCAATCGTGGCGCTGGCGGGGGTGATTGCGGGGTTGCCGGCATTTGCTCAAAATGCCCCGATGCCCAAGGTGGGGGACAAAGCGCCCCTGATCACCGGCAAGGATCAGGATGGCAAAACCTGGAAGCTGGAGAAACGGATCGGGAAAAAAATTGTTGTGCTTTACTTCTACCCGAAAAACGACACGCCGGGATGCACCAAGGAGGCGTGCGGGTTTCGCGATCGGATGGAGGAATTGAAGAAGCAGGGAGTGGAGGTGGTGGGTGTGAGTTTTGATTCGCCCGAGAGCCACCAGCAATTCATTGCCAAATACCAACTCAACTTCACGTTGCTGGCTGATACCGACGGGAAAATTTCCGAAGCCTACGGGGTGCGGGTGCCGGGGCGCAACTTCGCGCGGCGCGTGAGTTTTCTCATCGGCCTGGACGGCAAAATTGCGCACGTGACCGACTCCCCGCAGGCCGAGACGCATCTCAACGAGATGACCGAAGCGGTGGCGCGGCTCAAAGGCGGCAAGCCGGCAAGCTGAAGATCAGCCGCCAGAGGGTCTCGGCGAGCGAGCCGCGACCCACGCGACCGCCGGGACGGTGGCGCAAAGCAATTAACCGCGTCGGCCGCGGAAACCGCGTCCGGGTGGCGGGCCACCGCCGCCGAAGCCCTGGCGTCCGCCGCTGCTGCCGCTTTCGAGTCGGCTGAGCCAGCGGCCTTCGCTCTGGACGTAAGCGTTGAGGGTGTCCGGGCCAAGGAGTGTGCCGAGGGCCTGTTTGGCCTGGTTGGCGACGAGTGCCAGTTGGGCCTGGCGCTGTTCAGCCGGGATGGAAGCGTCGTTCTGGATGCGCTGGCGTTCGGCTTCGGCGGCCATGCGCACTTCGTAAATTTTTTTGGCGGTGTCGGCGGCGAGGTTGTTGTTTTGGGCGAAGTCGAAGATGTCGCGGTAGCGCGGGTCCTGGGACAAGACGTATTCCTGATATCGCTGGTCGCCGAGGATGGCGCGGAGTTGTTCTTCGAGGGCTTGTTGGGCCTGTTCACGGGCTTGCCAGAAGGATTCATCGCCGCCGCCGCGCCACATGCCGAATTGATCGTCAAAAGCCTTCTGGAGTTTGAAGATTTCGCGGAATTCCCGCTCGGTGGGTTGGAAGGCGGCGAGGTTTTCGCGCATGTTGCGGGCTGTCCAGGAGTTGCGGAGTTGATATTCCTCAAATTCAGCGGGGGTCAGAATGGAGGCCAGTTCGGCCTCCTGCTGGGCGCGGAGGGCCATGAGTTTGGCGCGGTTTTCGGGGGAGAACCCGCCCTCGGCAAAGATGGCGCGTTCCTGCTCGCGATATTTGTCCAAAAGCTCGCGAACCTGCTCCTGCTTTTCGGGCGAGAGCCAGCCGTAGCGGAAAGAGTCGCGGTCCACTTCACCGGTCTGCCGGGCCATTTCGGTTTCCAGGTCCACGCCGAGGAGTTCCTTGATCAGAGCCCGTTTTTCAGCGAGAAGTTCCCGTTCTTTCTGGCGACGCTGTCGCTCGGCGTCGCGCATTTCCCGGTCACGAGTTTTCCAGAATTTGAAATCCGCCGGAGACGGGCGCAGCGCCGCGATTTTGGCCGCGTAAAGTTTGTTGACGTCGGCGATGATGATGTCGCGGATGGTTTCCTCCGGCACCTTGGCCGCGCGCATGTTGGCGATGTATTGGCGGTAGTCTTCGGATTCGATGCTGGTCCAGTCGAGGGGGTTGACGACCGCGGCCGGGGCCGGGGTGGGAGCGCCCGGGACGACCCTGGTAACGGTGCGAGAGGGGCCGTGGCCGGCGTCTGTGCCCGGGGCGGTTGTCGGTTCTGCGGGCCGCCGGGTGGCGACCAGGGCGGCCAGCAACCCGGCGTTGAGGAATACGGACAGGATCAAAATCCATCGCGTTTTCATGGTCTCAAAGTGGCCAAGGTTTGTGGTGATACGCTCGCGTTACTTTTGTAAAGACGCAACCGGATTTTGCGTGGTTACGGGGATGTTTGGCGGATCGTGCGGTCTGCTGGCGCATCGGCAGGTCCACACCGGGAAGTGCCAGTGGATTGCTCAGGGTGGTGGGGCTGGTGGACGGCTGGCCAACCCGACGACGGCCTCCTCCATTCGGGCGAGGGTGTCATTCATGCGGGGCG
>JAOAIM010000112.1 GCA_026414705.1 Verrucomicrobiia bacterium | reverse complement strand
CCGACTTGATCGGCCCGGCTAGAGTTTGAGTGGTGCTTCACTTTTTTGTGCTCCTTTCTGTTTGGTTAACCCGAGCACAGTGAAGCACTTACGGCTTTATTGGCAAGCCAACTGCAAAATCTGGGTTTAAGCGGCAGCGGCGGCCAAGGGTATCCATGACCCACCTGAAGTTGAGGAGGGTGCAGTGGCGGTCGCAAGCGCGGGCCGAGAAGACCTCACCGCTGCGGGTGAATCTCCAAGGGGAGCGATTCGGAGCGGCGTGACCCACGAGAACCAAAGGTTTGCCCCAAAATCGACATGCACCAATTGCACAATCAAGGTTCAAGCGGGTGGCACCGTTTTGGGGAAGCTGGCTTGAAATTTGGGGGCGCTGGACCAAGCCCGCCAGGGCCATCATTGGGATGAACTGTGGCCATCAGGGAAAAGATGGTGGTGTCGAAGTGCGCCTTCGGGAAGCTCCAGCTATACAATGACTTTGACGGCAAACTGTTACACCAATGCGGGCTGCAAACTGAAAGCCTGACTGCAGCGGCAGACCGGAAGCCTGTGCTGCCAACCGTGCCGTCGAATCGGATGTGAGGCTTTGCCGCTACCGACCGGCCGGTTCGGCGGCGCCGGCCTCCTCGCTTTCGTCGGGCAGGGCGATGTTGAGCCGCTGGATGCGGTAGCGCAGGGCGTGGCGGCTGAGTTTGAGCCGTTCGGCGGCGCGGGTGAGATTGTAACGGTGCTGTTCGAGCGTGCGCAGGATGAGGTCGCGCTCGAAGTTGGCGAGCATGTCGTCGAGCGATTCGCCGGCGGGCAGCGGCAGCAGGCCGGGTGTTTTCTGAAGGCGGGTTTCGACCTGGAAATCCGGCAGGCTGGAGGGCTGGATTTCGTCGGAGGTCTCCAGAATGAGCGCGCGTTCGATGACGTTGCGCAGTTCGCGCACGTTGCCGGGCCAGTGGTGGGCGAGGAGTTTCTGGCGGGCGGGGCGGGAGATGCCTTTGACGCGCTTGTTCATCGTGGGGCCGAACAGTCGCAGGAAATGCTCGGCCAGCACCAGCACGTCCTCGCCGCGCTCGCGCAACGGCGGCAGGCGGATTTGCACGACGTTGAGCCGGTGAAAAAGGTCTTCGCGAAACTGCTCCTCGGCGATGGCCCTGACAATGTCGCGGTTGGTGGCGGCGATGAGCCGGACGTTGACGCGCAGTTCCTGCGTGCCGCCCACGCGCGTGAAGCTGCCGTCCTCCAGAAACCGCAGCAGCTTGGCCTGCAGGGGGCGGCTCATGTCGGCGATTTCGTCCAGAAACAACGTGCCGCCGTCGGCCTCCTCCACGCGCCCGGGCTTCTGACGCAGCGCGCCGGTAAAGGCGCCCTTTTCGTGGCCGAACAACTCGCTTTCGAGGAGCGTTTCCGGGATGGCGGCGCAGTTGAGGCGCACGTAACCGGCGTGGCGTCGGGCGCTGAGGGTGTGGAGCGCGCCGGCGACCAGTTCCTTGCCGGTGCCGCTTTCGCCCAGGATGAGCACGCGCGAGTCGGTGGGGGCGACGGTCTGGATGAGCTGGCGCAGCTCGCGCATGGCGAGGCATTCGCCGACGATGTGTTCGAGCTGGTAGGTTTCGGTGGCGCGGGCGCGGAGGGCGGCGTTTTCGCGCAGCAGGCGATGGCGCTCGGCGCAACGGGCGACGGCGTGGAGGAGTTCTTCGGGCGCGAAGGGCTTGGCCAGATAATCCATGGCGCCGGCCTTGATGGCCTCGACGGCGAGTTTGGGCGTGGCGTAGGCGGTGATCATCAGCACGGGCAGGTCGGGCCACTGCTGATGAATCCGCGCGGTGAGTTCGTAGCCGCTCATGCCGCCCAGGCGCGCGTCGGTGATGACCATGAAGTAATCCTCGCCCGCGAGCCGTTGCAGGGCTTCCTCGGCGGACTCGACCGCGCGCACGGCGTAGCCCTCACCGCCCAGCAAGGTTTGCAGGGAGGCGCGCATGTTCTTTTCGTCGTCCACGACCAGAACCGGTGGCAACAGAGTGCTCATGCGGTGGTTGAATTCATTGCGGCTGGCCCGCCGACAGGCGCGTTCGAGCCGGGAACAGTAAAATGAATTTGGCGCCCTTTCCAAGTTCTGATTCGACGCGAACGCTGCCGCCGTAGAGTTCGACGTTGTGTTTGACCATCGCCAGGCCCAGGCCGGTGCCGCGCGGCTTGGTGGTGTAGTAGGCCTCGAAAATTCTCTCGATTTTGTCGGGTGGAATGCCCGGGCCGTCGTCGGCCACGGTGATTTCGACCGAGTAATCGGGTCGGGTGAGGGCGCAGAGGCGCACGGTGCCCTGGCCGTTGAGGGCTTCGCGGGCGTTTTGAAGCAGGTTCACGATGGTGTCGGTGAAATGGCGGCGCTGCATCAGCAGGGGTGGGAACGGGCCGCGGTAGTCGCGGTGCACCTCCACGCCGGTGGGCACGCCGGGGGGAAAGACCGTTTCCACGGCACGGTCCAGTTCCTGGCGCACGTCGAGTTTTTCGACGCGGCCCTCGCTCAACTGCGCGTAGCCCATGACCTGCGTGATGATCTGGTCGGCGTGGGCGACCTCTTCCTGGATGATTTCGACGATGCGCAGGGCTTCGGGGTTGGCCTGCTTGAGGGCGCGCTGAAGCGAGAAGGCGGCGTTGTTGATGATGGCGAGGGGATTTTTGATCTGGTGCGCGAACTCGGCGGCAAGGCGGCCCGCCGAACGCAACTGGCCCTCGCGCAGACCGAATTCACGCGCCTCCTCCTCGGCCAGCCGCTGGCGCTCCAGCAACGCCTGCACGCCCGCACAACAGATCGCCAGC
The DNA here is from genome assembly GCA_026414705.1 of Verrucomicrobiia bacterium. Classification (GTDB taxonomy): domain Bacteria; phylum Verrucomicrobiota; class Verrucomicrobiia; order Limisphaerales; family JAOAIM01; genus JAOAIM01. The sequence goes on along the minus strand of JAOAIM010000112.1, from coordinate 10,508 downwards.
AACCACAACAGTGCCAGTCGCAGAGCCACCACCTCGACCGACAGCTCCGCATGGCCCAGGTCTTCGAGCGCCTGTTGGGTGCGCTCGTCGAGGTGATCGAACACGTAGGATTCGCTCACGTGGGCCAGCAGGTAGCACACGCCGGTGGCGAAGTTCAGGGCCAGTTGGGAGAGGCCCAGCGGCACGCTCACCGCGTTGCGCACAATCAACACCAGAAACAGCAGCCAGTAGAGAATGCTCGCGGCGTCGAGCGTCACCACCGTGATGCCGGCCAGCATCAACGCGTCCATCACGCAAATGGTGAAGACGGTCCACTGCGCGACGGTCAGCGGGACGCGGTTGACGTTGAGCAGGATCAGCGCGGCGATGGCGTTGGCGGCCAAATAAATCGCGAAGTAAAACTGCGTCAGCTCCACCGCCACCTCCATGGCGCCGAAGACGGTGCTGGTCCAGGGCGAGGTGTAAAAGGAGGCGATCAGCGCGGTGAGCAGGATGGCCTTGGCCGGGAGCACCAGGTTGCGTTCCATGGCGCGGACGCGCTCCAGTCGCCGCTGCTGGTCGAGCGTGGGCACTTCCAGCAGCCCCAACAGCCGGTTCCATCCCGGCCAGTGCACCCAGTGTTTGAGCGGACGCGTCATGTGTCCCGCTCAGACTATCCAAAAAGCCGCCGGGGAACTCAAAGCGGTTTTGTGCCCGGCCCAAAACCGCCAACGGATGAAAAACACCAACGGGTGAAATGTTCGAACGGATGGAAAGTGCCGCTGGCTGTGATGGGCCTTCGGAATGGTCGGCCGCGACGGCCAGGGGCGTCTCACACTGTGCGTTGCTACCGCAGGAGTTTTTGCACGCGGCGGGCGATGTCCTCGACGGGCCAGAGTCGGCCCAGGCCCTCGTAACCGCAGGCGAGCATGCCCTTGTCCGGGCCGATGAATTTCACGCCGCGGGACTTGAGTGTGGCGACGTTTTGCCGGGTGGCGGGGTGCAACCACATTTTGCCGTTCATGGCCGGGGCGATGAGCACGGGCGTTTTGGGCGGCAACGCCAGGGCGATGCACGAGAGCGCATCGTCGGCCAGGCCGTGGGCGAGCTTGGCGATGATGTTGGCCGTCGCGGGCGCAATCAGTAGCAGGTCGGCGGCATCGGCCAGGCGAATGTGGCCCGGCTGCCAGCTTTCGACCTCGGCAAAGAGGTCGGTCACGACCGGTTGGCGGGAGAGGGATTGAAAGGGCAGCGGGGTGACAAATTGCCGGGCGGCAGCGGTGAGAACCACGTGCACGTCGTAACCGGCCTTTGTCAGGAGGCTGACCAAATCCACGGCCCGATGCGCGGCGATCGAGCCGGTCACCCCCAGGACAATGTTTTTGCGTTGGCTCATGAGCGTTGGGCTGCGCCGCGGGTCACAACAGGTTGCGCCGGCGCGGTCGCGCCAAAACCGATTAAAACTGTAACGGTTGCCGGGGCGAGGTCACTTAAAATTCCAGGGGCGGCAACCGGTGGGTGCGAAGTTTTTCGGCGTCAATGATCGCGAGCATTCGTTGCAGGTCTTCGTCCTTGGAGCGGCTGATGATGAGGTAATCGAAGTGGCGCCACTGGGCGACCTCCTGACGAGCGACGCTGAGGCGCTTTTGGATGACGGCCGGGCTGTCGGTGCCGCGCCGGCGGAGACGCTCTTCGAGCACGGCGGCGGTGGGCGGGGTGAGGAAGACGCTCACCAGCGCGCGCTTGAGTTCGGGGTCTTCCTGCGCGCGGGCGCGGATGGTCGCGGCCCCCTGCACGTCCACGTTCAAGAGCACGTCCATCCCGGCGCGGAGTTTGCCGAGCACCTCGGATTTGAGCGTGCCGTAGCTGTGACCATAGACGGTGGCGTGTTCGAGAAAATTGCCGGCCTGCAAACGTTTCAGGAACGACGCGGCGTCGAGGAAGTAATAGTCCACGCCGTCGGTTTCGCCCGGTCGCGGCGGGCGGGTGGTGCAGGTGACGGCGCGGGTGACGCCGGGCCGGGCGGCCAACAAGCCCTGGCAAAGGGTCGTTTTGCCGCCGCCGGAAGGGGCGGAGATGACGATCAACAACGGCGAAGCGGCGGGGTCGGGCATGGTGGGATCAGTTGAGCCAGTCGGTCATGAGCGCGGCGTTCATTCGACGTTTTGGGCCTGTTCCCGGAAGCGTTCGACCTCGGCTTTGAGGGTGACGACTTCGCGCGAGATGAGCGCGTCGTTGGCCTTGGCGCCGATGGTGTTGATTTCGCGGTTCATTTCCTGGGCGAGGAAATCGAGCATGCGTCCCACGGGTTCTCTGGAGCGCAGGCAGTCCTGGAACTGCCGGAAATGGCTGCGGAGGCGGGCCAGCTCCTCGGAGATGTCGGAGCGGTCGGCGAAAAGCACGACCTCGCGGAGCAGCCGTTCGTCCTCGCCGACGGCGGGTTTGAGGCCGGCATTGCGAATGCGCTGGAGCAGTTGGCGGCGGTAACGCTCGACGACCTTCGGGGCGCGGGCCTGGATGCGTTCGACGGCGCGCCGCATGGCGGCGATGCGAACCGCAAGGTCGCGGGCCAGATGCGCGCCCTCGCGTTCGCGGGTTTTGATCAGCGCGGCCAGGGCGCGCTTGAGGGCGTGCTCGACGGCGGGCCAGAGGCGCTCGGCGTCGGCGAGTTCCTCGTCGGTCTGAAACACGCCCGGAGCGCGGAGCAGGTGATCGAGCGTGACCGGGCCGGGGAGTCGGAGCCGGCGTGCGAGCCGGGCGAGTTCACGGGCATAGGCGCGCGCCAGGGGCGCGTTCAGGTGCAAACGCGCCGCCTCGCCGCCGTCGGCGCAGTGCAAAGCCACGCGCACGGTCAGGCGTCCGCGCGAGACGTGCCGATGAATCAGGTCGCGCATCGGGGCTTCGAGCGCCTCAATTTCGCGCGGCATGTGAAAGGAAATCTCGGTTTGCCGGCGGTTCACCGAGCTGAGTTCGACCGTGACCTTGAAGCCGCTGCGCGCGCATTCGCCCCGCCCGTAACCCGTCATGGACTTCATGCGGGGCGGATTGTGAGGCGGGCTGCGGTCAAATGAAAGCCTGAACCCGGTGCGGCGGGGGCGGGGCCGGCGTGCGGCGGGCCGGTCGCACGGCCGAAGGGCGAAAACCGCTCGCGTGGTGGACGGCCCGGCGTTAGTGTTTGAGCGGCTGCGAGCCGCGGCCGGTCAAATGGAGTAACCATGCTGCGTTTTTGGGCTGCCTTGCGAATTGCCTTCCGCGCGCTGTTGCGCAACAAGACGCGCGCGGCGCTGACGATGCTGGGCGTGATTTTTGGCGTCGGGGCCGTCATTACCACGGTGAGCCTGGGCGACGGCGCGCGGCGGGTCATTCATCAGCAGATCGCGACGATGGGGGAGAATGTGATGCTGATTTTCGCCGGGAATTTCAGCCGGGGCGGGGTCAGTTACGGCTTCGGCACCATGCCCACCCTCACGCCGGAGGACCTGGAGGCGATCCGGCGCGAAATTCCCGGCGTGCGCAACGTCAGTCCGGAGGTGCGCACGTCGCGTCAGGTGATTGCGGGCGGCCAGAACGCCTACACGACCATTTATGGGGTGTCGCCAGAGTATTTCGCGATTCGGGGTTGGAAGCTCAAGGAGGGGGAATTTTTCACCGACAACGACGTGCGGCGGGCGGCGAAGGTGGCGGTGATCGGCAAAACGCTCTCGGAAGAATTGTTCGCCGGGAGCGGGGCGGTGGGCCAGGTGGTGCGCGTGGGCAACGTGCCGTTTGTGATTGTGGGGGAACTTCAGCCCAAGGGCATGTCGCTGGGCGGCAGCGATTACGATGATTGCCTGATCGTGCCCTACACCAGCGCGATGAAACGCCTGTTGGGCGTGACCTCGTTCCGCGCCATCAATTTGCAGGCCGAAAGCATGGACATCATGCCGGCGGTGCAGGAGCAGGTCACGTCGTTGTTGCGCCAGTTGCACAAGATTCCGCCCGGCCGGGAGGACGATTTCACCATTCGCAGCCAGGAGGAAATCATGAGTGCGATGACGGCGACGGCCGACACGATGCGGTATCTGCTGGCGGGGGTGGCGGTGGTGTCGTTGCTGGTCGGCGGCATCGGGATCATGAACATCATGCTGGTGAGCGTCACGGAGCGAACGCGCGAGATCGGCATTCGCATGGCGATGGGCGCGCGCACGCGCGATGTGCTGGCGCAGTTTCTGATCGAGGCCGTGACACTCAGTTGCACCGGCGGGGTGATTGGCATCCTGGTGGGCATCATTGCCTCCAAGGTGCTTACGGCGGCGAAGGGCTGGCCCACACTCACGTCGCCGGAGGCGATGATCGTGGCGTTTTTGTTCAGCGCGGCGGTGGGAATTTTCTTCGGGTTTTATCCGGCGCGCAAAGCCTCGCAGCTCGATCCGATTGAGGCGCTGCGCTACGAGTGAGGGGTTTCCCCGCGCCCAGGGCACGGCAGCCTGTTTTCTGACCAAGCGCCCGGCAAGGGCGAGCGTCGGGTTTGTTGTCGGGCGTCGGCCCGGTGCGGCTGAAAGGCGGGTGGTTGTTCTGCGCTAGGGTTCAGCGGCGCTGTTGCGCGGTCGCCACAGGTAGCGGGACAGCACCACGCGCAGGGCCGCCGCCAGCGGGATCGCCAGAATCCCGCCCAAAATCCCGCCCAGCAACGTCGTGCCGGTCATCAACGCGATGATGATGACCACCGGATGAAGGCCGACGCGGTTGCCCATGATTTTGGGCTGAATGACGGTGCCTTCGAGGAGTTGAACGATGGCGACGACGATGGCGACCATCACGGCGAGTTTCCAACCGCCGGCCACCAGCGCGATCACCAGCGCGGTGATCGTCGTAACGATTGCGCCCAGAAACGGAATGATCGTCAGAACCGTTGCCATCACGCCGATGAGCACGGCATACGGCAGACCGATGAGCAGAAACCCGATCGTGTAAAGCACCCCGTCGCACAAGGCCACCAGCACCTGACCGCGAAAGAAGGCGACCAGATACTGGTTGATGGCGCTGAGAACGAAAACCACCTCCTCCTTGAGTCGCGATTCGCGCACCGGGAGGTAATCCTGCCAGCGCGCGGCGATGCCGCGTTTTTCGAGCAAAAAGTAGAAGGCGTAGATCGGCACGAGCGCCAGGCCGGCGAGCAGGGCAAACAACGAGGTCAGCCGCGCGGCCTGCGCCTTGAGCCACAGGCCGATTTGTTCGAGCACAATGCCCATCCAGCCCGTGAGCCGGGCGAGCGTTTCCTGATCCACCAGTTCCAGGAGCGTCGGCTCGGCGGGCGGGACGGTTTCCGGCGCGGGAATGTCGCCGCCTGGCACGGGCGGTTTGGGGCGCTTGGAGAGCAGTTCCACAACGCTGCGCAGGGCCGCGGGCGGATGCTGAACCAGCTCGGTGATCTGGCGCTGAAGTTTTTCGGCGAACACGGGCACGCGCGCCTGAAGTTGTTGCGTCTCGACCACCACGCGGGGCACGACACTGGCCGCGACGGCCGCCACCAGCAACAGGGCCACGGCGAACACGGCCAGAATGGCCCGCAACCGCGGCACGCCGCGTTGCTCCAAAAAACCCACCAACGGGTCCAGCAGGCAGGCGAGCACCGCCGCAACCGCCAGCGGCCAGAGAACCCCCGAGAGCACGTCCAGAATCCGGCCCAGTCCCCAGATCAATCCCACAACCAGCGCCACGATGACCGCTGCGGCCAGACCCGACAGCGCCGTCCAGATCAGCCGCGCCTGTCGTTCGGTGGGCGGAGGGAAACTCATGCGGCCTGGCCGAGTTTGCGCGATTTCTCGGTCGCCGCGCGAACGGCGCTCATGACCGTCGCGCGCAACCGGCCCTTTTCCAGTTCGTGCAACCCTTCGATGGTTGTGCCGCCCGGACTGGTGACCATGTCCTTGAGCGCGCCCGGATGCTGGTCGGTCTCCAACACCATCCGCGCGGCGCCCAGCACCGTTTGCGCCGCCAGCTTCGTCGCCACCTCGCGCGGCAGGCCCGACGCCACGCCGCCGTCGCTGAGCGCCTCGATGAATTGATACACGTAAGCCGGGCCGCTGCCGCTCAAACCGGTGACGGCGTCCAGGAGCGCTTCTTTGAGCGGGAACGCAACGCCCACGGCCGAGAACAAGCGCACCGCCAGGTCCAGGTCGGCGCGCGTGGCGGCTTTGCCCGCCGCCAGGCCCGTGGCGGCCGCACCGACCAGGGCCGGTGTGTTCGGCATCGCGCGCACAACGCGCGCGCCGGCGGGCAACGCCGCTTCCAGCCGCGCCAGGGGCACACCCGCGGCGATCGAAATGAGCAAATGCCGTCGGGTGAAGGCGTCGCGAATTTCCGCCAGCACCGGTGCAACCTGGTCGGGTTTGACGGCGAGCACCAGGACGCTGGCACGTTCGAGCAACGCAAGGTTGGAGGGGGCGATGCGCGCGCCGGTGAGTTTGCCGAAGTTGGCGCGCGCCGCTGCAAGCGGGTCGCTGCCGAAGACCTGTCTGGGCGTAACCAGCCGGGCGCGAATGACGCCGCGCGCCAGGGCGGTGGCCATTTTGCCCGTGCCCAGAAAACCAAGGGTGAGCTTCGCCGGCATGGCCGCCTTCTAACAGGTTGGCCGGGCGCGCGAAAGGCAAAAGCCACGTGGGATGCGGTCGGCCTCGAAAGACGGTTTACAACGGATGAAACGCTCCAACGGATGAAATGGGCCAACGGATGAAAAAAACCGATGGATGAAATGTTCCGCTGGCTGGAGTTTGGGGACGGAGGATTTGCTGCGGAGCGGGTGTGTCCCGGCAGGAAAAAAGGTGTCGGGGTTGGACGGTATTTGTCTTGGGGCACTGGTATGTTGGGAGCGGTGAACAACCCGGCTTGGCGCGTGAGCGTCGGGCGGGTTAATCTTGAGATGGGCCAATGAGCACGACGGGGCCGATTCGCATCCTGCACGTGGACGGCGACAGTTTTTTCGCCAGTTGCGAGATTGCGCTCAACCCGAAGCTGGAGGGGCGTCCGGTGTGGGTGGGTGGAGGGCGGCGCGGCGACGGCATCGTGATCGCCGCCAATCGCCTGGCAAAAAAGTTCGGCGTGCAGACGGGCATGGCGTGCTTTGAGGCGGCGCGGCTCTGTCCGCACGGGGTGTTGTGTCGTCCGCACTACGACGCGTATCGGGAATTGTCGCGGCGGATGTTCCGGATTCTGGAGGAGTATTCGCCGACGTTGGTGCCGACCTCGATTGACGAGGGGTTTCTGGATTTTACGACGATGGAGCGGCACGTCTGGCGCGGGATCAGCGCCCGCGATTACGTGGAGGCGTTGCGCGAGCGCATTCGGCGGGAGGTCGGCCTGCCGGTTTCGGCCGGGCTGGGCAATTCGGCGCGTCTGGCGAAGCTGGCGACCGACGCGGGCAAACCCGGTTTTCTGGAAGTGCCGCCCGGCCAGGAAAAGGAGTTTTTGCGCGACCGCCCGGTGCGCGAGCTTTCGGGGGTGGCGACGCGGCGCGAACGGGCGCTGGCGGCGCTGGGCGCACGCACGTTTGGGGACGTGGCCAGGTTGCCCTCGCACCTGTTGCGCAAACGGTTTGGCATCTGGGGTCAGCAACTGTGGCTTTTTGCCAACGGTCTGTGGAACGAGCCGCTCATCCTCAAGGTGCAGGATCGCACGACCATCTCCAGCGCCACCACGCTGCCCTACGACGAGCCGGATTACGAGGCGGCGCTGGTGTTCACGCTGAGCGAGGCGACGCGGCTGGTGGGCCAGTTGCGACGCGAGCAGTTGCAGGCGCGCGAACTGGGGCTGACGATCCGCTTCAACGATTTCACCGAGGTCGGCGCGGGTTACCGTTTTCGCGAACCGCAGTTCCTCAACTCGGTCATCAACGCCGCGCTGGAGGGCCTGTTCCGCGAGCTGCTCAGCGGCCAGGCCAAACCCATCCGCCAAATCCGCATCGCGCTCTGGAATCTGCGCCCGCTCGACACGCAGCCGACGTTGTGGGGGCGCACCGACGCCGAACGCTGGGCGGCGCTGGACGAGGCGGCGCACACGCTCAACGCGCGCCTCGGCAGGCCCGCCGTGATGACCGGCGCGCAACTGGCCCTGCACGCGCTGGGCGAGGAACACCGGCGTCCGCGCGCCAAATGTCCGTTTGTGCCGCAGCGGGAGATGATCCAAAAGCTCTGGGGCACCGAGGAGGACCCGCTCGCCTTCAAAACGCTCTGGGAGGAACGCCTCGCCAGGGTCAGCCGCCATCATTTCACGAAGGCATGAGCGCGATGCGGCCGGTTGGACTTGTTGTCAGCGCCACCCCGCGTTGCCGCGGCCCGAGCCGGGTCGCCTGCCCACATTTTTTTTGAATCCAAAGACATGCCCTGCTGCATCTGACCAGCGAGCATGACAATGAATCGTTGGAATCTGAAAACGGCGCTGGCACTGCCAGCGGTATATTATCCGGCGCAACCGGTGTGGCGGTGTCGCCGGGCGCGTCATCACCCTGGTGGTCAGCAAAGCCGCGACCTGTTTGCCGTGGAAAACACTGTGTTTGCGCTCATCATGGCGGTTTCGATGCTGGGTGCGGCAGGGTGCTTTTGGTGGGTCTGGCAGTGAGCCCAAAATGAGCCCGGATCGAGCTTCCGACGGATCTGGGAGTCAAGAATCTATGAAACGGTTCTGTCCCTGTTCGATGTCTCAACGCGGTGGGGGCGTGGCGGCGGGGCTTCTGTGCTTGCTGATTGCCACCAGTGCCGCTGTGGCGTTTGGAGGCGATGCTGAGTCGCAGTCACCGGAGGCAATCGCCAACACCAACGCCGCTTCGGGCATCGTCTTTCAGAAGGGCGACAAGAAGATTATCATTGGTGCCGAGGTGTCGGGCGGCCCATTTGGGCTGCCCAAAGACGTGCTCGACAAGCTTTCGCCGGAGCAACTCATCGAACTGGAAAGGTTGCGCCGCCAACATTCACAGTTCTTGGATACGGTCGTGCCGATCGGAAGCTTTGCGATGATTTTGGGGATTGTGGCCCTGGTGCTGCGCAAGCGGCTGCAGCAGGCGCGCCTGCTTCATGAGACAATTCGTGCCATGATTGAGAAGGGCCAGCCGATCCCGCCGGAACTGCTCCAGCCACCGGCGCCGCGGCGACCGCGCAGCGACCTGCGACGCGGGCTGGTGTTTCTGGGTATCGGCGCGGGCCTGACGATCTGGCTGGCGATGGACGGCGGCACCAAATGGGCGCTGGGTTTGATTCCTCTATTGATGGGTGTGGCTTTTTTGATTACCTGGAAAGTCGAGCAGCCCAAGAACGGCGACAAGGGCTGAGCCAACGTGTCTTTCAGCGATGCCGATCTCATTGCACGCGTTCTGTTGAACGAGGACCAAAACGCGTTCGGCGAACTGGTCAGCCGATATCAATCCGCCGTGCGCGGCTTTCTGTTGAAGATGACCAACGGCGACGCCCATCTGGCCGATGACCTGGCCCAGGAAACCTTTCTGAAGGCCTGGCGAAAGTTGCACGGCTTCCGCGGTGGCAGCCGATTCTCAACATGGCTTTTCGGGATCGCCCACAACGAATGGCGCATGCATGCACGCACCCGCAAAGACGCCGCGCTGGAAGATCTGCTCCAGCCGCCGGTCGAGCCGGAGACCGGCGACGAGGCCGCGCGAAGCCGCTTGCGGCTCGATGTGAATGACGCGCTCAAGACGCTCACCCCTGCCGAACGGGCCGCCATTGTGTTGTGTTGTCAGAACGGGTTGACTCACGAAGAGGCTGCCCAGGCGCTGGATTGCCCCATCGGTACCGTCAAAACCCACGTTCTGCGCGGCAAGGAAAAGCTTCGCCGTCGGCTTGCCCTATGAACCCGCCCCCCTCGCACCCTGAGGACCCGATCGAGGCGCTCCTGCGCGAGGCCAATCAACACATCCCGGACAACGGCTTCACGCGGCGGGTAATCGCCTCCTTGCCGAAGCGTTCCGTCCGGGGGCGATGGCGAGCACGCGTTCTGGCGATCGCCACCCTGCTAAGTGGAGCCCTGGCTGTGTGGCAGTTGCCGTCACCGAGTCTGGTGAGCGATCTGCTGGCGCTGGGCTGGCGCCCCGCTGCGCCGCAGTTGATTCCATTGCTTGTGCCCATGCTCTTGGCGCTGGCAGCCCTGGGTTGGAGCGTTTACGCGCTGATCACCGAGGACGTGTAGGCGCCGAAGCGATGCGGACGCACGCTGAGGCATCGGCCGGATCGGATCAAGCCGTTCTGCCCAGCAAAAACCTCCGCCGTTTTCCCCGAGCTTGCTCCGAGTGAACCGGGCAAGGCCACGTGTGCAGCACCGCTGCGCTGCTCTGCCTCGCGCGCAAGTCCAAAGCCTCATTCCCAACCGACGAGTTCCGGCTCGACCCGGTCAATGGCCACGCCGCGCAAGCAACCAAGAATCGCCCCGGCTGTCGGCGGGACCGGCTTCAAGAGAGCACTCTTGAAACAACCGGCCCAGCGTTCAGACACCCCGATACCCGGGCTCGCGAACCAGTCGTTGAATGCGCTTCAGGGCCAGAGCGA
>JAOAIM010000111.1 GCA_026414705.1 Verrucomicrobiia bacterium | reverse complement strand
CCGCCAGAGCGAACGCCGGTGGTTCAGCGCCCGGTTGCGAAAGCTTCGCACGCAATAGTGTTCGGGCGATTCCGGCGCGTCAGACCGTTGCAGCAACGCCAGAAACGTCTCCTGCAACACGTCCTCGGCCTCGCTGTGCGAAAGCCCCAGCGCACGGCCGTAAAGAATCAGTTCGGCGGCTTTCGCGCGATAGAGCCGTTCGCACCAGGCGAACCGTTCCTGTTCGGTGTTCACCGTTTACCCCATAGACACCGCGAGGGGCGGATTTGTATGAAATTTTTTACCTTTTGCCCACCGCTCCCCATACGATGCCGAAAGTCGAGGTTGCGCAGGGCCTTTGGACATGCCGGGGTGTCCGTCAAGGAGCAAAGGTCCAGCCCATTTGCTGGCCCGCTTGGAAAGCAGGTCGAGAACCGACGAACACACCGCTATGGCAAGGCTGGTTTCGTGTGCGAGGCGGTTCCGACACATCCCCAATCCACGAGCCGCCAAATAAGAGCGCCCGTCCTCCGGCAAAAAGTCATTCTTGTGCCGCAAATGCGCCTTCTGAGCGAGTGCGAGGCCGCAACTTGATTTTTTGAAAAATCTACCCGCGATCCCGGCCGGGCGCGGAATTTACACTTCCGCTGCATGGCTATCTGTGGGAAAAATGCGATCATGAACCTCAAGCGCATCCTCAAACCGTGGCCTCCCAAGCACCTAAAAAAAATCTATCAGCAAGTCCCCAAGTACGGAATGGTTCTGGACGTCGGATGTGTCGGCTTCCGGCAAGTCGAGATTGCCCGATTATCGGGGCGGCACGACCTCAAACACTACGGGGTAGATTATTGCGACCTCCAAGCCTCGGCTCCGGAAGGATTTGTGTTCGCGCGAGCCGATTTGAACCAAGAGCCGTTGCCTTACGCAGATGACACGTTCGATCTGGTGGTGGCCAGCCACATTATCGAACACTTGGCGAAACCGGTGGAATTTTTTGGCGACTGCCTGCGAATTTGCAAACCCGGCGGCCTGGTCTATTTCGAGGCCCCGTCCGAGCGGAGCCTGATGTTGCCGGGCATGCCGTTTAATCATGACGCTTTCCACAGCCTGTCGTTTTACGACGATCCTACGCACTGCTCCCGCCCGTGGAGCCCACAATCATTTCATCGCCTGGCTAAATACTACTCCTGCGAGCCCGTTGAGGCAGATTACCTTTTTTCCTGGTTGCACCGCTTGATCTGGCCGGTCACGCTTCCAGTTGCGATTATCGCCCGGAATGGGACGCTGTTCATGTGGACGGTCTGGCAAGTTATCGGATGGGCCGCTTTTATCATTGTAAGAAAGCCGACAAAAATCCGAGGCCAGCCTCCATTCAACTACTATATTCCGCACTGATCGGAACTGAAACGCGAATGCCTGAGATCAAGAAGTCCTCGGCAACACCTGAAACGAAACCCTAGGCAATCTCCGTTCAGTTGCCGCTTTGCGTTTCCAATTTGGAAGCCGTGAAAGACGCGTGCACGCAGGGAATCGAGCCGCAGCGGCGTTTCTGGCACAACATCGCCCGATGCAAACGGGTGATATCCGTCCACGGCGTCACGGAAACGGACAGAGGCAGGAAGAACCGCTCGTCCAAGATCAGTTCGATTTCGGACGAAAAGCTCAAAAATGGGCCCGACCTGAAACGCGCCAGACTGGGATTCAACTTGCGGCCGTAAAGAATCAGTTCGGCGGCTTTCGCGCGATAGAGCCGTTCGCACCAGGCGAACCGTTCCTGTTCGGTGTTCACCGTTTACCCCATAGACACCGCGAGGGGCGGATTTGTATGAAATTTTCTCGCTGCCGGCGTGGCCCGAGTGGCTTTGAGCGCGCGGACCGGGTTGGCCGGCCTCACAGCGGGCGGTGGCCCGTTCAATCCACGGGTTGTGCCGGTTTCGAAGCCCCGATCGGGATTGGCGGAAGTGCCGTGCAGCAAACCGCCGGGCGAGCAGAGCGACGCACGAGCCGGCCGCCCAACAGGATGGGCGCCGAGGCCGCGGGGTCAGGCAGTCAGCTTTTTGGGCGCAAGCCAGGGCATGATCCAGATGCGACCGGGGCCGAGTCGTTCGGCCAACAGCTTTGGATTGGTGCGACTGGCCAGGTCGGGCCGGCGCGGTGAGACCAAAACAACAGAGGCCCTGGCAGCCGCCGCCCGGGGGAGCGCCTCGAAAACCAGCAACGTCTGATTCACTGCGCCGAGTCGGTTGGGACACACCACGAAGGTCCGCGCCCGCAACGCCACAATCAGATCGCGCGAGTCGAAATCCTCGCCCAACGGACTGAGCAACCCGCCCGCCCCCTCGACCAACACGACCTCAAATCGTTCAGCCACACGGCGAATGTGCGCCAGCGCCTGGCACAACCGCACGCGTTGGCGCTCGCGGCGCGCCGCTTCCCGTGGCGCCAGGGGCGCGCGAAAATGCCAGGGGTTGACCTCCTCCAACGGCAGGACCTGGCCGGCGGCCTTGCGCAAAATCCGTCCGTCCCTCCGACTGCCGGACGAGACGGGTTTGAGCGCGACGGCTCGAATCCCGTGCTCGCGCAGATGCGCCGTCATCAGCGCGGTGAAGACCGTTTTCCCCACGCCGGTGTCCGTTCCGGTCACAAAGAAAAGGTGCGCGGCCATGCGGCATCTTGGACCGCTCCGACCGCTGAACCAAGTCAAATGCCCGCGTCGCGCACCGCGGCCGCTTCTCCTCGAGGCCGCTCAAAAAACCCCGGCCAGTCGCGCCCCTGCGGCGAGCGTCTCGCGTTGCAAAAGCAGCGTTTCGCGAAGTCGCCACAGCCACGGCCAGAGCCGTTTCTCGAAGGCTTCGATGAGCGTGTGCGAGTCGTCAGATTCCGCGTGGTGGTTCAAGTCGCGAATGATTTGAGCCAGTTGTTCCAGTTGCCACAGGCGCAGTTGCAGCGGGGAAGCCTGCCCCGGCGACGCACCCGGCAGCGGTAAAAGGCTCAGCGTGATCAGCGGCAGTTTGAGGTCGGCGGCCAGTCGCCACCAGACTTCGCGGGCGCCCGCGGCGTCGTTGATGCACATCTGCGCCAGAGCGGCTTCGGCGCGTGCCAGCAGCGCGTTGGTCTGTTCCAATGCGGTCGCCACCACCTGCAGTGGCATTTCCTCCAGGCCGATGGTTTCAGCCTCAACTCGATGGAATTCTTGCGGGAGGGCGTCGCTGCCCGTGGCGGCGACCGGCTCGCCATCCACGCGCAGAACCGAAATCACCCGTCGTTGACTTAACGCCAGAGCTTCGAGCCACGCCCGAACGCCGGCCAACGACGCTCGCGGCGTCGGCAACTCGAATCGGATTCCATCCAGGAAAACCTCCAGTGCCCGGTCCCCTGACCCGACATCATTCCCGCCCCGCCACATGCTTTTGCTCGCATTGCAACGGGCGTGCCCGGACGACGGCGAACGGGCGTCAAGTTGTTAAACTTGTTCACAACTTGAAGACCGGCGCCGGGCCGCGTGTTCGCGCGCTGTTCACCGGTTGTTCGCAATCTGTTCACAACGCGTTCACCGGATCGGCGACACACCCGCCCACGCGCGTGTTTGAAAACGGGACAGAAATGTCCCGCCGCGAGACAGGACACAACCGGACACAGAGCGACCGTCATCCTTCAGACACATCCCTCGAACACCGGGCGCCAGCCGGGCGTAAACGGTGGCAAAGTGGTCGAGGCCGCTTCGGCGGGCTTTTACAAAGTGGCCGCAGCCGTTGAGACGGCTTGCAGCCGGGGTTGCCTGGATTGGCCGCGCTCAAGGGCGAATCCAATCAAGTTCAGGTCCGGGGAGGGTGGAAGAGGCCGCCCAGCCCCGGAAATTTGACGCTGAAAAAGGCAGTTGAGCCACGGATGAACGCGAACTGAAACGAATGGCAGGTCGTTGACAGAAACGGCTTTTCACCCGGCAGGTGGACGCGGTGTTTTCGGGAAAAATCCGTGTTGAATCCGTGTTCCATCCGTGGCCGAGCAATGCCACCGTGAGGCAACTGCCTCTCCGAGGTTCACGCGCGAACCGGGCTCGCCGCAGTGCGAAACCTCCGGGTCAGAGACTTCGGACGCGGTAGTAGCGGCTGGTGACGGGTGGGTTGGTGTCGCTGAGCGTCGTAACCGCGTTGGTCGCGCGCACGCTTGGGGGCAGCGGCGTCCAGGTGGTCTCGGCGAGGGACGACTTGAATTCGAGTTGATAGACCAGCCCGCTGACGCTGGTAAAGGTGACGTGAATGGCGCCGGGGGCACGGACGATGTTGGTGATGAGCGGGGGCGGGAGCGCGAGCGTCACCACCGTGGTTGAGAGGTTGGTGGGAGAACGCAGGCCGGCGGCGTCCTCGCTGTAAACACGCAAGGTGTTTGTGCCGGGAATCAGCGTCACGGTTGCCGACCAGTTGGTCGTGCCCTGGGCGGTCGCCCAGGGTTGGTCGTTGATCTGGTAGCGGACGGCTTCCACGCGCCAGTTGTCGGTGGCCGAACCGCCCAGGGTTGCAAACGGGCTGGCCAACGCCCCAGCGGGAAGGGCACTGGTGAGCGCGACGGTGGGCGGTTGCACGTCCCGGAAATTCATTTGAAGCACGAGATTTGAAATCATCCGAAAGCGGATGGTCGGGTGATTGGTCGTGTACCCGCCGGTCCAGTTGGTAAAGACCGCCCCGGGGCCGGGCACAGCCGTGAGGGTGTAATCCCGTCCGATTTCGAGCGAGTTGCCGAGGTTGGTCGAGGCGCTGCCCGGCCCGTTGGTGATCAGGGTGAAAGCCGAGGGCACCACGAAGAAGTAGTAAACCTCGGCGGTGGCGGAGCGATTGGCCGAATCATCGGTGGCCACCGCGCGGATGCGGTTGGTGCCGGGATACGGGGCGTAGGTCGCCGTCCAGTTGGTCCAGATCAACAGGTAGGGGTTCAGGTTGGTAAAGCCGGGGGTGGCGAGGCTGAAGCCCTGCCCACCCGGTTCGTAATGATCGGCAAACTCGACAAAATCCACCCAGGCGTTGTCGGCGGCGATGCCGCGCACGGTGATGGGCGAGTTGCTCCAGCGCATGTGATTGGTGGGAAACACAATGGCGACGGTCGGCGGCACGGTCTCGGCCTTGACGGTCAGAAACGCGTCGCGGCTCCAAACCTCGTCCACGATGTTGCTCGCCAGCACGGCGTAACGCCCGCGTTGAGCCGTGCCGGAAATCCAGACCACGCAATTGGTGTTGGTGGCGCCGGGAATGGGCACATCGTTGTGATACCACTGGTAGTAGATCGGCGGCGTGCCCTCGGCCCGGGCGTAAAAAATCATGTTTGATCCGGGCCAGACGGTGCGGCTGGCCGGATGGAGTGTGAAGACCGGCGGGGTGTTGACCTTGAGAAACACGTTGCTGCTGACGACCGAGCCGGCGCAGTTGGAAACGATCACGTAATACTCGCCCTCCTGGCCCGGATACACGTCGAGCAGTTCCAAAATCGCATCGTTTTCACCGGTCAGATAATCCCCCTTGAACACCCACTGGTAGGTCAGCGGACATGCCTCGGTGTCGGTACCGTCGGCCACAACGCTAAACACCACGTCGTCGCCCTGATTGGCCTCGACGCTGTCGGGCTGGTCGAGGATCGTGGGCGGCACGTTGACCGTGAGCGTGGCGGGCAGGCTCACCGCCACGTCCGCCCCCAGATCGCAGGCCGGGTTGCTCACCGCCACGGTGTAATCGCCGGCGTCGTCAGGCTGCGCGTTGAGGATCGTGAGGTTGGTGCTGGTGGCGCCCGGGATGGGCACGCCGTCTTGCGACCATTGATAGCTCAACGGCGGCGTGCCTGAAGCCCTGACACTGAAGGTCACGTTGCTCCCCGCCACGACGGTCCGGCTCTGCGGATGCGTGAGGATGGACGGCGGCACCAGCACCGTGAGCCGCGCCACCGCGCTGGTCACTGCGCCGCCGGCGTTGGACACCCGTACCGTGTAATCGCCCGCATCCGCGACCGTGGCCGGGTCTTTCTGGTAGGCTCGATCCGTGGCGCCCGGAATGGCGACGTTGTTTTTGCGCCACTGATAGGCGAGTGGTTCAGTGCCGGTGGCCCAAACCTCGAAAAACAAGCCGTCGCCCTCGACAATCGTGAGGTCTTCAGGTTGCTGCTGGATGACCGGGGGAACAACCTGCGCGGGCGCGTTCAATACCAGCAACAACGCGATGCCCGCGAGCCGTTGGCTCGAACGCCGCAGCAGGGGGATGCCATCGAACAAAACCAATGCGCGCCGATCCATCAGGGTGGGGAAGGAATCAAAATCACGCTGCCGCTCTGGTTGGTGCTCAGGAAATAACCGGCCATCGTGTTGTCCTGCTGCAGCACCACCGCGTCAAAGCGCGTGGCCCGTTGTGTGACCGGGTGAACAAAACTGCCCTGGGCCGCGCCCGTGCCGGTGGTGAAGCGGAGCGAAAGCCGGTTGGTCCCGGCGGTGACCGTGACGGTGTTGTTGGTCGTCAGGACAATGCGGTTGGTCAGCGGGGCCGTGAGCGAACCGCCGGTGAAAATCACCTCGCCGTTGGTCAGCGCCAGGATGCGCGCGCCGCGCGGCGGCACTGCGTAACGTGAGCCAACCAGTTCAACCGCTGTGTTGAAGCCAGCCGGATAAAAGCTGCCCGGCGCCGGCGGCTTGATCCAGCTCAGCGCGCCTTCGATGCTGCTGTCCGGCCGGTTGGTGAACCATCCCCAACCCCAAACCGAGCCGCCACCGCGATACAACGGCGCATACAGCGGCCAGCGCCCGTCCGGACCTACCGGCACGCTCAACGACAGCCGCGAGCCGTCGGCCAGCGCGCCCATCAATTGCACCAGACCGCCCGGCGTCAGCGTGAGCGTCAGCGGCCCTTCGCCTCCCGGCACCAGCGGACTGTTGGTCGTGTGCAACAGCACCGCCGTGTGCCGACCGGCCCAGGGCGGCGACGGCGCACCGGCCGGCGCCGGCCGATAACCCAGCAGCCTCGCCTGCCAGAATTGATTGCTCAGTGTGCCTTCGACCCAGGCGCTGTAGTTGGTCACGTCGAGTTGCAGCCGCGCCGCGAGCAGGTTGCCGGGCGACACATTCAGCGTCAGCCATGCGCGGCCCAGCCAGTCGAACCGTCCCGCTGCGGCCAACCGCCGCGTGCCGATCTGGAAATTCGCGCTGAACGTGCCCGCCTCCGCCACCGTGAGCGTGAACGAGCCGGAGCGGTCGTGATTGCGCACCGCGTTGGTCTCCGCAAACAGGCCCTGATACGTGCCCTTGAGCCCGACGAACGGATTGGTCACGAAACTGGCGCGCAACAGCAGGTTGGTTCGCATCTCAAACACCAGCGTGGGATTGGTGGATTGCAACCCGCCCGACCACTCGGTGAACAGGTGCCGCAGCGCCGGCATGGCCCGAATCGTGTGGGTGCGACCGATTTCCAACCGCTGTCCGTTGGTTGCACCCGTCACGCGCCCGTTGCCCTGGATGAGCAGCGTCAGCGGCCAGAGCACCACGTGCGTGATCCGCCGCGGCGGCGTCGGCACCGAGCGGTTGTGCGAGGTGTCCTCGGCCACCGCGCGCACGACGTTGCTCCCGGCCACCGCCACAAACGTCGCCGTCCAGTTGGTCCAGCGATTGGTCGTGCTGGCCCGGAGGAAGGGGCCGCCGTTGACCTGATACTCGACGAACGCGACCTCGGCATTGTCCTGCGCGCGCCCGTGGATCGTCACCAGCGCATTGGTGGTGCGGAAGCCGTCCGGGGGGGCCGTGATGCTCACCGTCGGCCGGACTGTTTCCGCCACCACAACCAGCCCGGCCGCGCGGCTTTCAACGTCATCCACCACGTTGCTGGCCACGACCGAGTAAAGGCCCGCCTGCGCGGTGCTGGTTGCCAGAAAGCTGTAGGTGGCGTTCGTCGCGCCGGGAATCGGATCGCCGTTGAACAACCACTGATAGGCCACCGGCGGCGTGCCCGTGGCCATCGCGGTGAACGTCACGCGCGTGCCGGCGGTCACCGTTCGGCCCGCCGGATGCAGCGTGAAGACCGGCGGCGTCAAAACCGTGAGAATCGCGTTGCTGCTGATCACCGATCCCGCGTCGTTGTAAACGCGCACCGAGTATTCGCCCGCGTCCGACGGCTGCACGTCGAGCACTTCCAGCAACGCGTCGGTTTCGCCGATCAAATCGCGCCCTTTGAACCGCCACTGATAACGCAGCGGATGCGCCTCGGTGTCGGTGCCCTCCGCCTCCACGCTGAACAACACGTCATCCCCCTGCACGGCCACGATGCTGTCAGGGTGATTCGTAATCCGGGGCGGGATGAGGACCGTCAACGTGGCCGGCTCGCTCGCCGCCGCGTCGGCGCCATAGGCCAGCGCTTCGTTCTCCACAACGACTACATAGTCGCCCTCCTGGTCGGGCTGCACGTTGGTGAGAGTCAACGTGGCGTTGGTGGCGCCGGCGATTGGCACGCCATCGGCCAGCCACTGGTAGCGCAACGGCGGCGTGCCGCTGGCCCGAACCGTGAACGTGGCCGTCCGGCCAACCACCACAACCTGATTCGCCGGTTGGCCGGTGATGCGCGGCGGCTCCAGCACGCGCAGAAAAGCATTGGCGCTGGTCACCGACTGCCGGGTCACCGTATCCGTGACCACCACCGAATAATTGCCCGTGTCCGTCGTTGCGAGGTTGTCAATCTGCAACACCTCGCTCCGCGCGCCTGAAATCCGCCCCCCGTCGCTCAACGCCGTTCCGCCTCGACGCCACTGGTATGACAGATCGTTCCCGTCGGGGCTGGAAGCGACCACGACAAACACAACCGATTCACCCACCAGGTTGGTCGTGCTTTCGGGGTGCGCGTCAATCACCGGCGGGGCCGCGACCGATTTCAACACCGCACCGGGCGACAACAGTACGGCGGCGAGGAATGCGGAGAAAACAACCGGAATCTTCACAACGACCGACGGTTTCCGACGCGCTTCATGAGCGTTCGGCTGTTTTGATAACGCGCCGATGCGTGCGTTTCAAGGACGGATTTGTTCACCTGAACCCCGTTCCACGGGCCGCGGGGTCTCGGCCTCTTGCAGCACCGCGCTCAGCGCCGCTTCCACCGCCTCGACCGTCACCGAGCGCATGAGCCGCGCGATTTCCTCGCGCGTGCCGCGAATGCCCCGGCCGTCATAGCGGTAATACTGCAAATTTCGCCCGGCCAGCGCCCGATTCGGCACCAGGATGAACCGGTTGCCGTGTGGCTCGATGGGCTTGTTCCACGTGGGCGTCTCGATCACCACCTGGCCCGGCACGCGCATCGCCGCCGCAACGTGCATCAATGCCGTGTCCACGCTCAAAAACGCGCGGCAATGCCGCAGCAGCGCCGCAGCCTGCCGGACGTTTTCAGTGGCGGGCTGAAACACGCGCGCGCGGTCGGTTTGAGCCAGAATGTGCGCGTGGTCGGCCTGTTCCTCCGGTCCGCCCAACAAGAGCACGCGCAACCCGGGCCGCGCCGCCGTCAGACGCCGGATTAACTCGATGTAATGCTCCAGCGGCCAGCGTCGCCAGGCCAGATTCTTCGTGCCGCCCGAGCCGACGTGGATGCCCAGGAGCGTGTGGTTTCCCAGCCCGTGCGCGGCGATGAATCGCTCCGCCCATTCGGTGTCGGCCCGGGTCAGGAACAACTCGTAGCTGTGCGCGGGCAGGCGGGGCTTGAGACCGATCAATTCCAGCAGGGCCAGATTGTTTTCGATGGCGTGGCGCGAGTAGTCCTGCGGCAGCGCGCGATGCGTCAGCAAACTGTCGAGCAACGAGGCGTTGTCGTAGCGATGACTGATCCGGGTGCGCGCGCCGATGATTCCGGCGACCAACCGATAATGCACGCGACTTTGCGGGTGCGTGTTGAAGGAAAGATCGTAGCCCTCGCGCCGCAGTCGCAGCAGATACCGCAGCGCGGCCAGCGGCGAATCGGCCAGCAGATTGCGCTGGTGAACCCGGTTGAGATGGGGATTGGTCTCGAGCAGGTCGCGCGAGCCGCGCCAGAGCACCAGCGCGTCGAGCGTCGCTTCGGGAAAATGCTCGCGCAATTCGTGGATGAGCGGCGTGGCAAAGAGCGTGTCGCCGATGCCCGCCAGCGAGATGACCAGCACCTTCATCCGCCCCTTGGTTAGCCGGGCCGTTGAGAGGATTCAACGCAAATGCCGCCCGGCCAACTGCCGCAGCGCCGCACCGTCGGCTTGAAACTGGTGCGCGCGGGGAGACTTGAACTCCCACCCCTTTCGGGACCGGATCCTAAGTCCGGCGCGTCTGCCATTCCGCCACGCGCGCGACCGACCCCACAATGCGCCCGCGCAACCGAAAGCTCAAGCTCGCGGCGGCTCAGGCAGAGGGACGCTCGGGCCAGCCGGGCGCCTAGCGCGGGCTTGCTTCGGCCGGGGGCGCATTGGTGCCGGCCCGCCCCTCCGGTAGCGGGCGCAACCGTTCGCGCATCGCTTCCAGCTCGTCGAGCCGTTGCAGCGTCTCGCGCACCAGCAGGCGCGCATCCAGCGACGGGCGCGTCACTCCCGGCGCGTCCAGGCCCAATCGCGCCCGCCGATCCAGATACAACGCCAGCAGCCGGCGATACTCGTCCACCAGACCGACCAGTTCCTGCGCGACCCGCAACCGCAGCAGGTCCAACGCGCGCAGCCGCTCCCGCAACGCCGTCTCCTGCCGCGCAAACGGCCACTCACGAAGCACCGTGGACAGCGGCACCGTTGCCGCCACCGGCAACTCCTCCCGTCGCCGGCGCACCTCCACCGGCACGCGAAGCGCCTCCTCAAGCCGGGCCCAACTGACCGGCAGCGACCAGGTGCGCGTCAGATCGCGCCCGGTGTAATGCGTGATCTGGAGCGCCCACCACTTTTCCACGTCAATCGGGCGTTGGAACAGCGGATCAAACGCGCGGAAAAACGCCGTCTGCCAGTTGTAACAAACCGCCAGTTGGTCGAGCATCGCGTTGAGCCGCGCCGGACCTTCGGGCAGGCGCAACAACTCGGTCACGAACACCTGCGCGTTGGCACGAAAGGCGGCGGCGTCCGGCCCCTCAAGCTGTTCCGAGCCCGGCCAGCTCAACTCCTCGAAGGTGCTGGGCGGTTGCTCGCGCAGCCGTCGCCGCGCCTCGTCGAGCGGATCGCGCCACCGACCGCTGACGTTCAGCGGGGTCAACGTCAGCCCGCCCACCTGCCAGCGCGGTGCCGGCGGCAGCAACTCCATCCCGCGCGTTTGCATCAGATGTTCGGTCAACCCTTCGGCCAGCCACGCGGGCACATCCGGTGCGTGCTCGCGCGCCCCGCGCCCGGCCCGCTCGCGCAACAGCGCATGCACCAGCGCCCGCGCCAGCCGCGTGCGCTCAATCGGATCGGGCAACTCCAACCGATACTGCCAGCCGCCGCGAATCCGCTCGGCCACCAGCGTCACCGCCTCCTCGGCCGTCCGCGCCGGGTGCGCGACCAGAAAAATTTTCCCCTGCCACGGCGTGCGGTCGTGCAACGCCGTCGCCAGCGCCTGTTTGATCCGCTCGCACGCCACCACCACCAGCGCCGGCTCCAGCGGCAGAAAATTTTCCTCACCCGCCAGTTGACGCGCCAGCGGCGTGTCCCGGTTCGCGACGCCGTAAGCGATGAACTGGCCGGAGGCGCTGCGCGCCACGCCGCCGGGGGGCTGCAGCAACGGATCGGGCGTGCCACCGCGCACCAGCGCCGCGCTCAGCAGCACCGCAAGGCCGGCGCTTCGGCGGATTCGATCACGCGGTCGGCAGCCGTTGCAGGTGCGCCCGGCCCGGTGAACCGGCGCCCCGGGACTCAGCGCGCGCTGAGGAACATCGCGCACGGGGAATTATTTTTTTGCGGCGCCGCCGGACCGTTCCGCCTTCCTGCTTTCGGATTTCGAGCCCTCGCCGGAGGCTTTGCCGTCGCCGGAGGGTTTGGCGGCCTCGGCCTCTTTTTTGGCGGCCTGCCGGTAGCTCTCGCTGCGGTAATCGGTGATGTAGAAGCCGCTGCCCTTGAAGAGCAGTCCCGCGCCGGCGCCGATCTTGCGGCGCACCCGGCCGCGTCCCCACTTCTTGCGCGTGCACGCCTCGCGGGGGCAGACGCTCAGCGGCGCCTCGGCGATGGACTGAAACTGCTCAAACTCGTGTCCGCACTTTTCGCAAACGTATTCGTAAGTTGGCATGGCGAAAAACGCTTCCGGTGTTGCAGCGCGGGATTGTAGCGGCGGGCCGGCGGGACACAAGAGACCGCTGCGCCTGCCCGGCACGCGGGTTGCCCGGCCGCAAATCGTCCGGATTTGCCACGCGCCGCGCCCCCGGTTAACCATCCGCGCGTGCCGCAGCCGCCAACATCCTCCTCGCCGCGCCGTCGCGCGCGCGTCAGGGCCGTGGTGCTCGGCGTCACGGCTCTGGCCCTGGGCACGGCGGCGGCGTTCTGGTTCACCCGCGGTGACGCCCGGCGTTCGGGCGCGGGCGCGCCCGGTCCGGAGCGCCGCGACGCCGCGGCTTCCGACGATCCGGTGCTGGCCGCCTACGGCACCTCGCCCACCTGCAAATCGTGTCACGAGGAGGCCTACGCCAACTGGCTGCTCTCGCATCACGCGCTGGCGGAGCGCGACGTGGCGCCCGCGCTCGACAACCTGGCGTTTGATCCGCCCTGGCAGATCACGCACGGCACGCAACGCTCCCAGGCGCGCAAAGACGGCGAACGATTCGTTCTGGTCACGCAAGGGCCGGGCGGCACGAATCAATCGTTTGAGGTGCAGCGCGTCATCGGCGTCGAGCCGTTGCGCCAGTATTTGATCCCCTTCGGCAACGGGCACTGGCAGTCGAGCGAACTGGCCTTTGATCCCCGGCATCCGGGCTGGTTCAACGTCTTCGGCGAGGAGGATCGGCGCCCCGGCGAATGGGGCCACTGGACGGGTCGCGGCATGAACTGGAACAGCATGTGCGCGACCTGTCACAACACGCGCCTGCGAAAAAACTACGACGAACGCACCGACGGCTACGCCACGCGCATGGCCGAAATGGGCGTCGGTTGCGAAGCCTGTCACGGGCCGATGGCCGACCACAACGCCTGGCAGGCGAAACATCCCAATCAAAAGGGCGACCCGACCGTGCGGAAACTCTCGCGGGAGCAGATGCTTTCAGTGTGCGCACAGTGTCATTCGCGGCGCGCGGAGTTGACCGGCGATTTCGTGCCGGGCGAGGATTTTTTGGATCATCACCAGCTCACGATCGTGGACGAGACGGAGTTGTTTTATGCCGACGGGCAGATTCGGGACGAGGATTACGAGTATGCGCCGTTTCTGGGCAGCCGGATGTATGCGGCGGGGGTGCGTTGCATGGACTGCCACGAGCCGCACAAGGCCAAACCGCGCCTGGCGGGCAACCTCCTGTGCATGAGCTGCCACGGCAGCACCACCAACACCTGTCTCTT
>JAOAIM010000110.1:8239-13442 GCA_026414705.1 Verrucomicrobiia bacterium | reverse complement strand
CTCAACCCGTCAACCCCATTCGCATCGTAATGATTGAGGTTTCATCCGTAGCGTAAACGCCATTTTCAGGTTCATGGGCAAAATGCTCGAGGTGACCGTGCCGGCAACCGCACCTCTTGGCAGGTCGCTCGTTGCTCAAACGGGTCAGGGTCGGCTTGATCTGCCGTGGTCCGCTCGGCCTTGGTGCATCTCGCTCAGGGCCTGAGCGAGCCGGCGTCTGCCGCCGTCGCATCACGAAATTGCCTGCGCCAAATCGCTTGCGCTTGGAGCGACTCGCTGGAAAGACTCGCCACCGTGCGTCGCACCGGTGCCGCCGCGACGCCGCCGTCGGAAACGGGTCGAGGCAACCGGAGCGCGACCGCGCAAACGTTCAGGCAGGCAATGAAAAACCGTCTCTTCAAAATTCTCGCAACGGGCGCGGGCGTGTTGGGCGCGCCCGCGTGGGCGTCGGCGCATGAACTTTGCAACGGGGCCAGCGGCTGGAGCGCCGGCTTTCAGCATCCGTGGAGCGGTTGGGATCATCTGCTGGTGATGCTGGCCGTCGGGGTTTGGGCCGCAAGGATGGACGCGCGCACGCGGTGGCGGTTGCCGCTGGCGTTTGTGAGCGCGATGGTGCTCGGCGGCCTGCT
This sequence comes from Verrucomicrobiia bacterium, assembly GCA_026414705.1. Classification (GTDB taxonomy): domain Bacteria; phylum Verrucomicrobiota; class Verrucomicrobiia; order Limisphaerales; family JAOAIM01; genus JAOAIM01. The sequence goes on along the minus strand of JAOAIM010000110.1, from coordinate 12,813 downwards.
CGGGGCGGCGGGCGTGCGCGTGCCGGGCGTGGAGTTTTTGGTGCTGCTGTCGGTGCCGGTGTTCGGGGTGTTGATTCTGGATCGCGCCCGGATTCATCCGGCGCACGCGGCGGGTTTGACGGCGGTCTGCGGCTTGTTCCACGGCCTGGCGCATGGGGCAGAAGTGCCGGTGTCAGCGAGCGCAGGGTCGTTTGTGGCTGGCTTTGCCGTGGCCACGCTCCTGTTGCAGGGCCTGGGGTTGTTGGCCGCGCGTGTGGCGACGGCGGTGTTCGCCCTGGCCGTGAGCCAGCCGAAGGCGGCCGCGCAATCGGCTGGGAGCGCGCCGTCGGGTGTTTCGACCAGTGCGCCGCCGGCGACCTTGTTGGGAACGGTGACCGTGGAAGGGCGGGCGGACAGTTTGGTGGGCATTGCCGACTCGGCCACCGAGGGCACGGTGGGGGCCAAACAACTTGCGCAGCGGCCGATTTTGCGCGCTGGGGAGATTTTGGAAACCGTGCCGGGGGTGATCATCACGCAGCACGCCGGCGGCGGCAAAGCGAACCAGTATTTCCTGCGCGGGTTCAACCTGGATCACGGCACCGATTTCGCCGTGTTTCTCGACGGCATGCCGTTGAACCTGCCCACACACGGCCACGGACAGGGTTATCTGGATTTGAACATCCTCATCCCGGAGCTGGTGCAGCGGGTCAACTACCAGAAAGGAGTTTATTACGCGGAGAATGGCGATTTCAGTTCGGCGGGCGCGGCGCGGATCGAGTCGTTCAAGGTGCTGCCGGAAACGCTGCTGCGGGCCGAGGCCGGCATGTATGGCTACGGTCGCGGCGTGTTCGGCGTCTCGCCGGAACTGGGCGCGGGCCATCTGTTGTGCGCGGGCGAGGTGTATCACCACGACGGCCCGTGGGAAAAGCCCGATGACTACTGGCGGTTCAACGGTGTGCTCGGTTACAGCCAGGGCGACGACGCCAACAACTTCAGCGTCACGCTGCGCGGTTATCACGGGGACTGGAATTCGAGCGATCAGGTCGCCGCCAGCGCCGTGCGCGAGGGCCTGGTGCCGTTCTTCGGCTCGCTCAATGACACCACCGGCGGCGAATCGCAGCGGTACAGCCTCGGCGCCGAGTGGAATCGCGCCGGGCCCGATTCGATCACCAAAGTGGTGGCCTACGGTTTCTTCTATGACCTCGACCTCTTTTCCGATTTCACCTACTTCCTGGTGGACACCCATCGCGGCGATCAATTCGAGCAGGCCGATCGCCGTTGGGTGGCCGGACTCGACGCCCGCCACACACTGCTGCACGAATGGGCCGGGCGCGACCTGCACAACACCTTCGGCCTCCAGGTGCGCAACGACTGGATTCGCAACGGCCTGTTTCAGACGCAAAACCGCCGGCGCGTGGACAAGGTGGACGCGGCCACCGGCAACGTGATCCCGGCCCGGACGCGCCGCGATGAAATCACCCAAACGAGCGTCGGTTTGTTTTACGAAAACAAGGTTCAGTGGGTGGAAAAATTCCGCACCGTGGCCGGCGTCCGCGGGGATTTCTTCAACTTTGACGTGGACAGCATCCGGCCCGAAAACTCCGGCAGCCGCAGCGACGCCATCGCCAGTCCGAAGCTGAGCCTCATCTTCGGGCCGTGGGCGAAGACGGAGTTTTACCTTCAGGGCGGGCTGGGCTTTCACAGCAACGACGGGCGCGGCGTGAACACGCGCACCGACCCGATCAGCGGCGAGCCGGTTGAGCGCGCCGACCCGTTGGTGCGCACCTGGGGCGCGGAAATCGGCGCGCGCACCACCTTCCTGCCCGGCCTCCAGAGCACGCTCTCGGTCTGGTGGCTCGACGTGGATTCGGAACTGGTGTTTGTGGGCGACGCGGGCACGACCGAGGCGAGCCGGCCCAGCCGCCGTTACGGCGTCGAATGGGCCAACTTTTATGCCATCAGCCGGCACTGGACGCTCGACGCCGACTTCTCGTTTTCGCACGCCGAGTTTCGTGATGATGCGCCCGAGGGCGACCACATTCCCGGCGCCATCGAGAGCGTGATTGCCGCCGGCATCGCGTATCAAGCCGACAACGGCTTCTTTGCCAGCCTGCGGTTGCGGTACTTCGGGCCACGCCCGCTCATCGAGGACAACAGCGTGCGCTCCAGCGCAACTGTCCTGCTCAACGCGCAACTGGGCTGGCGCATCAACAAGACCTGGACGGTCTCGGCGGAGATTTTGAACCTGCTCGACCGCCGGGATCAGGACATCGCCTACTTCTACGAATCGCGCGTGCGTCCGGGCGACCCGGCGTTCGAGCAAATCCACTTCCACCCGGTTGAACCGATTCAGGCGCGGGTGGCGATCACGGGCCGGTTTTAACCGTGCCGGGTTGGGCGCAGTCTGAAGCGCCAGGCGCCCGAAGCGTCACAAACGCGGCGGTTCTCGGCGCCCGGGCCTTCCATTCGGGAGCGCGACTCCAGGACGCGCGGCGTCATGGGAACGAGCGTGCGGGCACAAACGGATTGAGGCTGTTGTCGTCGCGCAACGGTCTTTTTGCGGGGCGCAGAGCGGCGGCGGGTGCGGTGGGTCAGCGGTGCAGATATTTGGCCACGGCCTCGCCGCGCGAGTGCACGTGGAGCTTGGCGTAGATGCTTTTGATGTGCATCCGCACGGTGTCAATGCTCAGCCCCAGCGCATCGGCGATTTCCTTGTAGGCGACGCCGCGGGCGAGGTGGTCGAGGACTTCGCGTTCGCGTTTGGAGAGTTTGGCGATTTCCTCGGTGGCGCGGCCGCGCTGGTTGAAATACTGAACGACCTTGCGGGCGATGTGCCCGCTCATGGGCGAGAGGCCGCGATACACGTCGGCCACGGCGGCCAGGATGTCGGCCTGCGGGGTGCGTTTGAGCAGGTAACCACTCGCACCGGCCAGCAGCGAGTTGAAAATTTTGTCGCTGTCCTCATAGACCGTGAGCATCAGGATTTGGGCCTCGGGCACGACCAGTTTCACCTGCCGGACGCACTCGATGCCGTCCATGCCGGGCAGGTTGATGTCCATGAGCACGACATCGGGCGGATGCAGCGGCAACAGGCGCAACGCCTCCTCGCCCGTCGCGTAGGCGCCCACACATTCAAAGCCTTCCGTGCGGGCGATTTCAGCCGCCAGGTTATCCCGGATCCACTCGTCGTCCTCCACGATGGCGACCTTGATGGGATCAATGCTCTCCACGCGACGCGAGTTTGAGCGCATAGGCAATCACGTCCAATCCACACGAATATGTAGGGCCGATTCGGTGCGAAGCGCCGCGGCGCGCACCCACGTTGCCGGGGCTGAAGCCTTCGGCGTCATCGCGCCCGGGCCTCCATGCGGATGCGCGTGCCGTGGCCCGGGCGGCTTTCGACGCTGAAACGGCCGCCGATGTGTTCGAGCCGGCGTCTCATGTTGGCCAAGCCGTTGGCGCCGGCACGCACTGTTTCGGGGGAAAATCCGCAGCCGTTGTCGGCAACGGTCAGAATCAGATGCGCGCCGTTGACCGAGAGGCCCAGGTCCACCTCGGTGGCGCGGGCGTGTTTGAGGACGTTGGTGAGGGCCTCTTTGACGGCCATGAACAGGTTGTGGCGTTCGCGGGTGGAAAGCGCCAAGGGCGGCAACTCGGCCGGGACGTTGACGCGGCAGCGCACGCCGCTGCCCTGGAAATATTCCTGGGCATACTGGAACAGATAGTTCGCCAGTTGTTCGAGCGTGTCGTTTTTGGGATTGATCGTCCAAACGATCTCGTCCATGGCGCGCAACACCTCGCGTGTGGTTTGGGCGATGTGGCGCACCAGCGGACGGCGTTCGTCGGTTTCGGGCGTCGCCCGCTCCAGCGTCTCGGTGAGCATCGCCACCTTGGTCAGGCGCGCGCCGACATCGTCATGCAGATCGGCGGCGATCTGGACGCGGAGGTTCTCGATGGCGCGCAGGCGGCGCACGCGCACCCGGTAAAGAGCCATCGGCACCAGCGCCACCGCGACAAGCACCAGGACCTGAAACAGCGTCGTCTGCCAGAAATGCGGCTCGACCAGCAACGCCACGCTGGCGCCGGCCTCGTTCCAAACGCCGTCGTTGTTGCAGGCGATCACGCGGAAGGTGTAGCGGCCCGGGGCAACATTGTTGTAGTGCGCCACGCGCGCGGCGCCGGCGTCCACCCAGCCCGCGTCCACGCCTTCGAGGCGGTATCGGAAACGCACCTTTTCGGGCGCGCGAAAGCTCAGGGCGGTGTAATGAATCCGCACTTCGCCATGGCCGGGCGGGACGGTGAGACGCTCGGGAGGCGGCATGTCAAAGACGGCGCGGAGCAGGCGGCGTTGATCGGCGTAAACCTCCTCGATGCGGACCGGGGGCGGGCGTTGGTTGGTTTGGAGCGTGCAATCCACCGCGACCGCGCCGCGGATGGTGGGAAACCACAGCCGGCCGTCCCGGCTTTTCCAGGCGGCGGGCTTGGCCACGCCGTTGCATTGCACGCTCAACATCCCATCGGCGCGGCCGAACACGGTGCTCGTCACCTGCCGGGTCTCGCCCCGCACCGCGGCATCCAGTTCCGAACGGCTCACC
>JAOAIM010000110.1:0-8140 GCA_026414705.1 Verrucomicrobiia bacterium | reverse complement strand
CGAAACCCGTTGCCCTCCCACAAACTCAGCCCGCCCTCGGTGCCCACCCACAATCGGCCGTGGCGATCGCGGAGAATCACCCGCACGTCTGTGCCCGACAACCCGTTGGTCGCGGCAAACTGCGCGATCACAACCCTGTTGCTCAGACGGCTCAAGCCCAGGCGCGAGCCGACCCAGAGCGTGCCGTCGGGATCCTCGAAAATCGCGCGCACCGCCCCGCCGAACGTCCCGACCGGTTCGGCCACCCACTCGTTGGCGCGACGCCAGAGCCGCAGCACATGGCCGTCAAAATCCGTCCCCACCCACACCCCGCCGGCCCGCGCCGGCCACAACGACAGCATCGCATCGTAATTGAGCGTGACCGACACCGGCACGGTGATCACGCGCCCGCCGTCCAGAACGTTCACCCCGCCGCCCCAGGTCGCAAAAAACAACCGGCCCTCGCGGTCTTCACACATGGACACGACGTTCTCTGCGGCCAGGCCCTCGCGCATTCCGAAGGTCGCAAACCGCGCCGGGGCGATGCGATACAACCCGTCGCGGCCGCCCACCCAGATGTTCTCCTCCTCATCCTCAAACACCGCGTAAACCAGATCGCCCAGGCCGGCGACGTTCATCGGCGTGGCCAGCACCTTGCCGTTGACCAGACACGCCACGCCGTTGTAAGTGCCGATCCAGATGCGACCGGCGCGGTCCTCATAGAGGCATTGTGGAATCCGGTCCGGCAACCCTTCCTTCAGGCCGTAGGGCACCCGTCCATCCGCGCCGATGCGCGTGACGCCCTCGTTGGAACAAATCCAGAGATTGCCCTGCCGGTCCGCCCGCACGGCTTTGATCGCGTCCCCGACCGCCGTGGCGCCGAAGTGCATCGTGGCCACGACCTCGTCGCCCTTGATGGTACTCAGCCCGCGCGAGGTGGCGACGCGGATCAGGCCGTTGGCCTCTTCGCAAATGCCGTGAACCGTGTCGTGGCCCAGACCGTCCTGACGGCGGAACACCTTGATCTGGCCCTCGCGCCAGCGCGCCAGCCCGGCCTGATCGCCAATCCAGATCGCGCCGTCACTCGACTCGAAGACAAACCGCGGGTTGTTGCCGGCCAATCCGTCCGCCGCCGTCAGCCGCGTGAACACGCCGTTTTTCCAGCGAAACACCCCTTTGTTGTCGCACCCGATCCAGAGACTCCCGTCGCGCGCCGGGCACAACGCCGTGATCCAACCCTGCCGCAGGTCGCTGGCGCCCTCGTCTGAAACGGGCACGAAGCGCGCCCCATCGAACCGCGCCAGGCCCTCGCGTGTGCCGACCCACAGGTAACCATCGGGCGTCTGGGCAATCGCAAACACCGAGTTGTGGGGCAGGCCATCATCACTTTGCCACACTCGCACGCCGAACCGCAGCGCCTCACCCGGCAGCACCGCAGCCTCTGCCGTCGCTCCCAGCCACGCGGCCAAAAATCCACCCCCCCACATCCCGACCGATCGGATTCGGCGACAACCGACGCGCCCCGGTGTCATGGCAAGAATTTTATCCGACTTTGGGGCATCGAGAAATCGAAAAGTCTCGGCCCGCTGAGGCGCGCGGGCGCTTGCTTCCGCAGGCGTGTGTGGTCGCGCGTGCATCCGGCGCGCTCGGAACTTCGGCCGAGGGGCAAGGCTGACGGGGGCAACCGGCGGGTGGCCGGCGGGCCCGGGCGTCGGGAGCGGGAAAATGCCTTGCCAGCGGGCGGGCTGCTCGGTTCAATGAACCTCGCCATCCGGTGGCTGGGTAGCTCAGTTGGTAGAGCAGAGGACTGAAAATCCTTGTGTCGGCGGTTCGATTCCGTCCCCAGCCACCACATGTTTCTCAACCTTCGGCCTGATTTACTTTCTCGAAGCGCAAAGCCTCCCGGGTCGTGAGACCGGCCGGGTGCGGCGGGGACAATCGCGTTTGTTTCTGGTTGCGGGTGCGTAGGCGAGCGGGCTCGCAGCAGAATGAAGCCCGGCCCCGGTCAGTGTCGCCGCAAAATCAAGCGGTGATCCACGCGGCGGGTTTGGTGATGAGCCAGCGGGGGCAGGTTCGTGAGCGTGGGCGAATGGGTTTCGCGCAGGATGCCGCGCGCCAGCGCTTGAAACGCCTGCCAGCGCGGCCAGTCGAGTTCCGGCGCGTGGGCGACCTGTCGCAACAGGCTGCGCCATTCGATGATGAGCCGGTCAATGTCGCCCAATCCGACCAGGTCGCTCACCCAGGCGTGTTTGCTTTGCGGGTCTTTGTGGACGGAGGCGACGATCGCCTCGGCGCCCGAGCCGTATTTGGGCGGCAGGCCGTTTTCGAGGTAGCCGGTGATGGTTTGCAGGCCGTAGGTTTCGCGGCAAACCAGCGCCAATCGTCCGGCCCAGCGATCTTCCTGGCCGCAAAAACGGAAACCGGCGCTGAGGTTCGCCACGTCATAAACCAACTCGTCGAGTGGATAACTCTCGTCTTCGAGCGCGGCGGCGATGGCCAGGCCGTCGCCTTGAGAAAAGAAACTCACCACGCGCCCGCGCCGCGTCGGCACGCCGCTGGCGTCCACCAGTTTGAGGCGACGCCACAGCAGCGCCGTGCCGGTGGCGGTGGGAAGTTTTTTGCAGGTCTCCACGAGCGCGCAGCGCGCGCAATCGTAGGGGAGCACGTCGCGTTCGGGCGGACGCCACAGGGCGACGCCGTGGCGGTCCACCGGCACGCGCAGGGTTTGGTGCTCCAGGCTCACCAGCGCGAGGATGCGCTGGCCCAGGTTTTGGAAGCGCACGACAGGGGTTTTGGCCTCGGCGAGGCGTTGTTCGAGCAGCGGCACCACCTTGGCGCGCCAGAGCGCGCCGGGGACCTGGCGGGCGTTCCAGTTGGTGAGCCGCCGCACCCATTTGGCCAGCAGCACGCGGTCGCCTTCAAGCCGATCGGCGACCGTGACGGCGCGGCCGTAGATTTTTTCGCCGTCGGTTTCGCTCAACAACACCAGCGAGCCGTGGCCGACTTTTTCGAGTGCGGCCGGCTCGCTCAGGGCGGGAGGCAGCGCGGCTGGGAGGGCAGCGCCCGCGCCCGAGAGATCGGACTGCGCGGAGGGAGGCAGCACGCTCCGACCGACGCGGATGTCGCGCAAGGGCACTTCCTGCAAGGGCGGCAGTGGCTCCCACTGGCCCCGGCTGTTGAGGAATTCCCGCTGACGTTTGCGCACGTGGCGTGCGCGTTCGGCGTCAGTGTGCAAACCGCAGGGCACATCGGGATGTTTGAGCGAGGATTCGACGCCGAGCAGGATCGGGCGCGTGGTGAAGAGTCGTTCCTGGGCGCGGACGGCTTCCAAGAACGGGTCGCGTCCGGCGTCAGCGGCGGCGCTCATCAGGCTCAACAGCGCGCTCCAGTCCACCGAGCCGGCGCGGGCCAGATGGGCGGTGTGCGCGTCGCGCAGGCGCAGTTCGTTGGCGGTGATGAGGACGTAGCCGGTTTCGTCGAGCCCGCGGCGTCCGGCGCGCCCGAACATCTGGAGAATTTCGTGGGGCCGGAGCGGTTGCTCGATCTCGTCGCGGCGATAGGAATCGCCGGCGAGGGCGACGCTGCGGAGGGAGAAATTGATGCCGGCGGCCAGGCCCATGGTGGCGACCACGACGCGGAGTTGGCCGGCCTTGGCGAGCGGTTCGATGACGCCGGCGCGCACGCCGTAACTGAGGCCGCTGTGGTGGTAGGCGACGCGGCATTTGAGCAGGCGCGCGAGGTCTTCGCCGGCGAGTTGTTTTTGTTCGGGGGTGAGTTGAAGCGGGTTGGGGTTGGGCAGTTGGCGGGCGAGTTCGGCGGCGAGGCTTTCGGCGGCCTGACGGCGCGGGGCGAAGATGAGGATCGGGCCGAGGTCTTCGGCGAGGGCTTTGGCGACCAGGCGCGGCCAGTAGCCGCGAATCTCCGGGGGCACGTGGTAGCCGAGGTTGTTGGCGTGAACTTCCTCCAGGGGAACGGGGCGCTCGTCGTGTCGGATGAGCACGGCTTTGCGACCGAGCCGGTGCAACCATTGAACGACGTGGTGCGGGTTGGCGACGCTGCCGCTGAGCAGGAGCAGTTGGGTGGAGGGCGGGGCCAGGGCGATGGCGAATTCGTAGCTCAGGCCGCGTTCGGGGTCGCTGAGCATCTGGTATTCGTCCACGACCAGCAGGGCGGGGCCTTCGCCGCGAATCAGGCGCGGTTTCTGGGTTTCGAGCGTGGCGACGAGCACGGGCGCGTCGAGGTTTTCGGCCAGGTCGCCGGTGGCGATGCCGACGTTCCACCCCCGGGCGCGCCACTCGGCGAGTTTGTCGTTGGCCAGCGCGCGGGTGGGGACGGTGTAAACGGCCTGGCCGCGCGGATGACCCTGGTGCGACCAAAGCTCGAAGATAAGGGTTTTGCCGGCGCCGGTGGGCGCCTGGACGACGACGTCTTTTCCGGCCCGTAGAGCGGCGACGGCCTCCTGTTGCCAGAGGTCGGGCACCGTCACATGCACCAGGGCCGGATGCTCGGCCAGTTGAGTTCCCGGCGCGGCCATGCGCGAAAGATAAGCGCCACGCCCGGAAACGAAACCCGGTTTTTCGACGCGGCGGTCGGTGGTGCGATCCGCGCGCACACCAAATCGCACGCGCGGTTGGGGTGCATTGCGCTCCGGCGCGCGTGTGGAGGTGCGCAGCCACATGAAGTTTGACTCATCTGTGGGGCAATTTTAGATTGGCCGCAGATGCTGGCTGCGGAATCCAAAGAAGCGGAGGCGGGATTGGTTGTATCATTGCCCGCCACGCCGGTTGGTTCCTGGAAGCAGATTGTCGAACCCATTCAGCCGTTTCTGGACGCGGTCGCGCAGCGGTTGGAAGCGCAGGTGCGGGAGTTTGATCCGGCGTTGATGCCGTATGCCGAATACGCGTTGACGGGCAACGGCAAGCACCTGCGTCCGGCGTTGGTGGCGCTGAGCGCGCGGGCGCTGGGCAAGGTCTCGGAGGCACACGTCACGGTGGCGGTCATCATCGAGATGGTGCATCTGGCGACGCTGGTGCACGACGACGTGATGGACGAGGCCGAAATTCGGCGGGGTCAACCCACGCTGGCCGCCAACTGGGGCAATGAAATTGCGGTGTTGTTCGGCGATTGCCTCTTTGCGCAGGCGCTGAAGCTGGCGGCGAGTTTCCCCACGCCGGAGGTGTGCCGGGCGGTCGCGGCGGCGACTCACACCGTGTGCGCCGGGGAGATTTTGCAGACGCAGCATCGGCGCGATTTTGAGCGGTCGCGACGCGAGTATTTCCGCGTGCTGGAGATGAAGACGGCGGAGTTGTTCGCGCTCTCGTGCGAGCTGGCGGCGTTTTTGAGCGAGGCGTCGGGCGGGCATCGGGCGGCGTTGCGCCGGTTCGGTTTGAATTTTGGCGTGGCGTATCAGATTTACGATGACTGTCTGGACCTGTTCGGCTCGGAAGCGGTGGCGGGCAAATCGCTGGGCACGGACCTGGCGAAGGGCAAGCTCACGTTGCCGGTGTTTCTGGCGTGGGAACGGGCCACGCCGGCGGAGCGGGCGGAACTGGAGGCGTTGGTGGCGGAGTGGCAGCCGGCGGCGATGCGCCGGGTCAGCAACCTGCTGGCGCGTTACGAGACGCTGGGCCCTTCGCTGGAGGTCATCGGAGAGTATTTGGAGCGGGCGCGCCAGGCGCTGGGGACACTGCCGCGAACGTCGGGTCGGGCGGCGTTGCAGGAGTTGACGGGATTTCTGGCGCGACAAACCGAGACGTTGGGTGTTTGTGTTTGAAAACGAACACCATCATGACCAAGCCAGTTGCGGCCAAACCCAGCGGCACGCCGGCCAACGACCCGGCTGCGGCGCCCGCCAATTCGACCGGCCCGTCTTCGCCGCCGCCCGATGAGGTGGACCTGGTGCGTCGGGCGCGGCGGGGCGACCTGGAAGCCTACGACGAACTGGTGCGGCGCTATCAGGAGCGTATTTACGCGACGATCTACCACATGACGGCGAACCACGAGGACGCCAACGACCTGGCGCAAGAGACTTTTGTCAAGGCGTTCCGGGCGCTGCGCTCCTTCAAGGGCGGTTCGAGCTTTTACACCTGGCTTTATCGGATCGCCGTCAACAAGACGATCAACTTCCTCAAGCAACGGCGCGGGCGCGCGCACATGAGCCTCAACGACCTGGACTTCAACGCCGAGCACGACCCGGACCTGATGGTGTTGATATCCGACAAGACGCCGCGACGGGAGGCGCACCTGGCGGAGTTGCAGGAAAGATTGAACGCGGCGATGCAGAAGCTGTCAGAAGTCCACAGATTGGTGGTAACGTTGCACGATGTGCAGGGACTGCCGCATGAGGAAATCGCGCGGATCATGGACTGCAACGTGGGCACGGTCCGGTCGCGGCTCTTTTACGCGCGGCAGCAGTTGCAGGCGTATTTGTCGGATTTTATCAAGCCATGAGTTCAATGCGTCCCTCCCCGGAATCCGAGTCGTTTGAAGCCCTGCGGCGTGCGCTCAAGCTCAAGCACTACGAGAAACCGCCGCCGGGGTATTTTGAGGATTTCCCGCGTCGGGTGATGGCACAGATTCGCGCGGGCCGGTTTGCCGAGCCGGATACCTTCTGGGAGCGGCTGACGTGGGAGGTGCCGTGGCTGACGCGGTTTGTGGAAGCGTTGTTCACCCGTCCTGCCGTCGCGATGGGCTTTGGCGGGGCAGTGTGCGCCGTGCTGATTGGCGGATTGATCTACTCGGAGAACGTCGCATTCAATCCGCCCAAACCGGTGACGTTCGTGCCGATTCCCGAAGCGCCGGTGGTCAGCGCTCCGGCTCCGACGCCCGTGATTCCAAGTTTCGGCATTGCGCACCAGTCAGACTTGGCACTCCTCTCGCCGTTAACCAACGGCAGCCTCAACCCGCCCTTGCCAATGAGCGGGTCGCTCTTCGACCACTTCCGCGTGAGCGCGCAGCCGGTCGGTTTCCCCGCGCCGAACAGCGCGCCTTGAGCGGCTGACGCACTCCGGGTGGGGGTTGACCGGGTGGGCGAGCCGCGCGACTCGTCGCGGCACGGTCGAGCGGTGGGGCGTCAATCCTCCGGCAAGAAAACGATCGGCATGGCCTCGCCGTGGAAGACCAGGCGGCCGGATTCGAGCCGGGCCTTGCGCGTGCCCAGGCCGGTGAGGCTCAGCTCGTATTCCTCGCCGGTGCGTTTCCATTTGCCCTGAACGTTGCGGGTTTCGATGGTGGGCAACTGGCCCGATTGTTGGGGCAGTTTCACGTCGGGGAAACCCTTGAGCACCAGTTGCCGGTCGGGGAAGCACACCAGGGCAAGCTTGGAGAAGCCGGTGGTGTAAACGGTCTTCACCATCCGCATCTCGGTGGGGGTGATGTTGGTCTTGGCGATGCGATAGGCGGCGATGGCGGCGTTTACGTCAAACTGCCAGCGGCCGAGAATCGGGTCGGAATACTTCGGGGATTTGCCCTCGTGAAGGAACTTCACCAGGTCATCGAGGTCCGGCTCGATCATGCCCCAGAGCATCCGGAGCTGGTCGGGGTTTTTGACGATGGCAGCGACGTTGGGGTTGCCCAGAATCTCGCGCAACGGCGCGCCGCGCAGCCGGGCCTCGGTGAAGGATTTGTCCTGACCGATGACCTGAAACTCCGGCTTTTCCGCGAGGGTGAGGAATGGCGGGTAGCGGGACAGTCGCGCTTCGAGCAGCGGGTTGTGATACAGCAATCCGGCCAGGTCGGCGGCCTTGTAAAAAATGTCCGGCATCGGATCAATCGCCCGCGCCACGCGCGCCATGCTGGTTTGTTGCAGGTCGCGGCCCAACCGGTTGGCCAGCCGCACCAGGCGCGAATCCTCGTTGGCTGAGGTCAACTGGATGGTCCAATACGTGAGCGGGTAAAACACCATGGCGATGAGCACCAGGTAGGCGAGCGCGTTGAGGAAGCCCAGGCAAAGACCCAGACGTGCGTTCAGCCGCTCCCAGAGCGCCAGCCGCAAATCGCCCGCGCGGTATTTGTAGTAAACGTCCACCTTCCGATGCACGAACGCGGCGATGACCTTGAAGATCGCCAGCACGGTGAGAAACCCGATGAACGGCGGCAGCACCCATTGCAGCACCGGGTTGCTCACGCCCACGCCCACGACCTGTCTCTTATACACATCTCC
>JAOAIM010000010.1 GCA_026414705.1 Verrucomicrobiia bacterium | reverse complement strand
CCCCAACCCTCTCCCGCTGGGAGAGGGAGCAGGCGCCCCAGCCGCCGGGAAACATCGAACACGGAACAACGAACATCGAACATCGAATGATGGAAGGGAGCGCACGCGTCTCGCGTGCCGTTTTCGCCCAAGAGACGCCGCAGTTTTTCCCCTCTCCCTTGAGGGAGAGGGCCAGGGTGAGGGTGAAACTCCGCAAACATTTTGGACACCTTTCTGCTCACGATGCGTTCTCCCTCACCCCAACCCTCTCCCGCTGGGAGAGGGAGCAGGCGCCCCAGCCGCCGGGAAACATCGAACACGGAACAACGAACATCCAACATCGAACATCGCAGATCGAACATCGAACCTTGAACACAAAGGCCGCCCCCGATCGCGCGCGCCGTGCCCCGAACTGCGGTCTGCTCGCGCCCACCCGAACGCTCAGTGCCCATAAACCTCCGCTTCGAGCGCGCGCCGCATCTGGGCCACCGGCCCGGGCCGGCCCGTCCAGATTTCCAGCGCGCGCACGCCCTGATAGAGCAGCATCCCGATGCCGTTGGCCGTGCGGCAACCGGCCGCCTTCGCCGCCGCCAGCAACGGCGTCTCCGCCGGACGGTAAATCATGTCATACACCGCGCCCGCCCGGCGAAGCGGGAACTTCGACTCGTCGAGCGGAAATGGATCACCCGGCTTCAGTCCCAGCGGCGTCGCCTGCACGAGCAAATCCACCGGCCCGTCCGGAAAGCCCACCGTCACGCGCGTCTGCGGAGAGCGTTTGCAAATTTCTCTCGCCACCGCTTCGGCCTTGCTCACGGCCACGTCCACCAGCCAGAGCCGCGCCGCGCCATCGGTGGCCAGTCGTAGCGCCGCAACCTGCCCCGCACCGCCCGTGCCCAGCACAAACGCGCTGGCGCCCTTGACCTCCAGGCCCAGGTCTTCGCGCACCGCCCGCGCAAATCCGTCGGCGTCGGTGTTGAAACCGACCGCGCGGAGCTCATCCGGCACCTCGTCGTCAAACTCGATCAGCGGACGCCACCGACCCTGGGCGTCGCGTGCCTCGAAGCGCACGGTGTTGACCGCGCCCCAGGTGCGCGCGGAGTCATCCAGCGCGTCCATCATGTCGAGCGCGAGCACCTTGTGCGGCACGGTGAGGTTCAGGCCGATGAACTTCATCGCGCGCGCGCCGGTGAGCGTTGCGCGGAGGTCGTTCGGATGCACATCAAACGCCAGGTAGCGCCAGTTCAAGCCCAGCGCGGCGATGCCGGCGTTTTGCATGGCGGGTGAGGCGGAATGTTTGATCGGATGACCCACCACGGCGCAGTAGCGCGTGCGGGCGTTGATGGGTTGCGCAAACGGATCGGACATGGGCGCAAGCTAGCGTTGGCTCGACGCCTTTCAAAGTCCAAAGGACGCGCTCCACCGGCAAAAAACTTGGCCCGCCGGCCCCGGCCGGTTACAACAACGCCGCATGGCTCTGTTGAGAATCGGGCGGAGACACCGCAACCGAGCCGCGCCCGACGCCATCGAAGGGACCGCTCCGTTGCGCGCTGTGGCCGCGAAATGAGCGAAGACGCTGTGAGGCGCCGGGGTTTGCTGTCCATGCAGCCGTTGCGCTCTCGATGCCCGGTTCAAATCGCATGAAGACCAAACGAGTCGCTGTCGTGGGCGCGTCCGGTTACTCCGGCGAAGAACTGGTGCGCCTGCTCCTGGACCACCCGCACGCCGAGCTGGTCGCGGTTACCTCGCGCCAATACGCGGGCCAGACGCTCGCCCAGGTGTTCCCGCGCTTTGCCAGTCACCCCAAATCACGCGCGCTGCGTTTCGTCGAACCGCAGGCCGAACTGCTCGCCAAACAGGCCGACGTTGTCTTTCTGGCCCTGCCGCACGGCGTCGCCGCCGAATTCGCCGTGCCGCTGCTCAACGCCGGGTGCGTGGTCATTGATCTGAGCGCCGATTTCCGGCTCAAAGACCCCGCGCGTTACAAGGAATTCTACGGTCACGACCATCCCGCGCCCGACCTGCTCAAAAAATCGGTCTATGGCCTGCCGGAAATTTATCGTGCCGAGATTCAACACGCGCTCCTGATCGCCTCGCCCGGCTGCTATCCCACCAGCATTTTGCTCCCGCTCTGGCCGCTGTTGCAGCGCCGCCTCATTCAGACCTCCGGCATCATCGCCGATTCTCTGAGCGGCGTGAGCGGCGCCGGGCGCAAAGCCGACGTGGACCTGCTCTTCTGCGAATGTCACGAAAGCCTCCGGCCCTACGGCGTGCCCAAACACCGGCATCTGTCCGAGATCGAGGAACAACTTGCCTTCGCGGCCGGCGCGCCGGTCGTCATCCAGTTCACGCCGCATCTGGTGCCGGTCAACAGGGGCATCCTGACAACCCTTTACTTCGCGCCGAACACCCGTTCACGACTGCCGCCGAGAGGGAATCGTTCGCGGCGCAGGTTGCCGCCGCCTACCAGGAGGCTTATGGACGCGAGCCGTTCGTGCGGCTGTTGGAAAACGACCGGTTGCCCGACACCAAAAACGTCGTCGGCACCAACGTCATGGAGATCGCCTGGCGGTTGGACCCGCGCACCGGGCGGTTGCTGGTCATGAGCGCCGAGGACAACCTGCTCAAGGGCGCCAGCGGCCAGGCCGTCCAGAGCCTCAACCTGGTCTGCGGCTGGCCCGAAACCGCCGGATTGCTTTGACCCGGAAAGGCCAGCCACCCAACCGGGAAAGCGACCAAACCCACGAAACGATGCCGTGAACACGGGTCTCAAGAGCGTGACGCGAATGCGCTCGATGCCTGCGGCGCCGCCTGTTCAAGGCCGGTTCGTTTTTCGTGTCATTTCGCGTGTTTCGTGGTCCGAAGTGCGTTTCTCAAGTTGAGTGCCGTCATGTCTGCCGTCGCGGCGAGCCGCGTCACGTGGAATCCCGCCGATTACGCCGCACACTCGGCGCTCCAACAGACCTGGGCGCGCGAACTTCTGGCCCGAATTCCCTGGCGCGGTGACGAGCGCGTGCTCGACGTCGGCTGCGGCGACGGCAAGGTCACCGCGGAACTCGCCCGCGCTCTGCCTCGGGGTCGCGTCGTGGGCGTGGACGTTGCCCCGGAAATGATCCGCTTCGCCCGCGAGCAGTTTCCCCCGCGCCGATTTCCAAACCTGAAATTTGAGGTGATGGACGCACGCGCGCTCCGGTTCGAGCGCCAGTTCGATCTCGTCTTCTCCAACGCCACGTTGCACTGGGTGGACGATCACGTGGCGTTTCTGCGCGGGGCGGCGGCGGCGCTCGTGCCGGGCGGGCGATTGCTCGTCTCGGCCGGCGGACGCGGCAACGCCGACGCGGTGTTCCACGCCCTTCGGGCCGTGATGCGCCGGGAGCGCTGGCGCGCCTTTTTCCGCCGCATGAGCCGGCCATATTTCTTTTACGCCCCGGACGACTACGCGCTCTGGTTGTCGCAGGCCGGCTTCAAGCCGCGCGCCATTCGCCTCCTGCCGTGCCCGGCGCGCTTCCGCCACGCGGCGGAGTTTCTCGCCTGGCTGCGCACGACGTGGTTGCCCTACACCCAGCGCGTGCCCGAAAACCTGCGCGAGGCGTTCCTCGCCGAGATCGCCGACCGTTACCTCACACGCCCGGCGGCGGGCACAGGCGGCGACATCCTTGTGGACCTGGTGCGCCTGGAACTGGACGCGGTTCGGATTTGAAAACGCCGAATCGCCTCCGCACATTGGACGCCGTTTTTGCAATGGGCACGTCATTTCACACCGTTCCGGGCGCGATCGTGGCGCCGCGCGGTTTTCTGGCGGCGGGCGTCACCTGCGGCATTCAACGGCTCGGCACCGGCAAAGGCTCGCTCAAGGGTCGCAAGCCCGACCTGGCGCTCATCGTTTCGGAAGTGCCCGCCACCGTTGCCGGCCTGTTCACCACCAATCAGGTTTGCGCCGCGCCGGTGAAAATCTGTCTGGAGCGCGTGCGCCGCGGCGTCGCCCAGGCCATCGTGGCCAACTCCGGCAACGCCAACGCCTGCACCGGGGCGCGCGGGTTGCGCGACGCGCACGCCATGACCGCGCAGGTCGCGCGCGCGCTGCACATGCCCGCCGAACACGTGCTGGTGGCCAGCACCGGGCGCATCGGCGTGCCCCTGCCCATGCCCGCCGTGCGCGCGGGCATCCGTGCCGCGCTCGACGCCCTGGACAACTCGCCCGAAGCCGCCGCCGCCGCCGCCCACGCCATCATGACCAGCGACACCCGCCCGAAACACCTCGCCATTGAGTTCCGCCTCGGCCCGCGCACGGTGCGCCTGGGCGGCATCGCCAAGGGCGCCGGCATGATTCATCCGGGCCTGAGCCTCAACGGACGCCGCCCCGCCGCGCAGCCGCCAACCGCCCCGCACGCCACGATGCTCTGCTTCCTGACGAGTGACGCGGCGGTCGCCCCGGCCGCGCTGCGCCGGGCGTTGCGCGACGCTGTCGCCCGCAGTTTCAACCGCATCACCGTGGACGGGGACATGAGCACCAATGACACGGTGTTGCTGCTGGCCAACGGGCTGGCGGAAAACACGCCGCTCACGGGCAGCGAACCGGCCTTTGGCGTGTTTCAAGCCGCACTGGATCACGTGTGCCTCGAGCTGGCGAAAATGATCGTGCGCGACGGCGAGGGAGTGCATCGCGTTGTGACCGTGCGGGTGAGCGGCGCGCGCACGGCGCGCGAGGCCGACGCTGCGGCACGCGCCGTGGCCAACAGCGCGCTGGTCAAAACCAGTTGGCACGGGGGCGATCCGAACTGGGGTCGCGTGATGGACGCGCTGGGTTACAGCGTGGCGCGGATCGTTGAGGAGCGCGTGGACATCGGTTATAGCGCGCCGGGAAGCCGGCAGATTCTCTGGAGCGTTCGGGGCGGTCAGCCCACGCGCGTGCCGTTTGCGCGCTTGTGCGCCGCCGTCGCGCCGAAGGAATTCGACCTGCACATCCGGCTGAATCAGGGCCGGGCCGGGGCGGTGATTTATGCGGCCGACCTCACGGAGGCTTACGTGGATTTCAACAAGGGCGACGTGACCAACCCGGCCGCGCTCGGAGGTTGACGCCATGCAACCCTACATCAGCAAAGCCGCGACGCTGCTCGAGGCGCTGCCCTACATCCAGCGCTTCCGCAACCAGGTCTTCGTCATCAAATACGGCGGCTCGTTCATGGACTCGCCCGACCCGAATGTGCGCACCGGCGTGGCGCGCGACATCGTGTTTCTGGAGGCCGTGGGCATCAACCCGGTCGTCGTTCACGGCGGCGGCAAGGCCATCTCCCGTGCGATGGAGACCGCGGGCCTCAAGCCGCGTTTTGTGCAGGGGATGCGCGTGACCGACGAGGCCACGATGAAGGTCGTTGAGCGGGTGCTCTCGCGCGAGATCAACCCGGAAATCGTGCGCGCCATTGAATCGCTCGGCGGTCGCGCCCAGGGCTTTGCCGGCACGGAGATTTTTCTGGCGACGAAACTGCGCATGGCCGACCCGGAAAACCCGCGCCGCAAGCTCGACCTCGGTTACGTGGGCGAGGTCATCGGCGTCAAGGTCGAGCCGCTCCAGAAATGCATTCGCCGTGGCGTCACGCCCGTCATCAGTCCGGTCGCGCGCGGTGAGGACGGCTTTGTTTACAACTGCAACGCCGACGTGGCCGCCGCGCAGGTCGCCATCGCGCTCAAAGCGCGGCGGCTGGTGTTCATGAGCGACGTGCCCGGCCTGCTGCGCAACCCGAAAGACCCCACCTCGGTTATCTCGCACCTGGAAATCGGGGCGGTGGAGGAACTCAAACGCAAGGGCGTGATTGACGCGGGGATGATTCCGAAGGTGGACAGCGCGGTGGAGGCGCTCCGGGCCGGCGTGGAAAAAGTTTCCTTCGTGGACGGTCGCGTCCAGCACGCCGTGCTGCTGGAAATTTTCACCGACGAGGGCGTGGGCACCGAACTGGTGCGGTGAAATCCCCGCCGGTTTGCGAAGCGGCAGCCCGCGCTCACCGGTGGTTGCGTCGGCCCGTTGCCGGCGCGCGGGCTGGCGCGGGCACGCAGCCCGGTTGGGTCGCGTTGAATCGCGCATCGCCCCGGCGCGTCGGTGTGCTGTATTCAGAGCCAGATGAATCCGTTGTCCCGACGTGAATTTGTGGCCCGCGTGGCGCAGGCGGGCGTGACCTGTTCGTTGGCGAGTGCCCTGGCCGCCCAGCCCGGCGGCGCGGCGTCCCCCGCCGTCGTGCCGGATTCGGTGGTGCGGATTCCCGATGCGTTCCGACCCCGTCCGCACGTCATCCTGGTTAGCGACGAGCAGTTGGAGGCCTTGCAGGACCCGGACCGGGAAGTGGACCTGAGTCTGAGCGCGACGCCGCACTGGACAACGTTGCGGCGCGTGTGCGAGCAGGCGCGCGCCAGCGGCGCGTCGCGCATCGTCCTGGCTTTTGATGCGTTCTGGGAGCAATACCGTCCCGGCCAGAAGGGCAAGCCCCGCGCGCTCACGCCCGATCAGGACGAATACATCCGGCGCGTGGCGCGCCTGAGCGAAACCGTCCGGGCGCACGGGCTGGGGCTGGAGTTGAGCCTGCTCTCGCCGCTGGAAATCGGCCCCGGCTACGCGCGCGCCACGGGCGAGGCCGGTCGCTGGGTCCAATACCGCGAGGGGTGGCGCGACCCGGGGTCCGGCCGCTTTTGCGTCGCACTCTGGCAGCCGTTGCGCTGGGGCAACAACAAGGGGCTGATCGAACTGGAACGCACCGGCGTGCGCGTGTTCGCCTTCCGCGAACAGCGCGTGGGGGGAACGGCGTATTACCACGTGGACCCGGCGCAGATTGTCGAACTCGACGGGCCGTTTGAAATCGAGACCGACGAGCCACACGGCCCGTTTCGGCGGCTGACCGTGCGCGGTTCGGGCGCAACGCACGTGGGCCGGCTCGACCGCGTGCTGGTGGTTGTGAGCTATCGCACGCCGGAGATGGATTATTTCAGCCCGCGCGCGCTTCCGTTTCTCCGGGAACTGGTCGAGCGTTACCATCGGGCGGGCATTCCCTTGCAGGGACTTTACTCCGACGAGGTCCACATTCAGCAGGATTGGAACTATTTCGGGCACCACGACGAAGGTCAGTTCACGTTCCGTTATGTGACGCCGCATCTGGCGGCCCGGTTCGCGGAGCTTTACGGCGCCGAGTTCGCAGACCTGGACAAGTGGCTGGTATATTTCTGTTATGGCCAGCACGGATTCTACACGAGCCTGGAGGCGCGTCTGCCCGCGCAACATGTCCTGGGCGCGGACGCGGCGGGCGTGCAACGGACGTTTCTGCTGCGACGGCGCTACTACGATCTGCTGCATCGCACGGTGGTGAGCCTCCTTCAACAGGCGCGCGAACACGCTGAAACCCTTTACGGACGCAAACTCGTCGCGACGGCGCACGCGACCTGGGCCGAAAGCCCGACGTGCGATGCCTGGCGCACCAACCACCCGCGCCGCACCGGCAACGCCGCCCGTTACGAATACACCTCGGCATTCCTGTGGTCGAACACGGTGCATCAGGCCGCCTCGGCGTGTGACGATTACTTTCGCTGGGGTGAGTTTTTGACCGGGGGCGGCACCGATCACGCCGAGGGCGGCTGGTCGGATCGCAATTACTACGGCCTGGCCCTGGCCTGTTCGCTCGGCAGCATCAATCCCCACGAACGCTACGCCTACGCGGCGGGTTGGGGCTGGCCTGCCGCCGTCGGCGAGCGGTATCGCGCCCTGCGCAACGCCTTCGGCGCGGGCGCCGACGCCGCGTTCCAGACGATTCAGGAACGGCAGCATCGGGACATTGAAGTGTTGATGCTGTATCCGCTTTCGCTCGTCGCGTGCGAGGAACGCTTCGGCTCGTGGATGACCCAATACGGCTACGCGAACTACATCACGCCCGAAAAACTGCTTGAACTGGGCCGGGTGCGGGCCGACGGACAAATCGAGTTGTGCGACCGGCGTTTTGGTACGCTGGCGGTGCTGTTCGAGCCGCTGCCACCGCCGGGCTTGTTGCCATTTTTGGAAGAGTTTGTCGCGCGCGGTGGACGGCTGGTCTGGTCGGGGCCGCCACCGCGATTTGATCTGGCGGGCAACGCCGTGCTGGAACGCTGGCAGAAGCTCTGCGGCGTGCGCGAACTCCGATTTCATCAGGAGGGCCTCATCGCGGCCGGTGCCCTCGTGGAGTTTTCCGGCGCGCTGCGCAGCGTTCCGCCGCAGACGATCCTGACCGACATGCTCGTGGATTGGATCTGGCCGGTCGAACCGGTCGAGGGCGCCTCGGTCGTCGCGCGCGTGGAACACGACGTTGTAGGTGTGCAGCGCGCCGA
Organism: Verrucomicrobiia bacterium; assembly: GCA_026414705.1. GTDB lineage: Bacteria > Verrucomicrobiota > Verrucomicrobiia > Limisphaerales > JAOAIM01 > JAOAIM01. The sequence goes on along the minus strand of JAOAIM010000010.1, from coordinate 28,341 downwards.
GCCCGGCGGCGGTTCGGTCACGTTTCTGGGGTTTCGGCCGCGGGACGATCAGTCCGCGTCGCTGGGCTACGAAACACGCTCGTGGTTTGAAATTTTGCGGGCGCTGGGCGCGTATCCGGGCAGTCGCGCCGATTCGGACGCAGACAATCCGACGGTGGTCTCGCGCCAATCGCCGTATCTGGCCACGCGCTTTCCCAACGGGGCGGTGGCCGTGGCGGCGCACTACCGGCGGCACGTCGAAACCTGGCCCGGTGGATTTCATCGGGACGCGGAGGCCGACCGGATCGCGTTGGAGAAGAATCCCCTGCCGGATGACCGGCTGGATTTGCGCGCGTTCCGCCTCGCCGGTCACACGCTGGACTTTCAAGGGCGGCTCGTGATGGCGTTTCGGCTCGACGCGCGCGGGCGATTGATCGCGTTCGGGGGTTACAATTGCGCTGCGATCCGGATTGACGGGCGCGAGCACGCCTTTGCGGAGCGTCCGCTCCACCATGTGGCCTGGGCGCCCGTGCCGACCCCATGGCGCGTGCCCGGCGGCGCGGTGATGGAACTGTGGGTGCACGGGGAGGGCGCGCTTCGGATTCCGCTGCTCCAGGAGCTCCGCTCGGCTCGGGTGTTTCTGCAAGGGGCGCGCCCGGACGCGACGGGCGCAGAAATTCCGGCGCAGGTGGACTCCGGCGAGTTGCGCGTTCGGGCACAGGCCGGTTGGGGCGCGGCGCATCTGTTTGTGCTGCCGGGTTGAACGGATTGCTTCACCGGGGACCTGGCGAGATGCCCGTTGGCTGTCGGCCGGGCAGTCAAAGTCTAGTTCCTCCGTTGTAACCGCTGGTGAAACGCGAAGTGAACGGTGGCCCGGCACGCACTGCAAATCCGTCACCAGCACCTTTTCGAGAGCGATGTTCCAAGGGGGCTGCCTTGACACCGTCGGCCTGCGGAGCTTAAGATCAAACTGCAGTTGGGAGAGCCGCCCACGCGGTTCGCTGGACGCAAGTCCACCTGGCTGCCTTTTTTTATGCACCTGCTTTACCTCGACGATGCAGGTTCCGCTGCCAACCGAAACGAGGAATACCTCGTTCTGGGCGGGGTTTCGGTCTTTGAGGCGCAGTCGTCTTTTTTCACGCAGGAGCTGGACAAGCTTGCCGAGAGCATTCACCCGTCCGCTCCGCACGAGGTGGAATTCCACGCTTCGGAGATTTTCGCTCGACGATCCCCACCCTGGGACAGGATGTCGAAGGCTGAAGCGCAAGGCGTCATCAAGGGCGTGCTTCGGATTCTGGCCAGAGGGTATGACAGCGCCCGGGCTTTTGCGTGCGCGGTGCACAAGGCCTCGTTTCCGGGTGTGGACCCTCTCGAACTTGCCTTCGAGGACCTTTGTAGTCGGTTCGATCGCTATCTGGCGCGGTTGCGCGCCGCGGGGGATCGCCAGCGCGGTTTGATCATTCTGGATGAAAGCGCTCATGAAACCACGCTACAGCGAATGGCCCGGGAGTTTCGCACCTTGGGCACCAAGTGGGGCGTCGTCCGCAATCTGGCTGAAACACCTCTGTTTGTGAACTCCGGGGTCTCACGTGTGCTTCAAATCGCTGACCATGTGGCTTACGCGGTGTTTCGGCGTTACAACGCCGGCGATACGCAATACTTCGACCTGATCGCCTCAAAATTCGATGCCGCCGGCGGCGTGGTGCACGGGCTGGTTCACAAGCAACGGGCCGAACTCAACTGCATGTGCCCGGCCTGCTTGAGTCGCCGGGTGTTGGACTCGAAACAGGACCGGGGCGTTCTACCTGACGCGGCCCCGGAAGAGTCCCAAGGGGCGTCGTCGGTCGAAGGTTGAAAAACAACGCGCCGGCATGGTTCATCGTGGTGGGGTCTGACGGGATTGGCCCGGGTTTGTAGGGGTGAAGCGCGACGGCCGGGCTTGCGAGGCGTTGGGACGCCTTGACTCTGATTTTCACAGGCCTGAGTTTCAACGGCGCGATGATCGCCCGGGTGAGCCTCGAAATCGCGTTGCGCAAGGAGTTCGATTACCTGGTGCCGCCGGAGCTGGCCGGGCGCGTTGAAGTGGGCAGTCGCGTTCAGGTCCCGTTCGGCGCGCGGCAGGTCTATGGCGTGGTAACGGGCCTGGCGGAGGAATCGGCGCGGGCGAATCTCAAGCCGTTGTTGCGCGTGCTGGACTCGCAGGCGCTGGTGACACCCAGGGTGCTGCGGCTGGCGCGCTGGATTGCCGACTATTACTGCTGCGCGCCGGAGGTCGCGCTCAAAAGCGTATTGCCCGAAGCGGTGCGTCGCCCCGAAGCGGGGTGGCAGGAGCGGCTGTTCGTGCGCGTGTTGCCGGTGCGCGGGGAGTTTCCCCGTCTGCCCAAACGCCAGCAGGAGGTCTGGCACATCATCGAGGAACGGCGCGAGTTGCCGCTGACCGAACTGCTCGCGCTCGCGCAAACGTCCGTTGCCACGGTCCGCCGGCTCGAAGACAAGGGGTTGATTGAAATCAGCCCGCAGGTGCTGGAGCGCGACCCGTATGCGCGCGAACACATTTTGCCGAGTCATCCGCTGGCGTTGAACCCGGCCCAAGCCAGGGCATTGGAGGCGATTTGTGGAGCGATGGATGTCGCCGCCGGGAACAGGGGCAACGCAGCGGCGCAACCGGCGGGCCAAGCGCCACAGGCTGGGGGCGTTGCGGGCGGGCCGCCGCCTGCGGTGTTCCTGTTGCACGGGGTGACCGGCAGCGGCAAGACGGAGGTGTATCTGCAGGCGATTGCGCACGCGCTGGAGAAGGGTCTGGGCGCCATCGTGCTGGTGCCGGAAATTTCGCTCACGCCGCAGACCGTCGAGCGTTTCAAGGCGCGTTTTTGCCACGGGCCAAACCGCACGCTGGTGGCCGTGTTGCATTCGCATCTTTCGGCGGGCGAACGCCACGACGAGTGGCACAAGATTCGGCAGGGCCGCGCGCGGATTGTGATCGGCGCGCGCTCGGCAATTTTTGCGCCGGTCGAGCCGCTGGGCTTGATCATCGTGGACGAGGAGCACGAGCACACCTACAAGCAGGAGGAGGCGCCGCGGTATCACGCGCGCGACGTGGCCGTGGTGCGCGGCCAGATGGAGGGCGCGGTGGTTGTGCTCGGCTCGGCCACACCGTCGCTGGAGAGCTATTACAACTGCCGGCGCGGCAAATACCGGCTGCTGGAGCTGCCCGAGCGGGTGGACGAGCAAAAGATGCCGCGCGTGCGGGTGGTGGACATGCGCCAGACGCTGCGCGGCGGCAAAGCGCCCCCGGTGTTCTCGCCCCAGTTGCGCGAGGCAATCCTCCAGCGGCTCGAACGCGGCGAGCAGACGATTCTGTTCCTGAACCGGCGCGGTTACGCCACCGCCCTGCAATGCCCGCGCTGCGGCTTTGTCGCCGAATGCCCCAATTGCAGCGTCGCGCTCACCTTTCATCGGCCCGACCAAAAACTGCGCTGCCACATTTGCGGCCACGAAGCGCCGGCGCCGTTGATCTGCCCGAATGAAAAATGTCGCTACGCGGCCCTTCGCTATGCCGGGCTGGGCACCCAGCGGGTCGAGGAGGCGCTCGCGCGATTGTTTCCCCGGGCGCGCATCCGGCGGATGGACTCCGACGTGATGAAACGCAAGGACGATTACCGGCGGGTGTTGGGTGAGTTTCGAGCGGGCAAGATTGACATCCTCGTCGGCACGCAAATGATCGCCAAGGGCCTGCATTTTCCCAACGTCACGCTGGTCGGCATCATTCACGCCGACCTGGCGTTGCATCAGCCGGATTTCCGGGCGGGCGAGCGCACCTTCCAGCTCATCACCCAGGTGGCCGGGCGCGCGGGCCGGGGCGACATCGAGGGCGAAGTGTTCGTGCAGGCGTTCACGCCGTTTCACCCGGCGATTCAATACGCGCGTCGCCACGATTTTGCCGGGTTTTACGAGCAGGAGATCGAGTATCGCCGGCAGTTGAAGTATCCGCCCGTGAGCCGCGCGGCCCTGTTGACCTTGCGCGGGCGCAACGAGGACAAGGTCAGGTTTGCCGCGCAGCACCTGCGACGGGCCCTGGAGGCGTTGCTGCCCGAAGGCGATGCAACCGGGAAAGCAGCGGACCTGTTGACGAACGATGAACCGCCGTCGGGCGACACGACAGGAAACGCGGAAGCACCGCGATTGCGCGACCTGGTCCTGGCCGGCCCGGCGCCGGCGCCGCTGGTGCGGGCCGAGGGATACTATCGCCATCAGATCATGTTGCGCACGCGCCAGATGAGTCGTCTGAGCCGGTGGCTGGGCGCAAGGCTGCCGACGTTGCCCCTGCCGGAAGGGGTGACGCTGACGGTGGACGTAGACCCGGTGAGCCTGACGTGACCGGCGCGTCGGGCAGCTTGGCCAAAGCGAGGTGGGGCGGCCGACCAATCAGATGCTTGACTTTATAATCTTCCGACTTTTATAAAGTCCACCGTATGTTTGGTCGTTGGGTCGAACCGGTCTGGGCGCGGAAGTTTGCTTCGCCCTACGTGCATCTGGTGTTCGGAGCGCGGCAGACGGGAAAGTCCACGTTGCTCAAGCGGTTGTTGCCGGAGGCGGCGGTGTGGCTGGATTTTTCGCATCCGGCCCAGCGCTCGGAGTATTTGCGGAGTCCGGAGCGGCTGATCGCGCTGTGTCGCGGCTTGCCGAGGGGCAAAACACCCGCGGTGGTTGTGGTGGACGAGGCGCAGAACGTGCCGGCGATTTTTGACGCGGTGCAGCATCTCTACGACGGCGACAAGAAGCGGTGGCGTTTTGTGCTCTGTGGCAGCTCGGCCCGGAAGCTGCGTGTTACGGGGGCGAATCTTTTGCCGGGCCGGTCATTTCTGCATCATCTCTATCCGTTGGTGGTGACAGAGCGGCCGTTTCCTGAGTGGCTGCGGGCGGAGCAGAGCGAGGCTTCTCCGGTGTCACTGCCGCAGGCGGAGGGCATGGCGGCGCAGCGGTTTCCCGCCGCGTCGCTGTTGGAACGGTTGACGTTTGGCGAGTTACCCGGGATTGCCGTGGCGGCGGCGGGAGATCGGGCCGAGCTGTTGCGTGCGTATTGCGACGTGTATTTGGAGGAGGAACTGCGCCGGGAAGCGCTGATCAAAGACTGGGCGACGTTCGGGCGGTTTTTGGAACTGGCCGCAACCAACGCGGGCCAGATGCTCAATTACGCGAAGGTCGCGAAAGACGCCGGGATCACCATCCCGACGGTAAAAAACTATTACCAACTGCTTGAAGACATGTTCATGGGCTTTCGGGTGACGGCATTTTCGGGCAGTGCGCGGAAAAGTGTGCTTTCGACGCCCCGATTTTTCTTTTTCGACGTGGGCGTGCGGCACGCGGCGGCGGGGCTGCCGTTGGTCGAGGCGAGCGTTGAGGCGAATCCCGGGCCGGTTTTCGAGCAGTGGGTGGGCGCGGAGTTGTGGAAGCGGCTGCAATACCTGGGTGAGGGCCGCCTGCACTACCTTCGCACCAAAGCGGGCGCGGAGGTGGACTTCATCGTGGAACGAGCCGGGAAACTTACGCCGGTCGAAGTCAAATGGACGGAGCGCCCCGACCTTTCCGAGGCGCGCCATCTTCTGGCATTTCTGGAGGAGCACCCGAAACGAGCGCCGCATGGATACCTGGTGTGTCGCTGCTCGGCGCCGTTGCGTTTGCACGAGCGCGTGACGGCGCTGCCATGGTTTTGTTTGTGAACCGCTGGCGGGCACAACCGGGCTCTTGAATGTGTCGGGCGCGTGCGGGGAATTCGGCGGAGCCTGTGGCCGGTCCGACCGATTTTCCGCGCGATGAGCCGGTCGTTGTTCTGCGCCGGGGTTGGACAGCGCTGCTCGCCCGGGCCGGCGGCGGGGATGGGGGAGCGTTTGGGGTGGCGGAGGGTTTGATTTTGCGGGCTTGCGGGTGCGGCTTACCCTGCGGTCATGCAAGCCGAGCATCTGAACCAGCCGATCAGCGCGCACGCGAGTCGTGAGTTTACGGCGTTGCCGGAGCAGCTCACGGTGGGCGAGGCGCTGGCGCACATTCGTCAGCGGGGCGCGAGCCAGCAGATTGTTTATTTCTACGTGCTCGATCGCGCCGAAAAGCTGGTGGGCGTGGTGCCGGTGCGACGGTTGTTGACGGCACCGCTGGAGGCGCGGTTGGAGCAGATCATGGAACGTCGGGTCGTGGCCATTCCGGCGACGGCGTCGGTGCTGGAGGCGTGCGAAATGTTTTTGCTGCACCGGTTTCTGGCGTTTCCGGTGGTGGATGCCGACGGGCGCCTGGTAGGGGTGGTCAACGTGAGCCTCTTCACCGACGAGATGCTCGACCTCACCGAACGGGAGCGGACAGACGAATTGTTCGAGACCCTGGGCGTGCGGGTGGCTGAACTCCGCGAGGCCTCGCCCCTGCGAGCGTTCCGGTTGCGGGTGCCGTGGCTCACGGCGACGATGGTCGGGGGCCTGACCTGCGCGGTGCTGGCCTCGCTGCACGAAAGCACGCTGGCGGGCAGTCTGGTGCTGGCGTTTTTCCTGACGCTCGTGCTGGGGCTGGGCGAGAGCGTGAGCACGCAATCGGTTTCGGTGACGGTTCAGGCGTTGCGCGCGCGGCGTCCGGATGCGCGGTGGCTGGCGCGGGCGGTGCGCCGGGAGTTCGCAACGGCGTGTCTGCTGGGCGGGACGTGCGGGCTGACCGTTGGCGTGTTGACGTGGCTGTGGCGTGGCGCAGCGGCGCCGGCGCTGGTGATTGGTGGGGGCATTGCCGTTTCGATGGTCTGCGCGTGCTTGATCGGGGTGGTGGTGCCCGGGACGCTGCACTGGTTGCGGCTGGATCCGAAGGTTGCGGCCGGGCCGTTGAGCCTCGCACTGGCGGACATCGTGACGCTGCTGGTGTATTTCAACCTGGCGAGGAGCATTCTGTAAGAGCGGGCGGCGGGACTCGACGCGCGCTTGTTCCGCGCGCAACGGGGCGGTCGGTCACCCATGTGCCCGAGCCACCACCTGCGGCTCGCAAAATTCCAGCAGACCGTGCCAGCCGCCCTCGCGTCCGAAACCGGACTGCTTCATCCCGCCGAAGGGCGTTTCAGGTCGCGGCCCGCTGCCGGTGTTCCAACCGATGTGCCCGAAGCGCAAGCGCGCGATGCAGCGCCGGGCGCGCGCGGGGTCGCGCGTGAAAAAGTAGGCGGCCAGACCGTAGGGCGTGTTGTTGGCGGCGGCGATCGCATCCTCCTCGGTCTCGAAGGTGGCCACCGGCACGACCGGCCCGAAGGTTTCCTCGCGGCACACCAGCATGTCGGTGGTCACGCGGCTCAACACGGTGGGCGGATAAAACGCGCCCCAATCGTGTTCGGGTCGGGGCGGGTCGTGGCCGACCAGCCGCTGCGCACCGCGCTCCAGCGCGTCGCGCACGTGCGCGGCGACCTTGTCAAACGCGGCGCGGTGGATGAGCGGGCCGATGTCGGTTTGCGGGTCAAGCCCGTTGCCGACGCGCAGTTGCGCGACTCGATGCGCTAGCGCGTTAAGGAACGGTTCGGCGATGCTTTGATGGACATAGACGCGGTTGGTGCAGATGCAGGTCTGGCCGCCGGCGCGAAATTTGTTGGCGATGAGCGCGTCCAGCGCGGCGGGCAGGTCGGCGTCCTCAAACACCAGAAAGGGCGCATGGCCGCCCAGTTCGAGCGCGAGGCGTTTGACGTGGGGCGCGGTCGCAGCCAGCAGCCGACGGCCCACGGCGGTGGAGCCGGTGAAGCTGATCAGTCGCACGGCGGGATGGCGGCACAGCACCGCGCCGATGGGTTCGGGCGGGCCAAGCAGGAGGTTGACGCGGCCCGGCGGCACGCCGCTTTGTTCGGCCAGACGCGCCAGCGCGATGGCCGAAAGCGGCGTGGGCAGCGCGGGTTTGATCACGGCGGCGCAGCCGGCGGCGAGCGCGGCGGCGAATTTTTTGGCGAGCATCGCCAGCGGAAAGTTCCACGGCGTGATCAGGCCCACGACGCCTGCGGGCGAATGCAGCACCGTCCACTGGGTCACGGGCGGCGGGCCGGGCCACGTTTCCGGCTCGAGCCGGTGCAGTTGCGTGGCGAAGAAGCCGAAGAAGCCCGCGGCGTATTCGACCTCGGCGCGCGCTTCGCGAAGCGGTTTGCCGTTTTCGAGCGTGATCGTGCGGGCGAGGGTTTCCCGGTGGGCGAGGAGGCGGTCTCGGATGCCTTCGAGCCAGGCGCGGCGCGCTTCGAGCGGCGCGGGGATTTGCCATGCCCGTTCGGCGGCTTCGATGGCGGCGACGGTCTCGGCATCGGCCATGACCGGCAGGGTGGCCAGGCGCTCGCCGGTGGCCGGATTGCGCACGTCGAAGGTGCCATGCGGCGTGCGGGTGATCCAGCGCCCGTCAATCCAACCGCCGAGAGGTTCGAACATTGTGCAAACATTTTGCGCCACGGCCCGGCGGCGGAAAAGAGGGAAGCCGGACGCAATCCGGTCCGGGTGCCGTGACAATGGATGAGCGGCGCGTCCGGTCTGTCCGGGCAACCTCCCGCAACCGAGTGTTGCGTGCGAATATATCGCCCGGCCTTGGAGGCTGAACTTCCAGCGCGGGCGTTCAGCATCGAGCATCGCGGATGGCCGATCTGCTTGCGACTGTGGCCGCGTCCGGAGTTTGCCAACTGGAAGTCGGCGAACCCGCAGGTTGGAAAGCGGCACGGGAGCGACGGACGGGCGCCGGCTCGTTGCCGTGTGAAACATGCGGGGAGTTGATCGGCCACCGCACGAGAGGGACAGGCGATCCGTTTGGCGAGGTCAAGTTGACTACGATTTTCTTGAGGCGGCGCGGACGGCTCGTTGAAGGATTCGGTGCGGCGGCACCTCAAGGGCAAGCGCAAGACGCACGAGTGTTTCAAGACTGGGCTTGCGTGCGCCGGATTCCAGGAGGCTGATCATGGGCTGCGAAATCCCTGACCGCTCTGCCAGCAGGGTCATGGACATGCCGCGGCGTTCGCGCTCCGCTCGCAGCAGGCGCGCGACCTCGCCGCACACGGCGTCCACCCGTTCGGACAACACGCGGGTTAGCTACACAAAATTTCACTTGCAGCCGCAGATTGCATTTGTAATAGTTGCAGCACAGTCAAGCCGACGGGCGGGCGCCGGCTGCCAAGCCAAGGGTTTATGAAACCGACCGGGTTTGTCGGTGCGATTGCCGGGGTAATCCTGCCCTTGTTCGTCCTCTCCCAAGCGGCGATGGCGCGTCCCCGCGAGCCCTGGTTGCCGCTGCCGGAATTAACGCCCGTGCTGCACCGGGAACGTCTGGATGATTTCTTTTGGGCCGGAAGCACTGAGGCGCGGCTGACTCTGCCCGGCGTGGGCGTGTTGGTGGAATCGTGGTCGGGCTATGCGTTGGAGCGCGCCGGCGTGGTGGCGCCTTTTGTGGTGGCCGGGCTGGCGGTCAATGGGCAGACGAATGTCGCTGCGGCTGGCGCGTTGCGGTTTTGGTTGAGGCCATACTGGTCTTCTGCGCCCGCTGGCCAGGGGCCGGGCGAACGGGTGTGCCTGGTGGAACTGCTCGCAGCGGAGAAGGGGTTGGCCTTGTCCTTGTGGCGACTCGAAGTGTGCGCTCGGGGGGAGGTGTTGGCCCTGGTGCGGCAGGGCGACAAGGGCGACGAGGTGCTGATTCGAGTGCCGATTGATTGGAGGGCCGGTGAATGGCATCAGGTGGCAATCAACTACGATCCAAAAGCGACGCGCCTGTTTGTGGACGGACAAGCGGTGGGGGATGGTGCGGGCGTGGCGACCGCTCCGCCCGGCGTGCTTTGGCTGGTCTGGGGCAGCAACGCCGACGGCAAGCAGGCGGCCGAAGGGGAGCTGGACGAGCTGTACACGTTTGCCGGGCCGTTGGAGGTCGGCCTGCAATACAGCACACTGCGCGAACGGGCCGCTTTGGGCCCGGTGAGCGAGGCTGAGGAGCGCCGGCTGGCGGAGTTTGCGGAAGCGGAGGCGAAACGGGCTTGGGCGGAATCGGACCGCGGGGAGGAATTTGGGCGGATGCGGATTTTGGGCGGCACGGCCGAGTGTTTCACCAACGTGCCGGTTTACCTGACGAACATTGTGGCGTTGTTCCAAACGAACGCCGGCTGGACGGTGCAGTTTGACGTGCAGGGCGGGCCGGTGGGCGCGTATTGGGACCTCTTCGTGACGACGAATTTGGGGGCGAACCACCTGACCAATGCGCAGTGGTTTTGGCTGGAGCGGGGGCCGAGTTGCAGCACCTATCAATACACCAACCAGTTTGGGGAACGCTCCTTCTACGTGGTTGGTCGCACCAACGACAGCGACGGGGGCGGTTTGCCCGATGCGTATGAGCGGCTGGTGACGCACACCGACCCGAACGATTCGAGTGACGATCGGCTGCTCCCCTTGGTGAGCCTTTACGTGACGGATTCGGTGGCCGTGGAGCAGCAGTCCACGAACACGGCGCGATTCGTGGTGACGCGGCTGGGCGGGCTGATGCGGCAGCCGCTGAGCGTGGGCTGCGTGGTTTCGGGCACGGCGAGCAATGGCGTGGATTATTCGCTCTACGGTGTCACGGCCACGCCGAGCAACGTGTTGGTGACATTTGCGCCGGGAGAGACGGCGCGGGAAATCACGGTCGCTGCCCTCAACGACACGGTGTTGGAGGGCAGCGAAACGGTCGTGTTGACGCTCACCACGAACGTGCAGCCTTGCGAACGCAATGCGGCTCACGCGGTCGCGACGGCGTGGATTTTGGAGTCCTACACGAAAGTTTTCACCAGCGTGGCGGATTTTAGTCCGGGCGTGCTGGCGGGGTTGGAGGCGGAGGGCAGCAGCCCCACCCATGAGGATGGGCGATTGCAATTTAAGACGAACCTGCCGCCGCAATTTCCGTTCATCAACGTGGCGTGTTCGGGTCGGGGCACGGTGGCGCGGATCAACACGACCAACGGGCAGGTGGTGGGGGAGTATCGGAGCACGCCGGCGGGCCTGGCATACAGCGGCGACAGCGGGCCCGGGCCGCAACCCTCACGCACGACGGTGGACCTGTTTGGCAACGTGTGGGTGGCCAATCGGGCGGACAGCCGGACGATCCGCGGCACCAATTACGGTTCCATCACGCGCATTGGCCTGATCATCGGTGGGAGTCGTTTTGAGAAGCTCGGCACCAATTACGTGCCCAACCCGCAGGGGCAGTATGTGGCCTTGAGCAACGCCACCTACAACACGTGCGTGGATCGGGATGGGGACGGGTTCATTCGCACCTCGCGCGGTCTGGCCGATATTTTGCCTTGGAACAACGCCGGCGGGGTGGATTCAGAAGGCGGCGTTTCGACGGCCGAGGATGAGGCGATCACCGAATATGTGCGCGTGCCGGGGGCGGGCACCCGCTCCATAGCGGTGGACCGGTTCAATGACATCTGGGTGGGCGGGCGCAATGAGCGTCAAACCCACGTGAAGGTAAATGGACTGCTCGGCCTGCCGGTGCCCAATTCCGCTTTTGATGCGCGAGCCGGCGGTTATGGCGCGGTGATTGACCGATTGGGGAATCTGTGGTCGGCCGGTTGGGGGGCGCCGGGCAACGCGGGCCTGCTGCGCCTGGTGCCGCCGCCGCCAGCCAACTACCCGCCGCAGGGTGGCCGGGATTGGACCAATCTGACGATGTTGCACGGGGTTGATTCCGGCTACGGCATCGCGGCTGACCCGCTGCATCCCTTTATCTGGCAAACCTCCGGCGGCCATGTGTTCCGCTGGCGCACCAACGGGACGCCGGAAACCAACGCCACGGGAGAGGTTATTTTGCATCCGCACGGAATGACGGGATCACAAGGGTTGGCCGTGGACACCAATGGTCATGTCTGGGTGGCGCACGGCGGCGGCAGCACCACGGTGGGGCACTTGAACACCAACGGCACGCATCTCGGCAACGTGCCGATGCAGCTTGCGGGGTTGCGGGGCGAATACTTCGCCAACACCAACTTCAGCGGCACACCCGCCTTGGTGCGCACGGACGGCCCGTTGAATTTTGACTGGGGCCACGGTTCGCCCGGCAGTAGCGTGCCCAGCAATTACTTCTGCGTCCGCTGGATGGGTGTGCTGGAACCCCGGCGCGAAGGTGAGCACGTGCTGATCGTCAGCGCCGATGCGGGCGCGGCTGTGAGGCTGACACTGCAGGGGCAGGAGGTCTCGAGCAATTGGTGGGGGCAGCCGGGCCCGAATCCGGTCGAGTTGTACCTCACCAATTATCTTTCCACCAATACGGCCCAGTCGCTCAAGGTCGAGTATATCGAATTCACGGGTGAGGCGCGGGTAAAACTGTCTTGGATTGAACCGGGCGAAACCACGAACGCGGTCATCCCGCTGGAGCGCTTCCAGCAGTTGGGCCAGGGCCCGACGGGCGTGTCGGTGGATGCGGCGGGGAAGGTCTGGGCCGCCAACCGGAATTCGCACAACGTGATGCGGATTGATCCGAACGCCGGTTCGATGGTGGTTACAACCAATGCAGGAGTACTTGTGACCAATTATGTGGGACAGGTGGACCTGGTCGTGGACCTGGGCGACGGCTCGTTCCACGCCGAGCCTTACAACGTGGCGGCCGCGCCCTACAACTACAGCGACATGACCGGGTTGAACAACCGGGTGGTCAACCCCAGCCTCCAGCCGTTGAAAGGGTACTGGATGGTGATCCATGACTGTGGGCGTGAAAACGAGTTTTGGGACCGGGTCAGTTGGAGCGCCGATTTGCCCGCGGGGTGCGCTGTGGAGGCTTGGGTGCGTGCTAGGGATGACAGGGTGGCCTTGGCCAATGAGCCCTTTACGCCGGTGACGAACAACGTGCCGGTCAGCGGCGTGAACGGGCGTTACATCGAGGTCCGTGTGGCGCTGATCCGGGATGACGCCAGCAAACAACCGGTGCTGTATGACCTGACGTTGCATGGCTTGAGCACGAGTTTTCTGGGCTGGTTCTTGGACGACGAAATCGAGGAAGAAACCCGGGATGCGGAGTTTTGGCCGTGGGTGTTGGCGGCTGAACCGTTGCGGTATCAATGGTGGGCGCTGTATCCATGGGCCAACGACTGGATGCTGTTGGCCGGCCAGACAAATGCAACATTGGTTCTGACAAATGTGGATTCATGGGATCACACCAACTGGTTTGGTGTGGTCGTGACTAGTGCAACAGGGGAAACAATGTGGGTCGGGCCGGCATTGTTATGGGTGGTTCCGAAACCGATCGTCATTCCATCCAGTGGGGCGGCTTCGCGGTATCCAGCAACCATTGAGGTGTTCGGACAGCCAACCAATCTGGCTCGGGTGGAAGTGCGGCTTGAGCGGTTGAGCCACAGTCGGCCCGAAGACTTGGACATCCTGCTGGTGAGTCCGTCGGGGACTAAGATCATGCTCATGTCGGATGCCGGCGGGACAAACGCAACGATCAGCGCCACCCTTGTGTTTCACCCGGAATCGCATGGATATGGCTCTCCACCATATCAGGGTACGATTCCTTCCCACCAGACGTCGCACTACAGACCCGGCAACTATGAAGGCATTGACGACCCCATGCCTTTCCCGGCACCAGCCGGTCCGTACACGGGCAAGCTGGATGATCTTTATGGCACTGACCCCAATGGCGTGTGGAAACTATACATTTTGGATGATGCTGCCGGGGGAACAGGTGTGCTTCAAGAGTCTTGGAGTTTGAACTTCTACTATTAGTGAGGTCTGGTGAACGCACGCCATAAACCGCACCGGCTACAATTACCGATGAAAACCGTGGTTGTTAAACCCATTGTGATTACGGTGTTTTTTGTCTCATGTGCCACAATTACTGCTCAGGCTCAAGGAACAGTAACCTTTAACCAACCGTTGGTCCTGCAAAATCATGCTCACTACCTATGGTGGTATAGCGACGCTGGTGGGTGGATGGTAAATATATCTCCACAGGAGCCCGACAACTATTTAGTTCGGCTCGTTAGCCTTGTTGGATTTCCAAGCAACAACTCTCCGTACTTAGCGCATATCCGCTTTGCGAGTATTCCCTCGGTTACGATTATCGGCCCGACTAACGCCTCGGTATTCGGACTAAGCTCAGTGGACTTAGCCGACCCTGCGGCCCCGTCACTCACACCCATTTTCATCACCTTCAACGGGTTTCGGGCCGACGGCTCGATGGTCAGCCAGACCTTCACCGTGGGCGGCGGCGGCAGCAGCAGTTTCCAGACGTTTTACTTCAACGCTGCCTTTGCGCACGGGTTGGTGCGGGTGGAAATCCCCTCACCCGCCTGGGCGATGGACAACCTGGTCTGGATTCCCGAACCCGGCCCGCTGGCCTTGCTGGGGCTGGGACTGGTGGCGCTGGCGTGGCGCAGGTTCCCCCGAAGGAAGACGTGAATCCGCAAGCGACAGCGGATTCTAACGCCAAGTCGCCAAGGCGCCAGGAGGCAAAGCGGTTTGAAACGCCATTTCCATCGTGCTCCGGGCCACCGCGCCGCTTGTTGTCCTTGCCTCTTTGCGCCTTTGGGTTGAGGGGCGTCAACGGGCGGTTCATTGAGGGGCGGTTGGCGCTGGTGCGGGATGATCCGAGCAAGCAGCCGGTGTTCTACGAACTGACCCTGCACGCCGGCAGTTCCAGCTCCCAGGGCGAGTTGTTCCTGGACGACACTTGGGCGCGGGATTCGACCGCGCATCTCATCGGGCAAAGATTTGGCGGATGACGTCTTCGATGGGGACTTCTTCGATGTCAATGTCGCGCACGGGCAACTGGTCGAGCAGGGCCTTGCAGGCGGGGATGACGCGCTCGCGTTTGACCTTGAGCCGCACGTAGCCGGGGGCGCGTTCGAGGATGTCGCCATGAGCGCTAAGGCGCGCGGCGTCGCACGCAGCCGCGTCGTCGCAGTGGATGGTGACGAGTTTGAAGTCGGCGAAGCGGTCCACGATGTCTTCGAGGCGTCCGTCGAAGTAAATCTGGCCACGGTCAATGATGATGACGCGTTCGCAGAGGGCCTGGATGTCGGCCATGTAATGGCTGGTGAGCAGGATGGTGGTTTTGCGGGTGCGGTTGTGCTGGCGCAGGAATTCGTGGACGGTTTTTTGGGAAATGACGTCCAGGCCGAGGGTTGGTTCATCCAGAAAGAGCACTTTGGGCTGGTGCAGGAGCGAGGCGATGAGCTCCATTTTCATGCGTTCGCCCAGGGACAGTTCGCGGACGCTGATGTTGAGTTTGTCGCGCACGGCGAGCAGTTCGCTCATTTCGGCGACGGTGCGCTCGAAGCGCTCGCGCGGGATGCCGTAGATGCGGGCGTTGAGTTCGAGGGATTCGCGGGCGGGCAAATCCCACCAGAGCTGGTTTTTCTGGCCGAGCACGAGCGCAAACTGGCGGCGATAACCGTCGTGTCGTTCCCAGGGCACGTAACCGAGCACCTGCGCGCTGCCGCTGGTGGGATAGAGCAGGCCGGAGAGCATTTTGAGCGTGGTGGTTTTGCCCGCGCCGTTGGGGCCGAGGAAGCCGACCAGTTC
This sequence comes from Verrucomicrobiia bacterium, assembly GCA_026414705.1. Classification (GTDB taxonomy): domain Bacteria; phylum Verrucomicrobiota; class Verrucomicrobiia; order Limisphaerales; family JAOAIM01; genus JAOAIM01. The sequence continues at coordinate 12,850 of JAOAIM010000010.1, read as the reverse complement.
GCCAGCCTGAATGTTGAAGCTGATCTGGTGGACGGCGACGATGGTTTCGTAGGTGCGATGGAAGAGGCCCTTGATGGCGCCCGCCAGGCCGGGCTGCTTCCGGTAAACGCGGAAGGTTTTCGTCAGCCCGTTGACCTGAATGACGCTGCTGTGGGCATCCATCGGCATCACCGTGTGATCCGGCGGCCTTCAACGCTTTGAACGACGGGCGCGGGAACGCTGCGGGGCGCGATCACAGCGCTCGGGTGCGCCCTGGCGCGAAGGCTTTTCAAGCCCGGAAACGCTCCGGGCTCACGGGACGACTTGAACTTGCCGGTCATCTTGAATTCCTCCGGTCAAAATCGGCCAGGCTGCCGTGCGTGTCGTGTTGAGCGCGAGTGCAGAGCGGGCAGGTTGAATGGTGATTCGTCAAACAAGTGATGGGCTGGGTTGCGATCGGCCTGCGTTCCGCGCGATTGCCTGTTGGTTTCACGATGTGGCGAGTGGACTCGACCCACTGCTCAACCGCTGCCTCCGGCCTCCTTCAATTCGGCCAATTCGTCCATCTGCTTCAAATACTCGAACACCTTGTGCGCCTCGGCTTCGTCCACCTTGCTGATGGCAAAGCCGACGTGCACGATGACGTAGTCGCCGACGCAGGCTTCGGGCACGTAGGCGAGGCTGGCCTCGCGCACCACGCCGCCAAAGTCCACGCGGCCCGTGCGCGTGAGCGGGTCGTCGCCGCTGATGCTGATGACCTTGCCGGGAACGGCCAGACACATGCCACACTTTTAACCGGTTGGACCTCTTACCGCAATGATCCCGAACGCGGGCGTTGAGGCGAAGCTCCGCCGGGCGGGGGCGTGACACGCACCGCCGGACGGCCTGAATGGGCTGAAACGAGAATCATGAGATGGTTTGACCCGCCGGGGTGGGCACCGAGGCTTTGCCCCAAAAGTGATTCGGACAACTGCCGGCTCGAGGCTCAATCCTCCGGCAGCGGTTTACCCTTCGTTTCCGGTGCCCAGATCAGGGCGACGATGCCCACCAGATAGATCGAGCACATCAACACCGCCGCGTATCGGAACGAGCCGACCCACGCGCTCAGGTGCCCCAGCAGCGCGGGCGCCGGCGCGGCCAGATACCGCACCGTGTTGTAGCAGAAACCCACGCCCGTGCCCCGCAACCGCGTCGGAAACAGTTCCGGGAAATAAATCGAGTAACCCGCAAACGCCGACAGCGTCGCAAAACCCATCAGCGGCAGCATCCAGTAGGCGTGGGCCTCGGTTCGCAGCGAGAAGAACACGAACGCCACCGTCACCAGGCACATCGAAAACGAACACAAAAACGCCAGCCGCCGCGTCAGCAGCGCCGCCACCGTCGTGAACGTCAACATCCCGAAAAACGCGCCCACGTCCTGCAGCGCCGTGCCCAGGGCGCGCGTCCGGTTCACCTTCTCCATCGGTTCGCCCTTGAGCGCCTCGGTGATCAGTTCCGGCGAGAAAAACGCGATGCCCCACAGCCCGATCATGCCCGCCACCCCGAGCAACAGGCCCACAATCGCATGGCGTCGCCAGCGCGGATGCCCGAACAGGTTGGCCAGCGAACCCACCTGTTTGCCGCTGGCTCCGGTGCGCGCCTGCGCCCGCGCCTGCTTCCACGCTTCCGGCTCGCGCAAAATCAGCAGAATCGGAATCGTTAGCAGCGACGGCAAAATCCCGACAAAAAACAGCACGCGCCATCCGGAGAACTGGCCCAGAAACGCCGGTTGCGCCGGCGGGATCAAATAGCTCACCAGCGAACCGAGGATGTTGCCCGTGGCCGAAAGCGCCTGCAACGCACCCAGCGCCACGGTCCGAATCCGCGCCGGCACGCTCTCGGCCACCAGCGTCGTCGCCGCCCCGAACATTCCGCCCACGCCCAGCCCGACGAGAAATCGGTAAACGATGAACTCCTCCCAACTGCGTGCGATGCCCGACAGACCGGTGAAGCCCGAATACACCAGCAACGTGGCGACCATCGTTTTGACCCGTCCCCACTTGTCGCTGAGCATCCCGAAAAAAATCCCCCCGGTCGCCCAGCCGATCATCATTGCCATCGTCGCGTAACCGCCGAACTTCTTCACCGTTTCGCGCGCCGCGTCGCTCCCCAGCAATTCGGTGAGCGCCGATTCGCGCGCCAGCACGAACAACCGCTGGTCCATGCAATCGAACAACCACCCGCACGAGGCGATGATCACCACCAGCCAGTGATACAACCGCACCGGTTCGGAAGTCGGGGACGTGGAAGAGACACTTGCGGGCCGCGAAGGTTCGGATGTTGAACTCGTCACGCGCGCATTCTCGAAAACGAGCCGGGGCCGTCAAGCGAGCGTTCCTGTCGGGCAACCGCTCCGACCTTCCGCCGCCGGGCAACGCCACCGCCCGACACCGGCTTGCAGCGCAACGAAACCTTCAGCCCCGCCGCCGGCCGCACCCGGCACTCCTTTCACCACACGCCGCTTTCACCGCACTTCAACGCCAGGGCCGCTTCTGCCGCCCGACCCGAGGCGTGTCAAATCCGTTCCACCACGGCCGCCGGCAAGCCCGCTGCCGGCGCGCAAAACGGTTGACGCTCCAAAGCGCGGCTTTATACATTTTTGCCGGGCTGGCTTCCAGAGTAGCTCAATGGTAGAGCAGCCGGCTGTTAACCGGCGGGTTACAGGTTCGAGTCCTGTCTCTGGAGCCACTTTTCTCTCCCGCCGGCGCCACCGCACCCCTGCCGCAATTGGCTTTGCCGTTTCTCTCCGGCGCTCTAGCCTTGGAGCATGTTCCGGCCCTGCATTGATCTGCACGAGGGCAAGGTCAAACAAATCGTCGGCGGCACGCTTGGCGAGGACCCGACGCGCCTGCAAACCAACTTCGTCTCCGACAAGGACGCGGCGTGGTATGCGACGTTGTATCGCCGCGACGGCCTTAAGGGCGGGCACGTGATCATGCTCGGTCCGGGCAACGAGACGGCCGCGCGCGCCGCGCTGGCGGCGTATCCGGGCGGCCTGCAAATCGGCGGCGGCATCACCGCTGACAACGCCGCCGCCTGGCTCGACGCGGGCGCCTCACACGTCATCGTCACAAGCTGGGTGTTTCGGGACGGTCGGCTCGACCCGGAACGGCTCCGGGCCTTGAAGCGCCGGGTGGGCACGGAGCGGCTGGTGCTGGACCTGAGTTGCCGACGACGGGGCGACCGGTATGTGGTCGTGACCGACCGCTGGCAACGGTTCACCGACTTGAACTGTCCGCCGAAACGCTTCACGCATTGGCGACGCACTGCGCCGAATTCCTCATTCACGCCGTGGACGTGGAAGGTCGGCGCTGCGGCATTGACCGCGAACTGGTCGCGCAACTCGCCGACTGGACACCGCTGCCGACGACCTACGCCGGCGGCGCCCGTTCCCTTGCCGACCTGGAGGACGTCACGCGCATCGGGCGCGGGCGGATTGATCTGACCATCGGCTCGGCGCTGGACATCTTCGGCGGCGACGTGCCCTACGCTGAATGTGTCGCGTTCAACCGACGACTGGCGAAAGGCGAGGTTTGAACGGGCCGCCCCAAGCGCGACGCTTTTTCAGTCGGGCCGTTCGGCGTCGGTCGGCGGCCTTTGCCGGGCATGGGTTGAATTCGGGCACGCACCGGCGGTTTTGCGGCGAAACGCTTGCCCGCCCGGCGCGCAACGGAAGAATTTGCAACAGCAAACGATTTCGACCATGCAACCCAACGTCCTCGTGAGAACGCCGCCGTTTTCAACGCTTGGAGGAATTTTGTTCGGCCTCATCGTCGCCGCAACGGCGCCCGCCTTGGAGACCTGGAAACCCGATTCGGCGACCGGCACCAGCCTTGCCGTGATTGTGCCCGAACGGGCCGCGCTCGTTCACACCGCACAAGTGTTCCCGACTCGGGCGAACCAACGCCCGCCATCCGGCGCGATGCGTCAGGCCGAACAGGTCTTGCGCAACCTCGATGCGCTGCTGCGATCCGCCGGATCGGGTCTTCAACACCTCGTGCGCCTGCACGTGTGCCTGGCCGCGCCCGAGACGTTGCCCGAGGTCCAGAAAGTGTTCGCCCGCCGTTTCGCCGGTGCGCACAAACCTGCCGCCTCGTTCGTCGTCAGCGCCCTGCCGGACCGCGACGCGCTCGTGGCGGTGGACGCGGTCGCTCTCCTTGCAACCACGAACGCACCCGCCTTCAGATCAGCGCCCGACTCGCGGTTCGCCCTCCTCCCTTCAAACTCCAAACTTTACGTCTCCGGCATGGCCGACCCCGACGCGCTGCTGCCCGCCACGCGCGAGACGCTTGAAAAACTCACCAACGCCATCGGTTACTTCGGCCTGGGCCGCGAGCACGTCGTTCAGCTCAAGGTGTTTTGCCAGCCGATGAGCGAAGCGGCGGCCGTGCGGCGCGTCATTGCGGAGTTTTTCGACCAGCGCCCGCCGCCGGTCGTGCTCGTCGAATGGCTCAGCGCCAACCCGGCCGTGGAAATTGAACTCATCGCCACGATCCCGCCCGACACGCCGCATGGCCGGGTCTCGGCGTCGGAACCCGACGCGCTTCGGCCCGTGGGCTTCTTCACGCCGCCGGGCACGACCGATTCGCCCGTGTTTCGCCGCGTTGCGCGCGTCAATCGCGGCCGCCTCATTTACACCTCCGGGCTTTACGGGTGGAAGGCGACCGACGCGGCAGGACAAGTGCGCGAGATTTTCCAGACGTTGGGCGAGATCGTGCAAGCCCACCACAGCGATTTGGAGCATCTGGTCAAAGCCACCTACTACGTCGCGGACGCAGAGGCCGACCGTCAGCTCAACGTCATCCGACCCGAGTTTTACCATCCCCAACGCGCGCCCGCCGCCTCCAAGGCCCGGGTTCGGAGCGTCGGCCCGCCCGGCAAAACCATTATGGTGGACATGATCGCCGTCACGCAGTAGGAGCTTTGGGCGGAGCGGATTGACCCGCGCGATGAAAGCATCGCCCCATATCGGCACCACCGGCGAATTTCGCTTCGTCGTTGGGCCCGAACACGTCATCACCTTCGCGGGCGACGGGATGCCCGCGGTGTTGAGCACGCCGAGTCTCATCGCGCTGATCGAACGCACCGCCCGCGAATCGCTCCAACCGTATCTTGAGCCTGACGAACGCAGCGTGGGCACGGAGATCGAATTGCGGCACTTCGCCCCCACGCCGCAGGGCGCGACCGTTACCATCACCACCCGCGTCATCCGCGTCGAAGGTCGGGAAATCGTCTTTCAGGTTGAAGCGCGCGATGCCGGCGAGCTGATTGCCCGCGGCGCGCACAAACGCGCGGTGATCCGCGTTGAAGCCTTCGCTGCCCGCGTGCGGCGCAAGCTCTCTCCGGACGCCGGCGCCGCGACCTGACGCCCGGTGCGAATTTTCCCAATCGGCACGCTTCAGCGGCCAGCAACCCGCACCTGGCCGCGCTGCGCCCGGGCCGACGCGGCGGCTTGACCGTCCCCGGCCCGCCGTTACCATGTGCCCTGCCGTTTCGGAAGCCAAAGTAGCTCAGCGGTAGAGCAACGGTTTCGTAAACCGTAGGTCGTGGGTTCGATCCCCACCTTTGGCTCCATCCCCAACCGGTCGCCAGGTCGCGTTCCCATCGTGCGTTCACCGGCCCGACCGTTAACGCCGCTCCAACAGCCAGATCGTTTTTGACACCCTGCCGACTTGGGCGATGATTTCCCGACATCAACGATGAACGACCGGATTTCAAGACGTCTTCGGGCCACTGCACTTGCACTCGCGGGTTTGCTGAGCCTCACTGCGCAGGCTGGCAACACCGCCCCCGTACCCGCGCCGCGTCCCGTTAAATTGCGCGTGTCCGACGCGGCGGTTGCCGCAGACCTTCTAGCGCGTGGCGGACGGCTCATTGCCGACTACGGCGCATTCCAACTCATCGAAGCTCCCTCGGATCATGCGGCCACTGCCGCCCGCCGCAGCGAGCGTGTGCAACCCGACGAGCCGGCTGATTTCATCGAGTTCAACGCCGGACGGCTCGACACGCGCGGGGCGGAGGCGCGCGCCCTGCGCCGGGGCGTGGGCGTGTTCGCCGGCAAGCGCCTGCACCTGATCCAGTTCGCCGGGCCGATCAAACCCGAATGGCTCGCCGCGCTCGATGCCACCGGGGTGCGAAGGGTGCATTACCTGCCCCACAACGCCTACCTGGTTCAGGGCAATGCCCCGACGCTGGCGAAACTTCAGAACTGGGCCGCTTCCGCCGAGTTCGTGCAATGGGAGGGCGAATACGCTGATTCGTTCAAAATCCATCCGCGCGCGCAGCTCACCGACGCCAAGGGCTTCGCGCGCAAACTCGACACCGACACCTTCGCGATTCAACTGCTCGAGGATGCGGAGGAAAACCCGGCAACGCTGGCGTTGATTGACCGGCTCAAGCTCGAACCGCCGCGCCGCCAGTTCCGCGCCTTGCACTATGTGAACCTGGTGGTGCGCGTCCCCCCGGCGCAACTGAGGCGGATCGCCGCGCAGCCGGATGTGATTTCCATTCGACCTTACGCCGAGCCGCGCAAGCTCGACGAACGCCAGAACCAGATCATCGCGGGCAACCTCAGTGGCGGCGCGCCCATCGGGCCGGGCTACCTGGCCTGGCTCGCCAGCAAGGGGTTTGATCAGGCGCAGTTCACCGCCTCGGGCTTCGGCGTGGACGTGAGCGACAGCGGCATTGACAACGGCACGACCACGCCCGGGCATTTCGGCCTGTATGTGCTGGGCGATCCCTCGCAGCCCAGCCGCGTGCTCTACACCCGCCTGGAGGGCCAGGCCACGGGCCAGAGCACGCTTCAGGGTTGCGACGGCCACGGCACCATCAACGCCCACATCATCGCCGGCTACAACAATTTCCCACCCGGCTTCCCGCACACCGACGCCGCCGGATTCCGCTACGGCCTGGGCGTCTGCCCGTTCGTGAAGGTCGGCTCGTCGGTGATCTTCGATCCCGACAAGTTCACCAACCCGGACTACAACGACCTCCAGTCGCGTGCCTACCGCGATGGTGCGCGCATCAGCGCCAACAGTTGGGGCGCAGACACCGCCGGCGACTACGACGCCGACGCGCAAAACTACGACGCCCTGGTGCGCGACGCCCAGCCCAGCGGCTCGGCGGTGCCCAACCCCGGCAACCAGCAAATGGTCATCGTCTTCGCCGCCGGCAACGCCGGTCCCGGCGCGCAAACCGTCGGCTCGCCCGCCACGGCCAAAAACGTCATCGCCGTCGGCGCCGCTGAAAACGTCCACTCCCACGCCACGGCCAACGGCGGCAACAACAGCGCCGGTAACGACGGTTGCTCCACGCCGGACTCCGAGGCCGACAACGCCAACGACATCGCCAGCTTTTCGAGCCGCGGCCCGTGCAACGACGGTCGCCGCAAACCGGAACTGGTCGCGCCCGGCACGCACATCACCGGCGGCGTCGCCCAGAGCAGCACCAACACCAGCGGCACCGGCTCGGCCCTCGCGTGTTTTGTCGCCACCGGCGTTTGCGCGCTGCCCGGCGGTGGCACGGCGGGCGACCCGGACAATTTCTTCCCGCTGGGCCAGCAGTTTTACACGACCTCCTCGGGCACGAGCCATTCGACGCCGGCGGTTGCCGGCGCGTGCGCGCTGCTGCGCCAGTGGTTCATCAATCAGGCCCTGCCGCCGCCCAGCCCGGCCATGACCAAGGCCTGGCTCATCAACAGCGCCCGTTACCTCACCGGCGCGGACGCCAACGACACGCTGCCCTCCAACAACCAGGGCATGGGCGAGGTCAACCTGGGCATGGCCTTCGACGGCGTGCCGCGCATTTTCCGCGATCAGGTCAGCGCCGACAAATTCACCGCCACGGGCCAGACGCGCACCTTCACCGGCGTGGTGAGCGATCCGAGCCGGCCCTTCCGCGTGACGCTGGCGTGGACCGACGCGCCCGGCAACACCACCGGCAACGCCTACAACAACGACCTGGACCTGACCGTGACCCTCGGCGGCCAGACTTACAAGGGCAACGTCTTCAGCGGCGCGTTCTCGGTGCCGGGCGGCAGCGCCGATCCCCGCAACAACTTTGAAAGCGTGTTCCTGCCGCCGGGCGTGTCGGGCACCTTCGTCGTCACCGTCACCGCCGCGAACATCAACTCCGACGGTGTGCCCAACGAAGCGCCGTCGCTTGACCAGGATTTCGCGCTGGTCGTTTACAACGCGCAGTCGGTCGCGGGGCCGTTGTTGGTTGCCGACAGTTTTCGCGTGTTGGCCGAAAGCTGCGCGCCCACCAACGGCGCCGCCGATCCGGGCGAGACCGTCACGGTTGCCCTCGCGCTGCGCAACCTGGGCACGGCCAGCACCACGAATCTGCAGGCCACCTTGCTGCCGCTGGGCGGCGTGGCCAACCCCGGCGGCCCGCAATCCTACGGCGCGGTCATGGCGGGTGGCGGGGCGGTCACGCAGTCGTTCACCTTCACCGTCAGCGCCGCGTGCGGCCAGACGCTCAACGCCACGCTCGCGCTCAGCGACAACGGCACCGACCGGGGCACGGTGACCTTCTCGGTGCCCCTGGGCAACCTCGCACCGGTGTTTTCACAAAACTTCGATGGTGTGACCGCGCCCGCGCTCCCACCGGGTTGGACCACGGCGCGCTCCGGCGCCCAAGCGCTCTGGGTCACCTCCACCGCTCAGCGCGACACCCTGCCCAATTCGGCTTTTGCCAACGACGCCAACCGCGTTGGCGTGAGCGAGCTGGTTTCCCCGCAGATCGGGATCACCACCGCCTCGGCGCAGTTGACTTTCCGGCACTACTACAACACCGAAACCGCCTGGGACGGCGGGGTGCTGGAGATCAGCATCGGCGGCGGCGCGTTCACGGACATTTTGAGCGCGGGGGGCACCTTCGTGACCGGCGGCTATAACCGCACGCTCAATTCCAGCAGCAACCCGCTCTCCGGCCGGCAGGCCTGGAGCGGCAATTCCGGCGGCTTCATTACAACGACGGTCAACCTGCCCGCTGCCGCCGCCGGCCAGACGGTGCGATTCAAATGGCGCTGCGGCACCGACAGCAGCATCGGCGGCACCGGTTGGTATGTGGACTCGATCGTTGTGAGCGATCTGCTCTGCTGCGCCGGCAGCGCCGTGACCGTGCCGGTCGTTGTTGCGGACGCTGCGACGCTGGCCTGGGAAAGTTGCGCGCCGACCAACGGCCTGCCCGACGCCGGCGAGACGGTGACGCTCAACCTCGCGCTCCGGAACGTCGGCAGCGCGGCCACGTCGAATCTGATGGCGACGTTGCTGGCGACCGGCGGCGTCGCCGGCCCGACCGGCCCGCAGTTCTACGGCGCGCTGGCCACCAACGGCACGCCGGTTTCGCGTCCGTTCACTTTCACCGTGGCAGCGGGCTGCGGGGAGGGCCTCACCGTCACGCTGGGGTTGCAGGACGGCACCAACGCGCTGCCGTCAGTGAGTTTTCCGCTCGTCGTGGGCCGACTTGTGACCGCCTTCACGCAGGACTTCGACACGGTGAGCGTGCCGTTGTTGCCGGCCGGTTGGAGCAGCACGGCCAGCGGCGCGCAATCGCTCTGGGTCACCACCACCGCGTTGAGCGATACGGCGCCGAACGCCGCGTTCTCGCCCGACCCGTCAAACGTTGGCGAGAACCAGTTGGTCTCCCCTCCGGTGCTGTTGCCGGCGTCGGCGGCCCAACTGAGCTTCCGGCACAGTTACGACCTGGAAGCCGGGAGCGGCACAACCGGCTACGACGTCGGCGTGCTGGAAATCAGTGTCAACGGCGGCGCGTTCACGGACATCGAAGCGGCAGGCGGCAGCTTTGTCAGCGGCGGCTACACGCACCTGACCAGCAGCGGTTACAGCAATCCGCTGGCGGGTCGGCGCGCCTGGAGCGGCAATTCCGGCGGATTCATCCAGACGCTGGTGAATTTGCCGCCCGTGGCGGCGGGGCAGACGGTGCGTTTCCGCTGGCGCTGCGGCACGGATTCGAGCATCGCCGGCACGGGCTGGTATGTGGACACGGTGCGCGTGATCACGCGGGAATGCTGCACGAGCGCGCCCGTGCCGCTGCGGTTTGAATGGGTGCAACGGCCCGCGCCCGATCAGGTGGAACTGACGCTGAGCGGCCCGCCGGGCAGTCTGGTGACGATCTTGCGCTCCGAAGACCTCACCAACTGGGTGGCGCTGGGCACGGTGACGAACCTGACCGGCACGGTGCAATTCACCGACACGAGCGCCGGCGCCGCGCCCCAGCGCTTCTACCGCGCCACCTCACCGTGACCCAAACGGGCAACCACGGATGAACGCGGAGGGCCCCGGATGCCGCTGGCGGCTTGGGGAGCGGCGTTCGCAGAAGCATCCGGCATCAGAGCGCGCCCGTGCCCCGGCAGGGTCGCTCGTCTTGGCCTGCAAATTCACAAAGCTCTCATTCACGCGGGGCTTCAGCCCGGCGCAAGCGCCAATCAACGGGGCGGAGCCGCTGGAGCGAGTTTTCGCGGCGTGTGGCAAGCCGTTGAAGCGGCGGGCTGACGGGATTGGCTTGGCACATCGCGGGGGCCACGGAAGGAAACGGATTCAACACGGATTTTTTCCTGAAAAACGCCGTCACGCACCGGTTGAGCCGCGTTTCTGCGTGAAAACTTGCGATCCGTCTTTTCATCCGGGGCTCAACTGGGGTTTTGAGGTTCATTCCAGGGCGATTTCAGGCGCGGGATGCGTGGGTCAGTTTGAACGCTGTTCGGACCGGCGTTGTCCATCGGTTGAACCGGGCGGCAAATCGGTCCCGGTTGCGTTGCGATGAACCATCAGTAAACTGACGGCATGTTCTACGACACCAATTACTGGCTGTTTGTGATGTTGCCCGGCCTGATCATCGGGCTGTGGGCGCAGGCCAAACTCATGGCGGCCTACAACCGCTATCGGCGCGTGCCGATTGCGTCGGGCCTGAGCGGCGCGGAGGCGGCGCGCGCGATTTTGGACCGGGCCGGATTGTTTGACGTGGCGGTCGGCGAAGTGCCGGGCCACCTGACCGATCATTACGATCCGACCAAGCGGGCGCTGTTCCTGTCCTCGGAGAATTTCCACGGTCGCTCGGTGGCGGCGATTGGCGTGGCGGCGCACGAGGCGGGCCACGCGCTGCAACACCAGGCGGCGTATGCGCCCTTGCAACTGCGCATGGCGATGGTGCCGGTGACGCAGTTTGCGAGCATGGCGGTGTTCGGGATTTTGTTGCTGGGCATCCTGCTGCACATGAGCAAGCTGCTCTGGGTGGCCGTGGGCCTGTTCGCCATCGTGACGCTCTTCCAACTGATCACCTTGCCGGTGGAATTTGACGCCAGCCGCCGGGCGCGCGTGCAGTTGTTCGAGCTGGGCCTGGTCCACCGCGAGGAGGCCGAGGGCGTGAGCCGCGTGCTCAACGCGGCGGCGCTCACCTACGTGGCGGCGCTGGTCACGGCCATTCTGCAACTGCTCTACTACATCTCGCTGGCCCAACGCAGCCGGTAAAGGCAGCGTCCGCGCGTCCTCGGCCCCCGATGGGGACGCGCGCCCGCCTCCATTCGACCGACGTCCCTGGCGGCGGCCCGCCGGGCGTCGGTTTTGCTTTTTTTTGTTCGACAGGCCCGGGCTGGGCCGAACCATTTCGCCACGATGAACGAACGCACGTTGACGCTGGGCCATTCGCCCGACCCGGATGACGCCTTCATGTTTTACGCGCTGGCGAAGGGCTTGATTCCGACCGGCGGGCTGCGGTTTGAGCACGTGCTTCAGGACATTCAAACGCTCAACGAACGGGCCACGCGGGGCGAGTTGGACATCACGGCGATCAGCTTTCACGCCTGGGCCTACGTGTCGGAGCACTACGCGCTGTTGCCCAGCGGCGCGAGCATGGGGGACGGTTACGGCCCGTTGCTGGTTGCGCCGCGCAAGCTCTCGCGCGCGGAGGTCGGACGCAGCCGCATCGCCGTGCCGGGCACGATGACGAGCGCGTTTCTGGCATTGCAGTTGTGGCTGGAACGACCGGCGAGCGCCCTGGACTTCGTGGTGGTGCCGTTTGACCGGATTTTCGAGGCGGTGCGAACGGGTGCTGCGGCGGTGGGCTTGATCATTCACGAGGGGCAACTGACCTGGGCGCGCGAGGGACTGGCGGTGTGCGAAGACCTGGGTCGGTGGTGGATGGAGCAGACGGGGCTGCCGCTGCCGCTGGGCGGCAACGTCATCCACAAACGCTGGGACGTGCCAACGCGCCGGCGCGTGGCCGAACTGCTCACGGCCAGCATCCGATACAGCCTGGCGCACCGCGCCGAGGCGGTGGATTACGCCCTGCAATTCGCGCGCGACATGGGCCGCGATCTGGCGGACCGATTCGTGGGGATGTATGTGAACGACTGGACGCTCAACTACGGCGAGCGGGGGCGGGAGGCGATCCGACGGTTTCTAGGCGCCGCGTTCGAGCGCGGCCTGATTCCGCACCGCGCCGAACCGGAGTTTGTGAGCTGAGCTGGGGCGGCTCGACGGTGCAGGCCGGACAGGAGCCCGGCCCTCCAAAGCCAACGTGCCTGGGCGGTGCGCCGGCCTGTGGCGCGGCGCGAAACGCGTCCGAGCGTTGGCGCGTAGCGCAGATTGGAAATCTGCCGTCCCGCCGACTGGCAGTCGGCAAAGCCAAAGCGGCGAGACCAACACTCAAAACTCTGAACTTTGAACTCTGAACTCTGAACTTTGAACGGGGCCGTGCGTGCGTCACCGGCCATCGCATTGCCCTCGCACGGCTTGGGCAATCCCCTCTCCCTTGAGGGAGAGGGGCAGGGTGAGGGTGAAACTCCGCAAACACTCGCACACCTTCCTGC
>JAOAIM010000109.1 GCA_026414705.1 Verrucomicrobiia bacterium | reverse complement strand
TGTAGTTGCCGGGCGCGGTGCCGGGCGGGGGCGTCCAGGTGAACGCGCCGCTCTGTGCGTCAATCGTCGCGCCCGCGGGCGCCGCATCCAGGCTGTAAGTGAGCGGGGTGTTTTGCACGACGGTGAAGTTGTCGAGGTAGAGATTGTAGGCGCCCATGCCACCGGCGGGCACCAGCGCCAGGGCTTCAAGCACGGCCTTGCCGGTGGTGGACTCCAGGAGGCCGTTGCCCGTGAAGGCTGTCACCGGTTCGTCCGGGAGCATGAACTTGAGTGTCGTCCAGGTGTTGGCCGGGACGGTCCGGCTGGGATTGGGCGCGTCGCCGTTTTTGCCGGGCACGCCGACGAATTCAATCGGGCCGGTCGTGCCGCCGTTGTCGCCGATGGCCCCGGTTGGGTTGGTTTCACGGAGGTTGACGCCCACCTTGAGCGCCTTGTCGGTGTGGAGGTCGAACCAGAGTGATTGCGTGATGTCCACGATCGGGTTGGGACGATACGCGGCGTTGAAGGTGGCCAGTCGCAACCACGGGCTGACCGTGCCGGTGAGGAAACTCCAGGAGACGCGGCAGACGCGTGCGCCGCCACGACCTGCCGGAAAGCTGCCGCTGATGGCGCTGTAGTTGGTCACGGCCGGGTCGAGGAAACCGCTGGTGGTGCTGGAGTGGCCGGGCTTGCGGAACATGTATTGGTCGCTGGGCGAACCGTCGGGGTAGCTCTCGAAGTCCTCGAAAAGCGTCACGCCGGCGACCTCGTCCCAGTTGGGGGTGGTCGCGGTGAGGTTGAGCGTGTTGCCGACGGTCACGGATTGGTTGGCGATCGCGGCGAGCACGGGTTTGGGCCGATACAGTTGCGAGGCGGGGATGATTTCCTTGACCTGGCTGGGGCTGGACCAGCGCAGTTGAGCGGAAGCGGCGCCGCCGTTTTCGTAGTAGTCCATGCGGATGTCGTATTTTTGACCGGCGGTCAGCGCGATGCTGCCGCTCCATTCGGTGTGGGCCTGGTCGTTCCAACGATCAATCAGCAGCACCCCGTTGACCCAGAGCCGCACGCCGTCATCGGTGCCGGTGTAAAAGGTGTAAGTTTGCGAGTAGCGGGGTTCGACCTGACCGATCCAACGCACGGCGAAGGTATCGGCGCCGAGCGCGGCATGGGGTGAGCCGTTGCCCCAGTCGAAGTTCACCGGGCCGTCCACGCGCGCGAGTTTGAGCGCGCTGAAGTCGGTGTTGTCGTAGTAAAGGCCGCGCAGGCCCGTGCCGGTGCCGGGCGGGGCGGGCGTGGTGGCGACGACCAGTTGCGCCGCCGCACTGCTGACCGACCCACCGGCGTTGGCGACGACGCACGAGTAAAAGGCGGCGTCGGCGAGCTGGACGTTGGCAATCGTCAGCGTGGGCGAGGTCGCCCCGGAGATGTTGCCGCCGTTGGCAAGGTTCACCCCGTTTTTACGCCACTGGTAGGTGAGCGGGGAACTGCTGCTGGCGGCGACGGTGAACGTGGCGGTTTCGCCGGGATTCTTCGTCTGCGTGGCGGGTTGGCTGGTGATCGTCGGCGGCGGGTGAGCGACGGTAATCGTGGCGGTGAAAGTGGCGCCGAACCATTCGACGCCGTCCTCGACCATGCGCCAGTCGAACGGATATGTGCCCGGCGTGGTGGGTGCGGTCGCGGTGAAGGTGAAGGTGACGTTCTGGCCGGGGTTGACCGGGGAGGTGGGCAGGCCCACACGACTCAACCCCCAGCGGGTGTTGTCCTGCGGGTTTTGTGAGCCGAGCCGGTGCGGCGTGCCATCACTGGTCCAAGGCTTCGTGCCGCTGTTGCGCATGGTGATCGAGGCGGTGAAGGTCTGGCCGGGAGCGACCGTTGAGGGCACGCTGCCGCCCACGACCGCGGCGTTGTTGACCTGGCCGATGATCAGGTTCATGAAGTGCGACCAGTTCCAATACGGGCCGGGATCGGTGTGATCGTTGCAGCGCGGGTCGAAACCGAGGTTGTTGATGACCCAGTTCACCCAGGCGGAGTTTTGATACTCGTTATGACCGACGATGTGGTTGCGGTCCTTGGGTATGTTGAACTTGTCGCAGAAGTGCCGGAACAGTGCGGCGGAGGTTTGATACATCGTTTCGGTATACCAGGCCGGGTTGCTGACGAAGCCCTCGTGTTCGACGCCGAGCGAATAGCGATTCCAACACGAGGCGTGCCAGGCGTAGTAGGCCTCGCGCACCAGTTGCGAGAGTTCCCCGGCGGGCGCGTCGGCGTTGTATTCGCTGTTGACGACGTAATGGCAACTGACCGAGACGTCGCAGCGGCGCAGATAGGAAATGCCGGAGGCGTAGTAGCCCTGCATCGTGTGCACGACGGCGAGGTGCTTGCCGTAACCGGTGGTATACCACTTGGTGCATCCGGTGATGAGCCGGTCCACGGCCGGCCCGTAATCGGCCGAACCGAAGGCGCGCCCGGGCGCGAGGAGCATCACGGGCAGCATCCACAACGCCGGTGGGAGACCCCGATGCAGACGTTTGGACGGCACGGAGTGCATGGACGGGGCTGAGTGTGTTTCTGGGCTTGACATAAGTCCGGCGCGCGCTTGGGTCAACCTACATTTTCATGGGTTGCCCGGCAGGGCTCCGAGCGCCAAGGCCGAGCCAGCACGTTGTCTGAGCGGGGCCGTGGACGCGGAGAAAAAGCGGCCGCCTGGCGCGCGATCGGGTGTGTGGCGACTCGCACCTGCGCCGAAAACGGCCCTGGATCACCCTTGGCTGGAACGAGGCGGCGGAAGAGAGCACGCGGTGCGCATCGAACGGATTGCCCGTGGCCACGGTGCTGAACGCCCGTTCTGCCGTTTGTCCCTTCGATGTTCGATGTTTGCGGAGCGCACGGCCGCGCTCCCTCTCCCAGCGGGAGAGGGCTTGGGTGAAGGAGAACCCGTCGTGGGCAGATAGCTGTCCAAGCGCTTGCGGCGTTTCACCCTCACCCCGGCCCTCTGGCTCAAGGGATGGAGTGGCTCACACGCGGCTTCGAGCGCGTCAGCGCGCCCGGGTTTTGGGTCGGCTTGCAAAAAGGGTTTTTCTTTTGGGCGGATTTGTGCCTTTTTGAGGCGGTTTTTATGAGCAACGTTCCGGGTGATTTGAAATACACCAAAACGCACGAGTGGGTGCGGGTGAAAGGCGATGTGGCCACCGTGGGGATCACCGACCACGCTCAGCGGGAGTTGACCGACATCGTGTTCGTGGAGCTGCCCGACGTGGGGCGGAAGGTTCGGGCGGGCGACGCCTGCGCGGTGGTCGAATCGGTCAAGACGGCCAGCGACATTTACGCGCCGGTGAGCGGAGAAATTTTGGCGGCCAACCGGGCCGTGGTCGAAGACCCGGCCACGGTGAACCAGGACCCTTACGGGGACGGCTGGTTTTTCCAAATTCGCATGGCGCAACCCGCCGAACTGGACGCGCTGCTCAGCCCGGCGCAATACACGGCGCAGATTCAACCGGCGTAACCGCCCGTGGTGGCGGTGCGACGCTTTGCAAGGCCATGTATCAACCCAAACACGTTCGGCTGTTCATCAAACCGTGGTGTCCGTGGTGCCATCGTGCCGAGCGGTGGCTGCGCGAACGCGACATCGCTTACGAGGTCGTGGACGTCACGGCGGACACGGCGGCATTTGAGGAAATGTTTCGCCTTTCGCGCCAGTCGCTTGCGCCGGTCATCGAGGTGGATGGCGAGGTGCTGGCGGATTTCGGCCCGGAACAGCTCGCCGCCTTTTGGAAACGGCTTGAACAACGTCGCGCCGATGCGTCCGCCCGTTGACCACGCCGCCGCGCCGGTGGTGCGTTCAGCCGCCCCGCGACCGCGCCTGCCCGAATGGTTGCGGCTGCGCCTGCCGGATTCCGAGAGCTATGGGCGCACACGCGCGCTTCTGGCGGAGTTGAACCTGCACACCGTCTGCGAGAGCGCCCGATGCCCGAATCACTGGGAATGCTGGAGCCGCGGCACGGCCACGTTCATGATCGCGGGCGACCGTTGCACGCGCGCGTGCGGCTTCTGCGCCGTCACCACCGCCAAGCCGCTGCCGCTGGACCCGGACGAACCGGCGCGCGTGGCCGAGGCGGCACATCGCATGAGGTTACGGCACGTGGTGATCACCGCCGTGGCGCGAGATGATCTTCGCGACGGGGGCGCGGAACATTTTCGGCGAACGATTGAAGCGGTGCGCGCGCGGCTGCCGGCGGCGGTGATTGAAGTGCTCGTGCCGGATTTCAACGATCAGGACGAGGCCATTGACACCGTGTTGGCGGCGCGCCCGCACATTTTCAATCACAACCTGGAGACCGTGCGCCGCCTGACGCCGCGCGTGCGTTCGCGGGCGACGTATGACCGGAGCCTGAGCGTGCTGCGCAAGGCCAGGGCGCGCAGCGGCTCACAGCTTTGGACCAAGTCCGGCCTGATGCTCGGTCTGGGTGAGACCGAGGAGGAGTTGCTGGAGGCGCTGGGCGATTTGCGCGCGGTGGGTTGTGATCTGCTCACGCTGGGCCAATACCTGCAGCCGACGTTGCGGCATCTGCCGGTGGTGGAGTTTGTCTCGCCGGAGCGGTTTGCGCGCCTGGGCGAGCTGGCACGGGGAATGGGTTTTGCCCACGTGGCCAGTGGGCCGCTGGTGCGCAGTTCATATCACGCCGACGATTTCGTGCCGCCCTCAGGGTGAGCCGGGCGGGCCGCGCCGCGTCAGCAGCAGAACGATCGCCGCGACCAACAACCCCAGCGCCGCCAACAGGCCGATGGCGGTCACGACCTGCCGCACGCGACGCGCCTGCTCCAGCGTGGCCTCGGTGTTGCGGCGCTCGACCTCTTTGAAGAGGGCGAATTCCTTGTCGAGGCTGGTGAGCACCTCCTCGTCGCGGAGTTTGCAGGTGAGCCAGCCGGAAGCCTGGCGATCCCAGGCTTCGGGCAGGCGCTGGCGGGCCGCATCGTCGGGCCGCACGAATCCGTGATGCGTCCAGAAGGGCGCCGACTCGCGCGTCCAGAGCCGCGCCACGCCGTGATTCTGGGCCAGCATCTGGATGCGTTGCCACAGGAACGGGCGCACTTCGTCGGCTCTGGCGAAGTCGGTGAATCCCTCGTTGTGAATCAGACCCTGGCGTTGTTGGATTTGGAATCCGACGGCGCCGACGAGGTTGTTGGCCGAATCGAGCGCGACCTGGAATTCGGTGAACCGGTTGCGCAGGTCGGTGACATTGAAGCGCATGGTGGTCCAGAGCGCGGTGAGCGCTTCCAGGTCGTCGAGCGTCGCGCGTCGCACCTGATAGGCGGGTGAACCCATCGGCAAAAAACTATGGCGCGCGCGTTCGAGCGCAACGGGGAATTTCAGTCTGGAAACGGCTGTTGAGCCAGGGATCAAACTGGAAGGACAAGGCCGGGGAGCGTGCCCAAAAACGGCGTTTTATCCGGCGGGTGAAAAGCCGTTCAGCCGCGGACGGTCCGTTGAATTCGTCTTCCATCCCCGGCCCGGCAATGCCGCCTGGCGGGAACCGCCGTCTCGAGCGTCAGGCCTCCCAGCCGGATTGGGGCGGGGGCGTAAAACGACGCGCCGCTCCGCAGCGTTAAGCCGGAGCGGCGCGGGTGACTTCGGACGGCGACAGTGGTTACTGCCGGCCTTTGACGAGCAGTTCGACCACGCTGGGATCGGCCAGCGTGGTGGTGTCGCCGATCTGGTCGGGCTGGCCTTCGGCGATCTTGCGCAGGATGCGGCGCATGATTTTGCCCGAACGGGTCTTGGGCAGGGCCGGGGCAAACTGAATTTTGTCCGGCACGGCGATGGGGCCGATTTCCTTGCGCACGTGGGCGGCCAGTTCCTTCTTCAGGTCGTCGCTCGGTTCGACGCCGTCCTTGAGCGTGACGAAGGCATACAGCGCCTGGCCCTTGATGTCGTGGGGCATGGGCGCGACGGCGGCTTCGGCGACCTTGGGATGGCTGACCAGGGCGCTTTCGACCTCGGCGGTGCCGATGCGGTGGCCGGAGACGTTGACCACGTCGTCAATGCGCCCGAGCAGCCAGTAGTCGCCGTCTTCGTCAATGCGGCAACCGTCGCCGGTGAAATAGATGTTGGGATACATCGTGAAGTAGGTGTCAATGAACCGGTCGTGATCGCCCCAGGTGGTGCGCATCATGCCCGGCCAGGGCTTCTTGATGCAGAGTTTGCCGCCCTCGTTGGGCCCGCATTCGGTGCCGTCGTCGCGCAACACGACCGGCTCGACGCCGAAGAACGGCCGGGAGGCGCTGCCGGGTTTGAGCACGTGGGCGCCGGGCAGCGGCGTGATGAGGTGGCCGCCGGTCTCGGTTTGCCACCAGGTGTCCACAATCGGGCAACGTTCCTTGCCGATGACCCGGTAATACCACAGCCAGGCTTCGGGGTTGATGGGTTCGCCCACCGAGCCGAGGACCTTGAGCGAGCTGAGGTCGTATTTGTTGGGCCATTCCTCACCCTTCATGATGAGGGAGCGGATGGCTGTCGGGGCGGTGTAGAACTGGGTGACCTTGAATTTCTGGACGATGTGCCAGAAGCGGCCCGGATCGGGATAGGTGGGCACGCCCTCGAACATGATGCTGGTGAAACCGTTGCACAGCGGGCCATAGACGATGTAGCTGTGGCCGGTGACCCAGCCGATATCCGCCGTGCACCAGAACATGTCGCCTTCGTGGATGTCAAAGACGTATTTGGTGGTGAGCGCCACGTGCAGGAGGTAACCGGCGGTGGAGTGAACGACGCCCTTGGGTTTGCCGGTGGAGCCGGAGGTGTAAAGCATGAACAGATAATCCTCGGCGTTCATGACCTCCGGCGGGCAGTCGGGCGAGGCGTTGGCCATCAACTCGTGCCACCACAGATCGCGTCCCGGGGTGACCGGGCAGGGCGTGTCGTTGCGTTTGACCAGCACGACTTTTTCGATGCTGGGGCAGTGGGTGAGCGCCTCGTCGGCGATCGCCTTGAGCGTGATGGTTTTACCCGCGCGCAGGCCGCAGTTGGCAGTGATGAGGAGCTTGCAGGTGGAATCGTTGATGCGCCCGGCCAGGGACTCGGCGCTGAAGCCGCCAAAGACGACCGAGTGAATCGCGCCGATGCGCGCGCAGGCCAGCATCGCAATGGGCAGCTCCAGAATCATCGGCAGATAAATCGCCACACGGTCGCCCCGGCGCACGCCGAGAGACTTGAGCACGTTGGCAAATTTGCAGACCTCGCGGTGCAACTGCTCGTAGGTGAGGCTTTTGACGTCGTCCTCCGGCTCGCCCTGCCAGAGCAGGGCGATTTTGTTGCGCGTGGGCGTTTTGAGGTGCCGGTCCAGACAGTTGACGCTCACGTTGAGCTGGCCGTCCTCGAACCAGGTGTGCTGAATTTTGCGAGCGGCGGTGTCCCAGACGTATTTGCGCCCGACGGTGGGTTTGCGAAACCACTCCAGCGCGCTGCATTGCTCCAGCCAGAAACCGTCCGGGTCACGAATCGAGCGCTCATACATGCGCTGATACTGCTCGGCGTTGATGTAGGCGCGTTTGACGACCTCCGGCGACGGCGGAAACTTGCGCGTTTCCTGCAACAACGTGGCGGTTGAAACGGACTTGGTTTGCTCGCTCATAACCTGTTCCTGACTCTCCGGGTTTGTGGGTTAATTTCCTCAAGGTTCGCCGACCCTGTCAATCCCCGGCCCTCGCCGGGGGCCTCCGGGGCCAGCCCGAAATGTGGAAAAATCAGCTCGCGCACGCGGTCAATTGTCGCGTGCAGTTCCGGCTCGACGGCGGCGCGTTGCTCGGCGGTCACGGGTCGGGCCGGGTCGCGCAGGCCTCCGGTCCATTCCGAACTGCCGAGAAACACCCCGCCAAGACCGGCACCGAAATCCTCTTCCGCCCCGCTGCGCTCCAGGCACGTGCGCCACGCCAGCGCCCAACCGCGCACGGTGTTTTCCACGTGATAACCACCGCCGCCGGACACGAGCATGGGCCGGCGCAGCGACAGCAACCGCTCCAGCACCGCCACGACCGCGTTGTTGGTCAATGCCATGTGCGTGAGCGGATCACCCGCCAGCGCGTCCATGCCCAGTTCCACCACCAACACCTCCGGCCCGTAGGCCAGCAACACCGGCCACACCACCGCGTCAAACGCGTTCAGGTAGGCTTCATCATACGTGCCCGCCGGCAACGGCACGTTCACCGCGTAACCGCGTCCCGGCCCTTCGCCGATTTCGTCTTCAAATCCGCCCCCGGGAAACAACGTTCGCCCGCTCTCGTGCAACGAAATGGTCAGCACGTCGGCGCGCCGGTAAAAAAAATCCTGCACGCCATCGCCGTGATGCGCATCCACGTCCACATACGCCACGCGGCGGCCCGCCGCGGCCAGGTGCTCGCAGGCCAGCGCCACGTCATTGAGATAGCAAAAGCCCGATGCCATCTCTGCGTGCGCATGGTGAAAGCCGCCCGCCAGACTGAACGCCACGTCCACCACATCCGCCAGCAACAGGTCGGCAGCCGTCAGCGCCGCGCCGCACGCCCACGCGCCGTACCGATACAGATCGCCGAACACCGGCGTGTCCGGCCCACCCAGGCCCATCGCAAAACCGGTTGCCGTCAGGTCGCCCGCCGCCGCGCGCTCCAGTTCGTCCAGGTAACGCGGCGTGTGCAATCGCTCCAGTTCGCGTCGCGTCGCCGGCCGGGCGGGCACTTCAACCGCGCCGTCGTGCGGGAGCAGCCCCAGCGCGCGCAGCTTGCCGCGCGTCAGCCCCAGCCGCTGCGTCTTGAAGGGGCAGTCGGGCGGATAACTCAGCCCTTCCAGCTCCGGCGAATAAATGAATGCAAGCCTTCGACCACTCATGCCGTCCCGGTTCTTGAGGTCTCCGTCTCCGGCGCCGACGCAAGCTAGGCATCCGACCCGGCAACGACTTCACGGTTTTTGTCAATTCTCGGCATTTTTTTGAGAGAGGCCAAACCAGCGGCGGGCACACCGCCCAAAAACAAAACCGTTGAACCGCTGGTGCGATTCAACGGCCGAAATTCGGACTGCCGGCAGCCGACCCGACTCAAGGGTTTAACGCCCGACCAGCCGGAGCGCGATTTGTTTTTCCAGCTCGTGACAGAGATAAAGGTCCGCGCCGCCGCCGCGGGTGCGCGCCTGCACGACGACCGACGAGACCCGCGGGTCAATCTGTTCAACGCTGATCCAGACGCGCCGCTCGTTGACGCGCCCTTCCAGCACGCGGACGCCGCCCTCGGAAAAACCGCCGTGCAACGTGGACTCGCTCACCAGCACGCCGTTGAGGCGCAACACGTCTTTGGCGGCTTCATAGACCTGAGTCGCCGGGCGCTCGTAGCGGCCCTCGATGCGATCGCGCACCAACGGCACGCCCGCGGTTTTCTTGCCGGACACCGTGCCCACGCAACCGGCCGACAGCAGAGCCAAACCAATCAACACCGCCGAAATCGTCGCTTTCATTTGCGGGCCATGCAACCACATCGCCCCGGCCCGTCAAGCCCGAACCCAACACCGAGCCTCTGCGCCGGCGGTGGTTTTGTTTGCCCCGCACCGGGCAGCCCGATTTAATCCCGCCCGATGAAAATTGTGCTGGCTTATTCGGGTGGTCTGGACACGTCGGTCATCCTGGCGTGGCTCAAGGAGCATTACGACGCGGAGATCATCGCGTTTTGCGCGAACATCGGTCAGGGCGAGGAGTTGAGCGGCCTGCGCGAGAAGGCGCTGCGCACCGGCGCGTCCAGGTGTTACATCGTGGACCTGCAGGAGGAGTTCGCGCGCGATTTCATCTTCCCGATGATCCAGGCCGCCGCCGTCTATGAAGGCCAGTATTATCTGGGCACGAGCATCGCGCGCCCGCTCATCGCCAAGGGCATGATCGAGGTCGCGCGCCGCGAGAAGGCCGACGCGCTGGCGCACGGCGCCACCGGCAAGGGCAACGACCAGGTCCGGTTCGAGCTGACCGCCGCCGCCCTGGCGCCGGACCTGCAGGTCATCGCTCCCTGGCGCGACGCGCGTTTCCGCGAACAGTTCCCCGGTCGCAGGGAGATGATCGAGTTCTGCCAAAAGCGCCGCATCCCGGTCAAAGCCAGCGCGAAAAAACCGTTCTCGATGGACCGCAATCTTCTGCACATCTCCTACGAGGCGGGCATTCTCGAAGACCCGTGGCTCGACGCGAGTGATCCGAAAAAATTCCGGGGCTCGTTCACGACGTTGTCGGTGTTCCCCGAAGACGCGCCGGACAAACCGGAGTTTGTGACGCTGGATTTCGAGCGCGGCAACTGCGTGGCGGTCAACGGCCGCAAGCTCACGCCGTTGGGCGTGATGCAAATCCTCAACAAACTCGGCGGCAAACACGGCGTCGGGCGCGTGGACATGGTCGAGAACCGCTACGTGGGCATGAAATCCCGCGGCGTTTATGAGACCCCCGGCGGCGCCATTCTCCACTACGCGCACCGGCAGATGGAATCTCTCACGATGGACCGGGAGGTGATGCACCTGCGCGATGCGCTCATCCCGCGCTATGCCGAACTGGTCTATTACGGCTACTGGTTCAGCCCCGAGCGGCTGGCGTTGCAGGCGTTCGTGACCGAGAGCCAGCGCAACGTCACCGGCACGGTGCGCGTGAAGCTTTACAAGGGCAACATCATGGTCGCCGGACGCAAATCCCCCTTGAGCCTTTACAACCCGGCCATTGCCACGATGGAAGCCGATCCGACGCGCGCCTACAACCAGGACGACGCCACCGGTTTCATCCGGCTCAACGCCCTGCGGCTCAAAGTGGCCGCTCAAGCGCAGGGGACACCGTCCCAGTAAACGGTTTGGCGGAATTCGCCGGGGATCNTAACATGTGAATCATGAATGACCGCATCGTTGTTGATCCGCGCGTCTGCCACGGCAAACCCGTGATTCGGGGCACGCGAATGCCGGTGTCCCTGGTCGTGGGCAGTCTGGCCGGGGGCATGAGCTTTGACGAGATCGAGCGGGAGTATGGGTTGAGCCGCGACGACATCCGCGCCGCGCTGAAGTTTGCGAGCGATCTTCCAAGTGGGCTGTCCGTGCCGCTGAAAGGGTAAGATTATCCGGGCGTGTCCCATACGCCCGCAGCCGGGAGCGGCGGCAGGGCAAGGGCCAGAGGGCTTGGTTTCCAGCCGCAGAACTCTCTGGTAGCTTGGGCGCGATGAGCAACGGCCTGGCCGAATCCGAATTGCAACTCCTGTCGAACGAAATCGTGCGCAACTTCGAGCGTCGCGTCGCTGCGATCCCGGAGCATTTGTGTGCGCCCCTCCACACTGAGGCCCGGCAGTTGGAAGCGGAACTGTTGTTGTTTTACAAATTCGTTGCGCTCGCGGTTCGCAAGGAAGAAGACCTCGACCGCACTGCAAAAGCCTGGGCGGCGGTCGTCCGGGCTTGTGATGAGTCCGCTCAACGGCTTCACGGTCTGGCTCAACGTCACCCCGATTGCGGGGCGGACGTTTATTACGACCGCGTTTTGGACCTTCGCAACAAATGCCGCCGCCTTCAGGAGATGCACTCGTAGCGTCTGCTCCACAGGAGCAAATTGCAGCCCTGGCCGTGCTCTACGACCGGTTCGCCCACGCGCTCGACCCCGACACGAAGCCACATGAGCCTCGAAACGTCAGTTGCCGCGCGGCAGCATTGATGAGCCACGGATCGAACACGGATTCAACCCGGATCATTTCGAGAACACCGCGTTCACTCCCCGGGTGAACCGCCGCTTCTGCGCAAAGACCTCCCATCCGTGCCCTTTCGTGTTTCATCCGTGGCTTAACTGCCGTTTTCAGGATGAGGGCACATGCCGGTCCGCCTTGAACCCCAATTCTTGGAGGCCCGTTCCCACAAACGGGGTCATGAGTGAGCCACATCAGGTCTACCGCCGTTCTCAAACACCCGCCGCAGGTATTCAATGCTCCGACCGGCGATGACCTCCGGCCCTTCCTCGAACCGGAACACCTCCACCGACACCCACCCGTCGTAGCCGACCTCGCGCAACGCCGTGACAATCGGCCCAAAATCCACGTCGCCAAAGCCCGGCCCCTTCAAATTCCGGTCGTTGGCGTGGAAATGCGCAAAGTGCGGCCAGGACTCACGAATGATTTGCGGAATCGGCTTTGACTCGGCGCACATCGCCTTGACGTCCAGGATGATTTTGAACCGCTCCGACCCAAACGGGCGCACAAACTCGATCGCCTCAGCGGCGGTGTTGATGAAGTTGGTCTCCGCCGGCGCGAGCGGCTCCAGGCAGATCGTCACGCCGCGATCCTCGGCGCGTTTCACCGCATCATGGAACGTCGCCGCCGTCCATTCCCAAGCCTGTTCGCGGCTGACCCCGGGCAGAAGGCTGCGTTGTTTGGGTGACCCGACCACCATCACCCGACCGCCCAGATCCGCGCAGCAATCCACCAGATCGCAAAAATACGCCGCCGTGCGCCGCCGAATCGCTGCGTCGGGGTGATTCAGATGCAGCCCCTCCGGTTTGACCAGCAACCAGTGCAAGCCGACGACCTCGATGCCGTGGCGTGCCGCCGCGTCCCGCAGCCGTTGGCGCTCGGCCGACGGAATCTCGTTCACCGAGTCAGCCAGCGTGAAGGGCGCAACTTCCACCCCGGCGTAACCCAGTCGCGCCGCGTGCGCGAAAACCTCCTCCAACCGCCAGTTCTGATAAATCTCGTTGCAAATCGCGAACTTCATTTTACGATGATTTTCGAGTGGGGTTGGCGGGGCAAGGGCGAAACACGTTGCAACGCGATTGCCGCTGGATTTATGGCCAAACTGGTCGTGCGAACCAAAGGCTTGCCCGCCGAGGTCATCCACCTCAAGCCCGGCATCAACCGCCTGGGTCGCTCCGCGCGCAACGATTTCCAGATTGATCACGACTCGATCTCCCGCTTCCACGCCGAGTTGGAACTGCGCGACGACGGATTGTTTGTGCGTGACCTGGACTCGTCCAACGGCACGTTTGTCAACGGCGAACCGGTCAACGAAGCGCGGCTCGATTCCGGTCAAATCCTGCAACTGGGCGACGTGTGCATGGAGGTGCGCGACGCGCCCGAACCGATGGCGACCGACCAGCCGATGTGCGAGAACCACCCGGACATCGCCGCGATCCTCGTCTGCAAACAATGCCACCGCACCTTCTGCGGCGCGTGTGTGCATGTGCTGCGACTCGAAGGCGGGCGTTATCATCGCCTCTGCCCCTCCTGCAGCGGCCACTGCGAATCGCTCGCCGAATTGCGCCAGAATCCCAAAGCCCGGCTCAAGGTCAGCGATCTGATTCGCCGCTTCTTCAAGCGCCCTCCGCCACCCCGACCTTACGTGGAGTGACCACCCGCTGCTGGCGCGCCGACGCGCAACACCCCATCCGGTGTTCGGTGTTCGATGTTCTGTGTTCGATGTTCGCCGTTGCGCGAAGCACGCGCCCGCGCTCCCTCTCCCAGCGGGAGAGGGTTGGGGTGAGGGAGAACACGTCGTGCGGGTGTGGGTATCCAGATGCTCGCGCC
>JAOAIM010000108.1 GCA_026414705.1 Verrucomicrobiia bacterium | reverse complement strand
CCACGCGGATATCGGCGCCGGTGACGAAGCTGCTCGCGTGCGGGCTGGCCAGGAAAATCGCCGCGCCGACCAGTTCACGCGCTTCGCCAAAACGGCCCATCGGCGTGTGCGCCCAAATCTGGCGCGTGCGCTCGGTGGGGGTGCCGTCGGGGTTGAAGAGCAACGCGCGGTTTTGCTCCGCGGGGAAGAATCCCGGTGTGATGGAGTTCACGCGCACGCCGCTTTTGGCCCACTCGCGCGCCAGAAATTGCGTCAGGCTCAACACCGCGGCCTTCGCCGCCGAGTAGGCCACGACGCGCGAGAGGGGGATGTGCGCCGAAACGCTGGCGATGTTGATGATGCTGCCCTTGCCGCGCGCGACCATGCCCGGCCCGAAAACCTGACAGGGCAAGAGCACGCCCGCGACCAGGTTCAGGTCGAAGCTGCGCCGCCAGTCTTCCAAACCGATGGCGTGAAAGGGATTTTCCGCCGTGACGGTCACGCGCGGGTCGTTGCCGCCGGCCGCGTTGAGCAGAATCGTCGGCGCGCCCAATGACGCCGTGATGGCCTCCTGCGCCGCTTGCAGGCTGGCCTTGTCCTGGGCATCGGCACGAACGGCGCGCGCCATGCCACCGCGCTGTTGAATCGTTTGAGCACGGGCTTCCAGTGCCTCGACACGGCGACCGAGCAGGGCGACTTTTGCCCCAGCCTCGGCAAATGCTTCGGCAATCGCGCCGCCCAGCACGCCGCTGGCGCCGATGCACACGGCCACTTCGCCTTCGAGTGAAAACAGATTCATGGTTCGCTCCGGTTGATGAGGTTGGTGTCCGCAGGCTCAGCGCTGGATGCGGGCCGAGCCGCCGCGGGCGAAGGCTTTGACCTGGTCGAGGGTTGCCATCGTGGTGTCACCGGGGAAGGTGGTCAGCAGCGCGCCGTGCGCCCAGCCGAGCTTGAGGGATTCCTCCGGCGGTTCGCCGGTGAGCATTCCGTAGAACAACCCGGAGGCGAAGCCGTCGCCGCCGCCTACGCGGTCGTAAACGTCCAGGTCGCAGGTGGGGGCGGTGTAGTTTTGGCCGTTGATCCAGGCGACGGCGCTCCAGCGGTGGCGATTGGTTGAGAGCACCTCACGGAGGGTGGTAGCGACGACTTTGACGCGCGGGAAATTGCGGGTGACCTCCTCGATCATGCCGAAGAACACCGCCGGATCGAGCTTGCTGGTGGCGTGCACATCGGGGCCTTTCAAGCCCAGGCCCTTTTGGAGGTCTTCCTCGTTGCCGACCAGCACGTCCACGTGTTCAACGATGCGGCGCATGACCGAGACGGCTTTGGTCTGGCCGCCCCAAATGTCCCAGAGTTTCTGGCGGAAGTTCAGGTCGAACGACGTGACGGCGCCGGCGGCTTTGGCGGCTTGCATGGCTTCAATGATCAACTCGCCGGTCGTCTCGGACAGGGAGGCGAAGATACCGCCGCTGTGAAACCAGCGGACGCCCTGGCCGAAGATTTCCTTCCAATTGAAGTCGCCGGGCTTGAGCAGGGCGCCGGCCTCGTTGCTGCGGTTGTAAAAAACCACGGGCGGCCGGACGCCAAAGCCCAGGTCGCTGTAAACGGTGGCGTGATTCGGCCCGCGCACGCCGTCGTGCTTGAAGACCTTGTAAAAGGGTTTGACGCCCATCGCGCGCACGCGCTCGGCGATCAAATCGCCGATGGGATATTCCACACGCGCCGTGGCAATCCCGGTGCGCAGGCCGAAGCAGTCGGCGAGGTTGGCGGCGCAGTTGAATTCGCCGCCGCTGACGTGAATGCGGCATTCGGTGGCTTTGCGAAAGGGCACGATGCCCGGGTCGAGCCGGTGAACCAGCGCGCCCAGCGCCAAAAAGTCCAGGGCCCCGTCGGGTTTGATGTTCAGTCCGTATTGCATGTTGCGAGTTGAGGTTACAGTCCGCGTTATCCTGTTCCAGGCGTTTGAGTTCGTTTGATCCCGCGCACGGGACAACGCTGCCGCGACGTCGTTCACCGGAAGTGCCGCGCGCGTCTCCCCGGCGCGCCAAACGCGGCGGCATTGTAGGGAAAGCGTTGAACGGATGAAGTGAAAAAACCTCCACGGCGGCGCTCAACCGGCGGACATCGGTGCGCGGCGGTGCGGACGGGGTTCGCGCGAGAATCGGGAGGCGATCCGCGTTACCGATGGGTGCTCACCTGCGGGCGGAACGGCAATGGCCGAAGCATTGCCGATGACCGCACGCTTGCGCCGGGAGGAGTCGAGGGCAATCCGTCACAGCCGGCGGTTGGTATTGCGCAGGCGGGTTGTGAAGCTTGCGGTCAATGCCATTCGGCGGCGGCATGGGGTTCGCGGGCGCCGCTGAAGAGCCGTTCCTGCGTTTCGCGGTAGGCGTGTTGGAAGAGAGCGTTGTCGGCGATGGCTTTCTCGACGAGTTGCTTGAGCAGGAACAGTTCGGAGGCGTTGATGACCGCGTGGACGCTCTGTTGGAAAGCCTGCATGGGCGTGAAGGTTTGAAACGATTCGCCAAAGAGGATGATCGTGGCGTGGCGACGCTGTGCCATGGGCATGGTTTGAAGGGCCTGCAAGGTGGTGTTTTCCTCGATGGTGTTGGCGGCAAAGCGCTCCTCGATGATGACGACCTGATACCGCACCTGGCTGAAACGGATGAGGAAATCGCTGTGCGTGGCGGCGGTGTGGACCTTGTAGCCGAGTTCCTGAAGCGCCAGCCGCGCCGCTTCAAGCCATTCGGGAGTGGAGAAGGCCAGCAGGGCCGGTTTGTCGGTGGCGCTGAGGAACTCGAATTTTTCGCTCATGGCTACTTGAGTTTGAGGGTGGGCATGGACAGCTCGGTGTCGTCGCCGGGTGTCCAGGCCGGTTTCATGCGCAGGTTGCCGATGTTGATGGTCGCTTCGCCGCGGGCCTTTTTGATGTTGTCAATGCCTCGAGACACCGGGCCGCGTTTGCTGCAGTAGAGCAGGGCGGTTTCCTCGGTAATGAGGCCCTTCTCGTAGGCTTCGAGACAGGAGTGATCGAAGGTGCGCCAGCCGAACGGATAACTCGCCTCGATGATTTCGTAGAAGCTTTTGCCCTCGCTCTCGCCCAAGCGGATGGATTCCTGAGTGCGGAGGTTGGAACCCATGATTTCCAGCAGGGCGATGCGTCCGCCGCCGACCTTGGGGGCCAGGCGTTGGCTGATGACCCAGCGCAACGTGTCGGCCAGGCGCCGGCGAATCTGTTCCTGTTCCTCCGGCTCGAACATGCCCAGGATGCGGTTGATCGTCTGGCCGGCGTCAATCGTGTGCAGGGTGCTGAGCACCAGGTGGCCGGTCTCGGCGGCGCTGAGGGCGATGCTGACCGTTTCGCGGTCGCGCATTTCGCCGACCAGAATGACCTTGGGCGCCTGGCGCAGGGCGGCGCGCAGGCCGTTGGCAAAGGTGTCAAAGTCCAGCCCCAGTTCGCGCTGGTTGAAGGTCGCCCGGCGATGTGGATGCACGTATTCGACCGGGTCTTCGAGGGTGACGATGTGCACGGCGCGGGACTGGTTGATTTCGTTCAGGATGGCGGCCAGCGTGGTGGACTTGCCCGAGCCGGTGGCGCCGGTCACCAGCACCAGACCGGTTTTCTCGCGGGGGATTTGTTTGAAAATCTCCGGGAAACCGAGCGAATCCAGCGTGGGGATCGTTGTGTTGAGCTTGCGGCAGACGATCGAGTAGTGGCCGCGCTGGGAGAAGATGTTGACGCGGAATCGGGCCTTGTCCGAAAGCGAATAGGAGGCATCGCACGAGCCGCGCGTGAGCAGGTCGCGGATGAGCCACTGGTTTTCGCCGATGAGGTTCAGGGCAATCGTCTCGGTTTGGTAGGGGGTGAGCGCCTCAATCGGCGGGTCGAGCTGCACGGGCTTCAACTCGCCGTAGGACTCCACCTGCGGCGGTTTGCCCACCGTGAACAGCAGGTCGGACACCTCCGGTTGGGAGTCGAGCATCGTGCTCAGGATGTAATCCAGTTCGGGACGGCGCATGGTCAACCCTCATCGTCATCCGGCGGGTGCGGCAGGAACTGCCGGAATTTCTTTTTGTCCAGGCACTTTTCGTAGGCTTCCTCCGGCGAGATGCGTTTCATTCGCAGGTGCTCCATGATCGCGTCGTCAAGCGGCTGGTTGCCCAGCCGTTTGCCGACCTGGATCATACCGGGGATTTGATGCGTTTTGCCCTCGCGCACGAGGTTGGCGATGGCGGTGGTGAAGACCAGGATTTCGAGCGCCGCCACGCGGCCTTTCTTGTCAATCCGCTTGAAAAGGTTCTGGGCGATGACGCCCTTGAGCGCTTCGGAAAGGGTTGCGCGGATTTTGTTCTGCTGCTCGGCGGGGAACACGTCAATGATGCGGTCAATCGTTTTGGCCGCGCCGGTGGTGTGCAGCGTGCCGAAGACCAGGTGGCCGGTGGCGGCGGCGACCAGCGCCAGCTCGATCGTTTCCAGGTCGCGCATTTCGCCGATGAGGATGATGTCGGGGTCTTCGCGCAGCGCGCCCCGCAGGCCGGAAGCGAACGACTTGGTGTGGACGCCGACCTCGCGGTGGTTGACCAGACAGTTCTTGCTCTCGTGAACAAACTCGATGGGGTCTTCGAGGGTGATGATGTGGTCGCGGCGGTTCTTGTTGCAGTAGTCAATCATCGCCGCCAGCGTGGTGGATTTGCCCGAGCCGGTCGGGCCGGTCACCACCACCAGGCCCTTGTGCAACATGCAGAATTTCTTGAGCACCGGCGGCAGGGGCGCGTCGAACCGCTCGAAATCCTCAAACGAGAGCACCTTGCTGGGGATTTGGCGGAAGACGGCAGCAATACCGTTTTTCTGTTGGAAATAATTTGCGCGGAAACGCGACACGTTCGGAATTTCGTAGCCGAAGTCCACGTCGCCGGTCTCCTCGAAGACCTTGATTTTGTATTCGGGGGCGATCTCGTAGAGCATGGACTTGAGGTCATCGTTTTCCAGCGGCGGATAGTCCACGCGGTGCAGTTCGCCGTTGATGCGCAACATCGGGGCGTTGCCTGATGACAGATGCAGGTCCGAAGCCTTCTGCTCGAACATCAGGTTGAAGAAAGCGTCAATTCTGGCCATAGTCGGTTGCGATCCGCCGCCTTGTATTAGCTAAATCCGCACCAGTCCCGCGCGTGAGCACGCCCGCCGAACTCATCCGCAGAGAAATTGCCCAACGCGGCGCAATTCCCTTCGCCCGGTTCATGGAACTGGCGCTCTACTGTCCGCTTTGTGGATATTACGAAAAGAAAACAGACACTCCCGGCCGCCGCGGCGACTACTACACCAGCGTGAGTGTCGGCCCGCTCTTCGGCCAGTTGCTCGCCTTCCAGTTCGCGGCCTGGTTGGAGCCGATCCGATGCGCCGACGCGCGGCTGCTGATCGTCGAGGCCGGTGCGCACGACGGACGGCTCGCGCGCGACATCCTCCAATGGCTGCGCGTCCACCGCGCCGAGTTGCTGGCCCGGCTCGAATACCGCCTCATCGAGCCGTCACCCTCCCGCCGCGCCCGGCAACGCGAAACCCTGGGCGAGTTCACCGGCACGGTGCGCTGGGCTGACGATCTGGCGATCGGCGAGCCGGTCTGCGGAGTCATTTTCAGCAACGAACTGCTCGATGCCTTCCCGGTTCACCGCCTCGGCTGGGACGCACGCCACCGCCGGTGGTTCGAGTGGGGCGTGACGTTGTGCAAGGGCCGGTTCGATTGGACGCGACTCGACCCGTCAGACGCCGGGCGGTGGATCGAGGAGTTTTTCGGGCCGTTGCCCCCGGAACTGCTCGATGTGTTGCCGGATGGATTTACGACCGAAGTTTGCCCGGCGGCCACGGACTGGTGGCGACGCGCCGCCGCCAGCTTGAAGCGCGGCAAACTGCTGACGATTGATTACGGGCTGGAAGCCGAGGAGTTTCTCCAGCCCGCCCGCGCGGCCGGCACACTGCGGGCGTATCGGCGACACCAACCAGCCGCCGATCCGCTGGCTGAACCGGGCGAACAGGACCTGACGGCCCACGTCAATTTCACCGCCCTTCGCCGCGCCGGAGAACTCGCGGGTCTCAAGACCGAGGCGTTCCACACCCAGGCGCAATTTCTGACGGCCATTGCCGAGCGAGCCTGGCAGCCTGGTCGTGGCTTTGGCCGGTGGACGAGCGCCGAAACGCGACAGTTTCAAACCCTCACGCACCCGGAGCATTTGGGTCGTGGCTTTCGTGTGCTGATTCAGTCGCGTGACTGAACAGCGACCACGAGCGTTTCCCAACGTCCTTGCCGGGCTTCGCTTCGTGCCGCTACGGTGTAGGAGATGAGCGGGCTGCTGGAACGGGTGGAGGAGACCATTCGCGCCCGAAAGTTGTTGCGGCGGGGACAAAAAATTCTGGTTGCCGTCTCGGGCGGACTGGACTCGACGGTGTTGCTGCACCTGTTGCACGCGCTGGCGCCGCGTCACCGCTGGCGGTTGGTGGTGGCGCACTTCAATCATCGTTTGCGCGGTCGGGCATCCGACGGCGACGAGCGGTTTGTGCGTCGGCTGGCGGCGCGTCTGCACCTGCCGTGCCTCGTCGGTCGCGCAGAGGTTCGGGCGCAGGCCCGGGAGCAGGGCGTCTCTCTCGAAATGGCCGCACGGGAATTGCGTCACCGCTTTCTGGCCGAAACGGCGCGCAAGCACGGGATCGGCGTGGTCGCCCTGGCGCATCACGCCGATGACCAGGTGGAACTGTTTTTCCTCAGACTGCTGCGCGGGGCGGGGCCGGAAGGTTTGTGCGGCATGAAATGGCGCGCGCCTTCACCCGCCGACCCAAGGGTGCAACTGGCGCGCCCGATTCTGGACGTGGGGCGCAAGGAGCTGGAGCAGTTTGCCCGAGAACAACGCATTCGTTATCGGGAGGACGCCAGCAACGCGGCGTTGGACATCTTGCGCAATCGCATCCGACACGAATTGTTGCCGCTGCTGCGGCGGCGGTATCAACCCGCCGTAGCCCGGACGGTGTTGCGCCTGATGGAACTGCTTGGGGAGGAATCAGCGCTGGTGAATGAGCTGACGAGGGCGCTCGAACGGACGCCGCACAAGCGTGCTTTCACGGAGTTGCCGGTTGCGGTGCAGCGCCGTCGGTTGCGGGAGGGATTGGAGCGCTTGGGAATTGCGCCGGAGTTTGCGCTGATCGAGCGGCTCAGGCTGCACCTGGGGCGCAAGGTCAGCGCCCCGGATGGTCGCGTGTTGTTCGCGGATGCAACCGGCCAGGTGATCGAATCAGCCGCCGCGCCCGCCGACTTCGACTGGAGCGAGCAGGTTGTGGAATTGAAGGGCAGGGCAGGGGAGGCGCTCTTTGATGGCGTCCGCATTCGGTGGCGTTTGGCCCGACCGACCGGTGCGAAACCGCGCGCCGAAGCCGGCCGGGAATGCTTTGACGCCGAACAGGTGGGCGGACGTGTGCTGTTGCGGCACTGGCGTCCGGGCGACCGATACCAACCCATTGGCATGGGCGCCGCTGTAAAGCTGCAGGACTGGTTTACGAACCGGAAAATCCCCGCTGCACGTCGGCGGGCGTTGCTGGTGGCGACCACCGCCGAAGGGGAAATTTTCTGGGTCGAAGGCGAGCGGATTGCCGAGGGGTTCAAGGTCACGCCCCGAACGCGCCGTTGTTTGCTTTGGCGCTGGCAACGGGGCAAATCGCGCATTGCGGCGTCCGCAGCGCCATGATAGCTTGCCCACGAAAGAAAAAGACTCATGGCTGAAGACAACAAGTTCAACGGCGAGGACAAGAACCTCCGCAAGGGCGGTGAGTTCCCGATTCCGCCCCGCACCTGGCTGGTGTGGATGGCGATCATTGCGGGGATTGTTGCGCTGGTGTCGCTCAAGGGACGGCTCGATTCGCAGGGTGAAATTGCCCTCAGCCAGCATGACTTCTTCCGCAAGGTGGACTCCAACCTGATCGCCAAGGTCACCATCAACTATGGCGGCCAGGGCGCGTTTCTGCGCGAGATTCGCGGCACGTTTTACGAGACCGACAACGCGGGCAACATCGTCAAAGACGCCCGCGGTCGGAACAAGGAAATCGCCTTCCGCACCAAGGCCCGTTTGACCGAGGCGTTGGAGAACAAGCTGCTGGCGCTGCCGCAGGTCGAGCCGTATGAGCCCAATCCGTTCCTCTACGGCTTCGGGCTGAATCTGCTGTTCCTGTTGGTGATCGTGTTGTTTGTGTGGTTTTTCTTCATCCGCCAGCTTCGTCTCGCGGGCAAGGGCGCGCTGAACTTTGGCAAGAGCAAGGCCCGCCTGCTCACCAAGGAACGCAACAAAACCACGTTCAAGGACGTGGCCGGGATTGACGAGGCGATCGAAGAGGTTGCCGAACTGGTCGAGTTCCTTCGAGACCCCAAGAAATTTCAGCGGCTCGGTGGGCGCATCCCCAAGGGCGTGCTCATGGTCGGCCCGCCAGGCACCGGCAAAACGCTCCTGGCCAAGGCCATCGCCGGCGAGGCTGACGCGGCGTTCTTCAGCATCAGCGGCTCGGACTTCGTGGAAATGTTCGTGGGCGTCGGTGCGAGCCGCGTGCGCGACATGTTCGAGCAGGCGCGCAAGAACGTGCCGTGCCTGATTTTCATTGATGAAATTGACGCCGTGGGCCGCAGCCGCGGTCACGGTCTGGGCGGCGGCAACGACGAGCGCGAACAGACGCTCAACGCGCTGCTGGTCGAGATGGACGGCTTCGACACGCAGGAGGGCATCATCATCATTGCCGCAACCAACCGGCCCGATGTGCTCGACCCGGCGCTGTTGCGGCCCGGGCGGTTTGACCGACAGGTGGTGGTGAACCTGCCGGACGTGCGCGGGCGCGAGGCCATCCTCAAAGTGCACGCCAAGAACGTGAAACTTGCGCCGGACGTGGACCTGTCGGTGATCGCGCGGGGCACGCCCGGTTATTCGGGCGCGGAACTGGCCAACCTGCTCAACGAAGCCGCCCTGCTGGCGGCGCGCATGGGCAAAAAAGCCGTTGGCATGGCCGAACTGGAAGAAGCGCGCGACAAGGTGCGCTGGGGACGCGAACGTCGCAGTCTGGCAATGAGCGACGAGGAAAAGCGCGCGACCGCGTGGCACGAGGCCGGGCACGCGCTGGTCAACGTGCTGCTCAATCACACCCACCCGCTCCACAAGGTTACGATCATCCCGCGCGGTCAGGCGCTCGGTGCCACGATGCAACTGCCCAAAACCGACGTGCTCAATCGCCGTCGCAAGGAAATGCTCGACATGATCGCGGTGCTCATGGCCGGGCGCATCGCGGAGGAACTGGTTTCGGGCGACATCTCCAGCGGCGCGGCCGGAGACATTCAACAGGCCACCGCGCTGGCGCGCGCCATGGTTTGCCAGTGGGGCATGAGCGACAAGCTCGGCATGGTGCAATACGGCCCGGACGAGGAATACGTTTTCCTGGGCCGGGAAATGGGCCGACCCAAACCCTACAGCGAGGGCACGGCGCGCGAAATTGACGAGGAAATCCGGCGCATCATTGACGAGGGCCGCAAAGTCGCCGCCGACATCATCCATCAAAACCGCGACAAGCTCGAACTGATCGCCAACGCGCTGCTCGAGCATGAAACGCTCGAAGGCGCGCAGGTGGAGGAAATCGTGCGCACGGGCAGGTTCACACCGCCCGCGCCCAAGCGCGAATCCCCGCCGGTGCTCGGCGCGCAGGCCGGCACGCCCGTGCCCGAAATTCCACCGAAACCCGCCACGCCCTCATTGCCCGGCCTGGGCACGCCGGCGCCCGCGGCGGTTTGAATCCTCTCCGGCTCTGGCGGCGCACGCCGCACAGAGCCATCCCGTTCGGGTTGCGCTGCGCAGGTTGTCGCCCCCGCGACGTGACCGCTGCGCTGGAGCGGTCTCAACTCAGCCCGAACCGCTGACCGGATGCGGGCGCGCGACGCGCAGTCGCGCCACGCGCGGACCGTCCATCTCCTCGACGCGCAACTCGCATGCGCCCACGGTGACCACGTCGCCCACCTTGGGGAATCCCCCGAGGCGTTGTGTGACCCAGCCGCTGGCGGTGGTGACGCCCTCGGCCGGAAGGGGTTCGCCCACCAGTTCGGCCAGTTCGTGCAATGGCAGCGCGCCCGACGCCTCCCAAACGGTTTCGCTCACGCGCACCAGCAGCGGCGCCTCCTGATCAAACTCGTCCTGAATCTGCCCGACGAGTTCTTCGAGGATGTTTTCGAGCGTGACCAGACCGACGGTGCTGCCGTATTCGTCCACCACGATGGCCAGATGGAGTTTTCGATCGAGCAACAGTTGCAGCAGTTTCTCCAGACGCGCGGTTTCGGGCACGTAAATGAGCTTGCGCGCCACGGGCAACAGGTCGGCGCCCGCGCGCGCCTTCAGGCGCATGGCGTAGAGGTCCTTGACGTGCACCACGCCCAGCGTCCGATCCAGGTCGCTGGCCTCACACAGCGGGAAGCGGGAGTAACGGGTTTTTTCGGCCACGTCGAGGCACTCGGCGATGCTCGCGCGCGTGTCGAGCGCGACGATTTCCTGTCGGGGGCGCATGACCTCACGGGCGATGCGATGGCGCAGGTCGAGCGCATTGAGCAGGATGTGGCGGGCCAGGGGTGTTGCCCCGGCGCGGCGTTGCGCCGCCGCCAGCAACAGCCGCAATTCCTCCTCCGAGTGGGCGCGTTCGGCTTCGCTGGCCGGTTCGAGGCCCACCTGCCGCAACAACCATTGCGAGACCGAGTTGAGCAGGACCACAAACGGGTAGGAGAGGCGGTAGAACCACAGCATCGGGTAGGCGGCCCAGAGGGTGGTCGGCAACGGCTTTTGAATCGCCAGCCACTTGGGCGCCTGCTCGCCCGCGCTGATGTGCAAAAAGGTGATGGTTGAAAAACCGATGGCAAACGCCAGCGCGTGCTGCAGTTCGGGTGATTCGACCCGCAACCACCGAAAGACCGGTTGAAGCAGCGCCGTGAAGACCGGCTCGCCTATCCAGCCCAACCCCAGGCTCGCCAGCGTGATACCCAGTTGGGCCGCGCTCAGAAACGCGTCGAGCCGGCCCAATATGAATTGCGCCACCTTCGCGCGCCGATGGCCCTGACGAATCTGTGGCAGCAATTGCGTTTCGCGGATTTTCACCAGCGCGAACTCGGCGGCGACGAAAAATCCGTTCAACAGCACCAGCACCACCACCGCCAGCAGCTTGAGCGCAATCAAAATGGCTGCGTTCCAGTCCACGTTACAATTGCACCTCGCCGAAAATGGTTTTCAGAATGTCCTCCAGCGAGACGATGCCCAGTTCCTGCCGGTCGCGGCCCACAACAATCGCGAGCCGCTGGCCACCGCGCTGCATCCGCCGCAACGCGGCTTCCAACCGCAAATCCTCCTCCAGATAAACCGCCGGTTGCACGTGCGCCGCCACCGGCTGCGCCGGGTCGAGTTTTGGCAGGAACAGCAACCGGTTCACGTCCACCAGCCCGATAATGCGGCGGCCCTCAGAGCGTTGTTCCCAGACCGGAAACCGGGACAAACCCCGCTCGCGGGCCAGCCGAAGGACTTCGGCGACCGGCGTTTGAGCCTCAACGGTGACGGCTCGATCCAGCGGCGTGGTGATCTGACGCACGCTCAGCGTTTGAAGGTCCAGCACACGATTGATCATCGCCCGTTCTTCCGAGCTGAGCGCCTGCGCGGATTCCTGCATCACCTGCCGCAATTCCTCCCGATTCCCGAACAGCCGGCCCGTGAAAGCGCGCCCGCCCGTCCACCGCAACAACCACGCCGACGCACCCTCGACCAGTGCCACCAGCGGGCGCAGCGCAACATGCACCCACCGGAACGGACGCGCCGCCCAAAGACAGAGCCGGTTCGGATAGGTGCGGAAGAGCATCTTCGGCAACAGGTCAAACAGCGCGTAGAACAGAAAGACCGCCACCGCATACACCAGCACAAACGCCAACGGACGCCGCGCGAACGCGTCGTGCAGCGCGGCGATCAACCAGCCCAGCACCGCAATGTTCACCAGCGTGTTGCCCACCACGATCGTCCACAAAAAATTCTCCGGGTTCTCCAAAAATCCGTGCAGCACCCGCGCGGAGGCGCGGCCCGCGCGCATCTGCTGGCGCACCCGCAGGCGGCTGAGCGCAAACACGCCCGCCTCCATGCCCGAGAGCAGAAACGACAGCGCCAGGCAGAGCAGAATTGCCGCGATGGTCAGGGTCGGCATGGGCTTGGGAGGCGTGAAGGACGCCGTTGAAAATCGGATGGAACGGATGGACGCGGGTCGAAGCGGTTCATGGTTGGACGTGGGTGGTTCATCCGGCCCGCCTATGCGAATTGTTCGACCAGGAGTTCTTTCACGCGCCGTTCGTCGGTCACGCGCGCGGTGAGTTTCAAGCCGCGAAACGTTGCCGATTCACCCGGCGCCGGCACCACCCCCAGCAGGTGCATGAGCAGGCCGCCCATCGTTTCGACCTCGGGCACCTCGCCCAAGGCCGGGTATTCCCGCCGGAAATCGTCCAGCCGGAGCGTGCCGCTCACACGCCACCGACCCGGGCCAAGTCGCTCCATTACCAACCCCTCGGCGGGCATCTCGCCCCGGATGCGCCCGACCAGTTCACCGAGGATGTCCTCCATTGTCACCAGACCCGCCGTGCCGCCGAACTCGTCGAGCACGATGGCCATGCCCCGCTGTTGCCGTTGCAGGCTCTTGAACAGTTGCAGCAGGTTCATCGTCTCCGGCACGAATGACGGGAACTCGATGGCATCGGCCAGGTCTCCGTCGGGATTCAGCAGGAGCGTGCGCGTGTTCAGGATCCCCACGATCGTGTCGGGCGTTTCGTCGTAGATGGGCAGGCGCCGATGTTTGTAACGGCGCGCGGCTTCGATCATTTCCTCGATCGAAAGGTCGTCGGAAATGCAGGCCATTTGCGCGCGCGGTTTCATGACCTCCCGCGCGGTGCGGCGGTCGAGGTGGATGATCTGGAGGATGATTTCCTTTTCGCTGGCTGCCAGCGCGCCCTGCTGCGCGGCCAGTTCGAGCAGTTCCTGATACTCCGCGTCGGTGAGGGTCGTCTGCGGTTTGACGCTCGCCGGAACGAGCAAGCGCAGGATCAACTCGTTGAGTCGCCGCGCCAGCCAGCTCAGCGGCATCGCCACCCGCTCGAACACCAGCAGGCCGGGAGCGACGCGCAACGCCCACAGGTCCGGACGCCGCACGGCGAGGGTTTTGGGAACCACTTCCCCGCCAATGAGAATCAACGCGAGCAACGCACCGACCGTCCCGAGCAACGGCCAACGCCCTTCCAGCGCCATCCACAGCGCCACAGCGAGCATCCCCGCCACGGCAAACGTGTTGCCGAGCACCAACGCGGCAAGCAGGTCCTGAGGCCGTTCAATCAAACGCGCCACCACGCCGCCGCGATGCGGATGGCGTTCGGCGAGTTGGCGAACCTGCCAGCGGGCCAGCGAGAGCAGCGCAGTTTCGGCGAGTGCGAAGAAGAAACTGGCCGCCGCGCAGAGCAGCACGGCCAGGGCTGCGATCCACGGCGCGCGTTCCATGCGCCGAGCATGGCCGAACAACCGCGCGCGAAAAAGCCCGAAGTCTCGCGAACTGACCGCGGGCTTTGAGGACTTGCCCCCCGGCCCTCCGCCCCGCGCGGGGTGTCCCGCACCCGCGATGCCGACACTTCCCGGTTTGTGGCCGGCCGGATTCCGGCGCCCGGCGCGTCAGGCGGGATATTCCCTGGCGCTCTCGGCGAGCGTCAGGAGCACTTTGCGCTCGGGCACCTTCGATTT
>JAOAIM010000107.1 GCA_026414705.1 Verrucomicrobiia bacterium | reverse complement strand
ACCTCATTGTGCTCGGCGGTTGCGCCGCAGTCGAAGACGCCGCCAGGAAGGCCGGTTACACCGTCACCGTGCCCTTCCATCCGGGCCGCATGGACGCCTCGCAGGAACAGACCGACGTCGAATCCTTCGCCGTCCTCGAGCCGTTCGCCGACGGCTTCCGCAATTACGTGAAGGGCAAATTCAGCATCCCCGCCGAGTATCTGCTTGTGGACAAGGCCCAGCTCCTGACGCTGACCGCGCCGGAAATGACCGTGCTGGTCGGCGGCCTGCGCGTGCTGGGCGCGAACTACGGCGGCAGCAAACACGGCGTGTTCACGAATCGAGTCGGCGCGCTGACCAACGACTTCTTCGTGAACCTCCTGGACATGGGCACGGAGTGGAAGCGCGTGGGCGACGACGGCCTCTACGAGGGCTACGACCGCAAAACCGGCCAGCTCAAATGGACAGCCACGCGCGTGGACCTGGTCTTCGGCGCCGACTCGCGCCTGCGCGCCGTGGCCGAAGTTTATGGCGCGGCCGACGGCGGCGAGAAATTCGTTCACGACTTCGTCAAAGCCTGGGCCAAGGTTATGGACCTCGACCGCTACGACCTGGCCAACCGCTGAAGCTGCCGCGCAGGCTTCTCTTCACCATCAAGCCGTCTTCCCCGCTTGCGGGAGGGACGGCGTGTTTGTTGGTTGAAGTGGGCCGCCCAGCGGTGGCGGTCGGCCAACGGCCCGCGGCATTCCAAGCGCCGCCGGACTGACGCAACGCAAACGCTGCCGCGCCGTCGGACGCTGCCGAACCGCGCGCGGCGTCCCCTTCTGCGCGGGGCTTTTTCCCACTTGCCCGTGATTAACCAAACGCAACCAGACTTGCGTTTGGTCATACCAAATGTCATGTTGCTGGCGTATGGTAAAACGGCCCTTCTGGATCAGTTGCATCGAGGAACAGTGGCGACGGCGGTCGGTCGTCTGGCTGCGTGGCGTGCGGCGCGTGGGCAAGACCTGCCTGGCACAAAGCCTCGAGGACATCGAGTATTTCGACTGCGAACTGCCGCGCGTGCGGCGCGCGCTGGAAGACCCGGAGGCGTTTCTGGCCCGGTTGCGCGGCAAACGGGTCGTTTTGGACGAGGTCCATCGGCTGCCCAATCCCTCGGAGTGGCTCAAGATTGCGGCCGACCATTTCCCCAAGGTGCGGGTGCTGGCCACGGGTTCTTCCACGCTGGGGGCGAGCGCGCGATTCCGGGACACGCTGGCCGGGCGCAAAGCCGAAGTGTGGCTCACGCCGATGATCGAGGCGGACCTGCGGGCCTTTGGCAACGCCGACCTGCCGCATCGCCTCCTGCACGGGGGGTTGCCGCCGTTTTTCCTGTCGCCCGAACCGCCCGAGCGCGATTTCCAGGAATGGATGGACGCCTACTGGGCCCGGGACATCCAGGAGTTGTTCCGATTGGAAAAGCGAGCGTCGTTCCAGCGGTTTGTCGAACTGCTCATGGCCCAGAGCGGCGGGCTGTTTGAAGCCACCCGTTTCGCCGCGCCGTGCGAGGTCAGCCGGACCACCATCCAGAACTACCTGGCC
This sequence comes from Verrucomicrobiia bacterium, assembly GCA_026414705.1. GTDB lineage: Bacteria > Verrucomicrobiota > Verrucomicrobiia > Limisphaerales > JAOAIM01 > JAOAIM01. The sequence continues at coordinate 12,290 of JAOAIM010000107.1, read as the reverse complement.
GTCCTGGAGGCCACGGGCGTGGCCGTCGTCGTGCGGCCGTTCAGTTCGCGCCGCAGCCACGAGATCATCGCCGCGCCCAAGGTCTATGGGTTCGACACCGGCTTCGTGTGCGCGTTTCGCGGGTGGAGCGAACTCCGGCGCGAAGACCTGGGCGCGCTCTGGGAACACTTTGTTCTCAACGAACTGTTGGCGCATTTGCAAACGCCGGCCCTGCGTTACTGGCGCGACAAACAGGGCCACGAAGTGGACTTCGTCGCGGTGCCCCGACGCGGGCGGGTGGTGGCGCTCGAATGCAAATGGTCGGCCCGCGATTTCGATGTCGCCGGACTGCGGGCCTTCGCGCGGAACTATCCCCGGACGCGGCTGCTGGTGGTCAGCACCGATGCCCGGCCCGGTTTCGAAAAACGGTTGGATGGCCACACCGTCGAGTTCGTGACGCTGAGCGAGGCGGTGTCGGTCGTCACCGGTCAACAGTGATTGCTGGCAGAATTCCCGGATTCCGCCGGTCGGGTAGAGCCTCGCTGCCACTCTGCCTGCGGGCGCTCAGAAGCTTCGTTGAGTTCCTGGGGCCTTGCGCACTCGATAGAGCCGGTCAGTGAAAACCGCCTTCAATCCTGAAGGCGCTGGCCGGCAGCCTGAAGCTGCCGTCCAGCAGCGCGAGCCCACGCGACAGAGCACGTGCGTCGCTTTCGCCGCAGTCCGGGCACGGGGGGCCTGGACGAATCGGATGGCCGCGAGTGCCCGTCCACCCTGTGAATCCTCGTCCATCCCCGCTACGCCCAAAACCTCAACCTAAACCCAGCAGTTGAGAACAAGTCTGAGGTTCGAAACCCCGAATGCACGCGAAGGAACGCAAATCTGGATCGGGCCGCCGTTTCACCTCAGCGGTGAAGCAATCCACAGTGGCAGACCCTCGTCATGGGCGGGCATTCGCGTTCATTCTCGGGTCGAGCTGCCCTCTTCGGATCAACTCGAGAGTGCCTCCGATCGCGACACCCAGGCCGTGAGCAAGCTGATCATCCTGCCCTAGCGGGACTCGGAAGAAATGGCTGAACGATGCCGGCGTGACCTGCACATTGCCGCTCGCCGGCGGCGGAGTTGGGCTGGTCGGCTCTGCGAGCCGCGCGCAGCGGGCGTTATCGAACCGCCCCCGCGCTCATTCAATCCGGTGCACGTGCCGGAGCCCGGCCTGCCACCAGTCACGCAGCGGACCGCGGTTCAAGCTTTTCAGCGCGTTGGCGCGCGTGGCCCGGCTCAGGTCCAGCTCGGCCATCAGCACGTCTTCGCCAAAGATCGTGGCTTCCTGCAGGATGTTGCCGTCCGGCGCGATGATGCGGCTCTGACCGTGAGAACCGCTGGCATCAGGATTGGCCGGCGCGTTGGCATGGACGACGAAGACGTTGTTTTCCACCGCGCGCGCCTGAATTTGAGCCCGATATGGCCCGAGCTTGTGTTCCTTGTGAAGCCCCGCTTCGTGCGAGAGATAAAAAATCACTTGCGCCCCGGCCAAAACGGGCAGCCGCACCAGCTCGGGAAATCGTTCATCGTGACAGATGATGATCGAACATCGAATGCCGTCCACGGCAAACGTGAACAGCCGTTCCCCGGCAACCGCCCAATCTTCGGTCAGTTGGATTTTGTCGTATCGGGCCAGCATCGAACCATCCGGCCCAAAGATCAGCGCCGAGTTGCGCAGGTTGGTGCCATCGCGCCAGGCGCTCCCCACCAGGGCATAAATCCCCGCCGCCCGACACGCGGCACCGACCTGCGCTGCGGCCTCAGTGAGCTGGCTCGCGGTCACATTCGTCGCCGTGTCGGCAAAGTAACCCGTCAGTGCGCACTCCGGAAACGCCACCACGCGGACACGGTTGGTGGCGCATTGATGGATGGCATTGGTGATCCGAGCCAGATTGGCGGCCAGATCGCGCGTTGAGCGCAATTGAACGGCGGCGACCTTGAGCGGGGGACTGGTGCCCGTCACTTCATCCGCACCCGTCGCTGCCGCGACCAACGTCACCGCGCCCAAAACACCCACTGCCCAAGCGGCAACTTTCATGCGGCCAAGCTGCCGCCTGCCAAACAGCAGGTCAAGGGACGCGCCCGCCGCCAGCGGCACACTGGTCTCATCGCAACGGCAACAACGTGCTCAACAGCAGGACCTCCACCAGCCCGACCAGCGAGATGCCGGTCACCAAAAGCGTCCAGCTTTTGAGCGTTTCCCTCTCGGTGAACCCGCACATGCGGCTGACCAACCAGAATCCGCTGTCGTTCATCCACGAAAAAATCATCGAGCCGAACCCGACAGCCAGGTAGATGTAGGCCGGATGAAACGGCAGCGCGGCGCCGTCGCCGATCACCCCGCGCATCAACGCAGCGCCCGTGATCATGGCCACCGTCGCCGAGCCTTGCACCACCCGCACCACCGCGGCAACCAACCAGCCCAGCAGCACCAGATTCAGCCCATGCGCGGCGACCAGGTCCTTGAGCACTTCGCCCACACCGCTGTGCCGAATCATTCCGCCAAACGCTCCGCCCGCAGCCGTGATGAGAATGATCACACCGGCCGTCTCCAGCGCGGTGCCCAGCTTTCGATTCACCCCGGCCCAGCCCCGTTTCGCGCCGCGTCGNTAAAGCCACAGAGCCACCGCCGCCCCCAGCAGCAGCGCAATGTTCTTGTTGCCCAACAACAAAACAATCTCCCATGCGCTTGCGCGCTCCGTCGCAGTGGGAAGCGACGCGACGGGGGTTTCCCAACCGAGCATTTCCCCAACCGACGCCAGTGCGATCAGCGTCGTGGGCAGAAGGATCGGCAGCAGCGCCAGACCCAACGGCGGCAAAGCCGCTGCCTCCCGGTCTGCGAGCGCGCGCAACTCCTCCGTCTCGCTTGCCACGCTTGCGCGCAACGGCACTGGCACGCGGACGTTGAACCATTGCGCCAGGCCATACACGGCAAACATCAGCGGCAAGCCCGCCACCAGACCGGCGAGGATCGCCTCACCTGTCTCCAGCCCCAGCGCATCGGCCACCAACAACGGCCCCGGTGTTGGCGGCACCAGCGAATGAGTAACCGCCGCGCCCCCGGCCAGCGCCATGACGTAAAGCATGAAATCTCGGCCCGTGCGCAGGGCCAGCGCCCGCGCGATCGGCAACAACAGCAGGAAAACGGTGTCGAAGAAAACCGGTATGGAGAGCAAAAACCCGCTCGCCAACAGCGCCCACGCGGCCCGGCCCGCGCCAAACCACGCCAGCATCCCCCGCACAATTCGCTCGGCCGCTCCGCTTTCCAGCAGGCACACGCCGATGATCGAAGCCAGCGCGATGACGATTCCAATGTTGCCGACGGCCCGACCAAACTCGATCGCCACCTGCTCAACAGCCTGAACACTGTGCGGGCCTTTTTGCGCTTCGGGGAATTGCCCGCCCGGACTCAACCACCCCACCACGATCGCCGCCAGCAACAGCGCCAAGAAAGCGTGCAGCCGCGCCAGCATCAGGCCTCCGACAACCACCACCACGCCCGCCGCCAGAGCCAACACCGGCTCATAACTCTCGGCACCCATCATTGGCTCGTTCCCGCTCATGGTGCCCTGTGAATGTGCTGCCGCGGCACTGCTTGATCCTCACGCGACGCGTCGCCTTCGCAGCCCCTGGCGTTGCGACAGACCCGCGCCAGCGGAGACAATTTTCAAGGCGACACGGTGCGGCCAGTGCAACGGCAACCCGCCCCCACGTCAAGCCACGCCTTGCCGCCTTCCGCTGAATTCCATTCCAATCCCTCGGCCTGTCAACGCAAACGCCCTTCGCCCTGCGAAACGTCGCGCCGTGCCATCACGTCGGAATAACCCCGTTGCAAATCGTTCTCCCGCTCATTCAAAGGTCGCCACATCCCGCGAAGCGTGCGCCGGGGAACCAACGCATTCCCTCCAATTCCTGCGCAGCAGCGCAACGCCACCGAGGCGCACCCAGGACTTGGAAAAGATTTGCCCTCACGCAAGCGGCACAATCGGGCTCTGGCATGGCACGGCGCGCGGCATCTCACCCTTCAAACCGCATTTGCCGTGAGGGAGTGTTGCCGAGCCGCGAACCGGACACGAAGTCAACGCGGATTCCTCCCGGAGAACCACACTCGCGCCCGGCGCACCGCCGTTTCTGCTCAAACGCCTCCCCTTGGTGTCCATCCGTGTTCTCCAGTCGCCCAATCCCCGTGTTCAGGCTCATGAACACCAGCCTTTAGCCCGCTGACGAACGCCCGCCAACGGCAAGAGCCGCTGCAGCGGCTTTTTCGCGGATGTCAAAAGCCGTTGAAACGGCTTGCGAGGCGGGTTGCCCCGATTCACCGGGCTGAAGCCCGGTGCTAATGAAATCGGACCGAACGAGTGTGAAATGTGCAGGCCAGGGGCTTGCGTTCCCGCGTACTCGCAAGCCACGCACGCAAGAACGCATGCACAACCCTACTTCTTTTTCGCCGGTTTCTTGGCGGCGGCCTCTTCCAGCGCGGCCTGGGCGGCGGCCAAGCGCGCCACCGGCACGCGGAAGGGCGAACAACTCACATACGTCAGCCCAATCCGATGACAGAACTTCACCGAGTCCGGATCGCCCCCATGCTCCCCACAGATGCCCAGCTTGATGTCCGGGCGCGTGCGCCGACCCTTCTCCACCGCAATCCGCATCAACTCGCCCACCCCGGTCTGGTCAATCGTCGCAAACGGATTGCGCGGCACGATTTCCAACTCGGTGTAGGCCGGGATGAACGAGCCGGAGTCGTCGCGGCTCATGCCCAGGCAGGTTTGGGTCAGGTCGTTGGTGCCGAAGCTGAAGAATTGCGCGGTTTGCGCGATTTCGTCTGCGGTCAGCGCGCCGCGGGGCACTTCGATCATGGTGCCGACCAGGTAGTTGATCTTCACCTTGTGCTGGTCCATGACCTCGCGGGCGACGCGGTGGACGACCTCAACCTGCAGGTCGAGTTCCTTCTTGAAGCCGACCAGCGGGATCATGATTTCGGGCCGGACCTTGATGCCCTGTTTTTGCACCTCGGCGGCGGCCTCGAAAACGGCGCGGGCCTGCATTTCGGAGATTTCGGGATACACGATGCCCAGGCGGCAGCCGCGGAAGCCGAGCATGGGGTTGAATTCGTGCAGTTCCTTGACGCGCTGGCGGATTTTCTCCACCGGCACGCCCATCTTTTTGGCGAGGTCCTCCTGCGCGGCGGCTTCGTGCGGAAGGAACTCGTGCAGGGGCGGGTCAAGGAAGCGGATGGTGGCCGGGTAACCTTTGAGGGCTTTGAAGATGCCCACGAAGTCTTCCTTCTGGTAGGGCAGGAGTTTGGCCAGCGCGGCCTGGCGGGCTTCTTTGGAGTCGGCCAGGATCATTTCGCGCATGGCGTCAATGCGGTTGCCCTCAAAGAACATGTGCTCGGTGCGGCACAGGCCGATGCCCGTGGCGCCGAAGGCAATCGCGTTTTCGGTCTGTTCGGGCGTGTCGGCGTTGGTGCGGACCTCCAGGCGGCTGACCTTTTTGCACCAGTCCATGAGGGTCTTGAACATTTGGTAGGTCTTGCTGGCCTTGGGATCGAGGGTCTTGTCAATGAGCACCTGCACGATCTCCGATGGCGCGGTCGGGATTTGGCCGGCATAGACGTTGCCGAGGGTGCCGTTGATGGAAAACCAGTCGCCCTCGTTGAAAACCTGACCGTTCACGGTGACGGTGCGTTTGTCGTAATCAATCTGGAGCGCGCCCGCGCCGGTGACGCAGACCTTGCCCATCTGGCGCGCGACCAGCGCGGCGTGGGAGCTGACACCGCCCTTGGCGGTGAGGATGCCCTGGGCGGCAATCATGCCGCGCAGGTCTTCGGGGGTGGTTTCGTTGCGAACCAGCAGCACTTTTTCGCCCCGGTCCACGGCGGCGACGGCGCGTTCCCAACTGAGATAAATTTTGCCCGATGCTGCGCCCGGTCCGGCGGGCAGGCCGGTGGCGATGACCCTGGCGGCCTTCTCGGCTTTGGCGTCGAACACCGGCGCGAGCAATTGGTCAAGCTGGTCGGCCGGGTTGCGGCGGATGGCCGTCTTCCAGTCAATGAGCCGCTCCTTGACCATGTCCATGGAGAACTTCAGCGCGGCCAGGGCGGTGCGTTTGCCGTTGCGGGTCTGGAGCATGAAGACCTTGCCATCCTGGATGGTGAACTCGAAGTCCTGCACGTCCTTGAAGTGTTTCTCAAGAATGGCGCGGATGCGCTCCAGTTCGTGATACGCCTCCGGCAGATGCTTTTTGAGGTCGGCAACCGGTTCGGGCGTGCGGATGCCGGCCACGACGTCCTCGCCCTGGGCGTTGATGAGGAACTCGCCGTAAAATTCTTTTTCGCCGTTGGCGGGGTTGCGGGTGAAGGCGACGCCGGAGCCGGAACGTTCGCCAGTGTTGCCGTAAACCATCGCCTGCACGTTCACCGCCGTGCCCCAGTCGTGCGGGATGTTGTATTTGCGGCGATAGACGATGGCGCGGTCGTTCATCCACGAGCCGAAGACGGCCCCGATGGCGCCCCAGAGTTGTTTCCACGGGTCTTGCGGAAAATCCCTGCCTCCGGTGCGCTCATGAATCAGTGCCTTGAACCGCTTCACCAGTTCCTTGAGATCGTCCACGGTGAGCCGGGTGTCCTCGATATCCGCGCCGTAGCGCTCGTGCTTGAGCGCGTGGATGACGCTTTCAAACGGCTCGTGGTCTTCACCGGCGCGTTTTTGCACGCCCATGACCACGTCGCCATACATCTGAACGAAGCGGCGGTAGCAATCCCACGCGAAGCGTTCGTTGTTGGTGGCGCGGGCCAGAGCCTGGACGGTTTGATCGTTGAGGCCCAGGTTCAAAATCGTGTCCATCATGCCGGGCATCGAATCGCGCGCGCCGGAGCGCACGCTCACCAGCAGCGGCATGGCGGCGGTGTCGCCAAACTTCGTGCCCATGATTTTTTCGATGTGAACCATGCCCGCCTTGACCTGGGGTTCGAGGTCTTTGGGATAGGTTTTGCGGTGCTTGTAGTAGTAGGTGCAAACCTCGGTGGTGATGGTGAAGCCCGGGGGCACGGGCAGACCGATGCGCGCCATCTCGGCCAGGTTCGCGCCCTTGCCGCCCAACAAGGGCTTCATCGCCCCGTTGCCATCCGCTTTGCCGTTGCCAAAAAGATAAACGTATTTCGGTGTTTTACTCATAAATCCTGCCTCACTTTTGAGGGCCACTTCCGGCCCGCACAAATGTTTCAGCCAAAAAGCTCCGCGAGGCTGGCAAATGGGCCGGGCCCTGTCAATGAACCAGCCCCCGGAAAACCAATTTGCGTTGAATCAAAACCAAAAAGTGCAAGTTCAAGCCCGTTTCAGGCACGCCGGAGCACCTTGGGAACTCTTGCCGCCTGCGTGGCTCGCAGAGCGGGCTTGAGCGTGGTAGCGGGCCGGCGCAGCGCCGTCGCCGGGCGGAACGCTGCCGAGTCACCTCCCAAAAGCGCGCCGACCGACCGCCGCGGTGGCAGGCGCGCCGGTTCAACTTTCGGGCGGGGACGTTGCGCCGGTCGCGCCCGGTGCGCCTCGAACGGGCGCGCCCGAATACGGAAATCGGTCAAAGCCATCGTCCCCGTGCAGCCGGGGATCGCCGCTGTTGCGCATCCAGCGCTCCAGCTCGGCGCGCAACCGCTTGAGCGCGGCCGCGTATTCGGGACGCCCGGCCACGTTCACGATCTGGTCGGGGTCCTTGTCCAGATCGTAAAGCTCTTCGGCGGGACGCTTTGCAAAACAAAGTTCAAAAAACCGCCGACCCTGCGGTTCATCCCGATGCGCGAGGATGAAATCTTTGGTGGGCGAGCCGTCACAATCGCCAAATGGCCCCACTGAATGCCACAGTTCCGGGTCACCGGCCGGCCAGCGTTCGGGTGCCAGGTTGCGGATGTAGAGGAACCGCGCTGTGCGAACCGCGCGCGCCGGATAGCCGAGGTGTCCCCGACGCACGTTGGCGTGGCGTTCCCGTTCCAGGAATACCATGTCCCGTCCGCGCTGCGTTTTGCCCTCCAAGAGTGGCATCAAACTGCGCATCGTCATCTCGGGCGGGCGTTTCACCCCGGCCGCCTCCAGGAACGTCGGCCCCAGCTCGGCCAGGTTGACAAACGCCGACACCGTGCGTCCGGCGGGCACGCGCGCCGGCCAGCGCACCGCCAGCGTCTGGCGCGTGCCGGCATCGTAGAGATTCGCCTTGCTGCGCGGGAACGGCCAACCGTTGTCAGCCGTGACCACCACCAGGGTGTTGCTGGCTCGGCCGGCGCGTTCCAGAGCCGCGAGCATCCGGCCCACGTCGCGGTCGAACCGTTCCACCTCGGCGTAGTAATCGAGGATGTCCTGTCGCACCTCCGGCGTGTCGGGCAGATACGGTGGCACACGCACCGCCTCCGCCCGCAAGCCCGCCGCAGCGCCTGAGCCCTTGTCGTAGGGCCGATGCGGGTCGTGGCTGCCAAACCAGAAACAAAACGGTTTGTCCGGCGGCACGGTCTTGAGGAATTCCTGGAAGTTTTGGAAACGCGGCCCGGCCGGGTTGCGCGTGCGGCCGCCCGCCTCAAAGTCGCCGGGCGACCAGCCCTTGCCGGAATATCCAACCACGTAACCGGCCGCCTCGAGCAAATCCGGATACACCGGATATTTCGCGGGCAACGGGCCGTAGAGGTTCGCACCGGTTTCGAGCTGGTGCGGGTAACGTCCGGCCAAAATCGCCGCGCGCGAGGGCGTGCAAGACGGCGCTGCGGAGAAAGCGTGCGTGAACAACACCCCCTCGCGCGCCAACCGGTCGAACGTCGGCGTGCGCACAACCGGATCGCCATAAACTCCGGCGTGCGGCCACGACCAATCATCCGCGATGCAAAACAGGATGTTCGGCCGCGAATCGGTGGCTGACTTTTCGGCGGTCAACCCGGTGGGGAGCATCCACCCGGTCAGTAGCCCCAGCGCCAAGCACCAACGCATCCACACACGTGCCATCGAGCATTGCATGGCCGTTTAGGTAATCAATGCAGGCCGTTTTGTCAGCGAATTTTCCGGGCCGGCCCCACGACCGATCCCTTCGCCCGATCACCACGCCTCGTTCAGGCCGGCTGGCCGGACCCGCGACCGGTCAAGCCGGGATGGACTCGCAGTGCGGACACCCCGGCCCTTGTGCCCCGCAGAAGCACCTCCTCGCGGCGCGTCGAGCCGGCCGGAATGAATTTCTGCGCGCTCCTCTAGGGCTTGTATTTGGGCGCGGCTTTGATCTGTCCGGGGTTGAGTTGGTCGAGCACCGCTTGAAGGCGTTCGCGGGCGGCCTTGGTTTCCGGCGTCATTTCATCCGGCCGGAGCGGTGTTTCGGAAAATGGCGCATCGCGCATGTCGCAGAGCGTGCCGTCGTTGTAGAGCTTCCACCGGGCGTCGCGGACATACCAGCGATCAGCCAGTTGCACGAAGACCCACTCGCGGGGGCGCCCTTTCCGGCCGCGCAACTGGGGCGCAAAGCTGCGACCGTCCAGGGTGTGGCCCGGCGGCAGGGCCGCCCCGGCCAGTTCGGCAAAGGTCACGTAGAAGTCGGTGAAGTCAGTCAGGTCCGGCAACACCGCGCCGGCGGGCGTCGTGCCCTTCCAGTGGACAATCAACGGCACGCGACTGCCCCCCTCCCGCAGCTCGTGTTTGACGCCGTCCACCGGTCGCCCGTGCACCAGCCCCGGGTCCACGCTGCCGTTGTCACCGGTGAAGACGATGAGCGTTTTCTCCCGCAACCCCAGCGCGTCAAGCTCCCCGACCAGGTCGCCCACCAGCTTGTCCATGTAGCGGATCATGTCGCGGTAGAGCGTGCGACGATCTTTGACGCCAGGTCGTGTCGCGGGCGTGGGTTGATACGTGCCGTGAACCAGCGTCATCGGGTAATAAACGAAAAACCGCCGGTCGCGGTGTCGCCGGATGAAGTCCACCAGGTGCTCCTGCAACAGATCCGGCCCGTAGGTTTGCGGCGGCACTTTCAATGGCGCGCCGTTGAGGTTGTAACCCCCTCCCCAATACCGATCGCTCCCTTCCCCGCTGCCGCTGCCCCAGAGCAGGAACTCGTCAAATCCCCACGCCTGCGCGTCGGCCCGCGTCTTGAAGTGCGCCAACTGCCGCCACTTGCCGAAGACGCCGGTGACGTAGCCAGCCCCCTGAAGCACCTTGGCGATGCTGACCTCCCGTTTGGGCGTCGCCCTGGCGCCGAGCGGATTGTCCACCACGCCGGTCCGAAAACCATACCGGCCCGTCATCGCCATCGCCCGCGAGGGCGCGCACAACGGCGACGCGAAACAATTCTCAAACCGGATGCCGCGCGCCGCCAGCGCGTCGAGGTTCGGTGTGGGATACTCGCCGCCGTAACAGCTTACGCCCGGCAATCCCAGATCATCGGCGAGAATGAAAATGATGTTCGGTCGGCCCGTCGCGGCCGGGCTCGCAACACCTGTCGCCACGACGACTGCTGCCAGCACCGCGACGACACCAATTCGGAAGCACGAGTGTCTCATAGTCCGGTGACTCCGGATCGTTGCGCGCGCAATCTAGCCGGGAGCAACCCCGAAAGCGCGAGCATTTTTTGCATCGTTTTACGCTGCCTATTTCACACTCGTTGAGTCTGATTTCATTGGCACCGGGCTTCAGCCCGGTGAACCCCGGCAGCCCACCTCGCAAGCCGTTTCAACGGCTTGGGACACGCTGCGAAAAGCCGCTGAAGCGGCTCCAAGCGGTTGATTCGCGTTTGTCACCGGGCTGAAGCCCGGTGTTAATGAGAGGTTTGTAAAATAGGCAGCTTGCGTCCCCTCTCGGCCCAAACAGCCGGTCTCGCCCACCCGCAACCCTGTTCGCCCCGGATTTCGCGATTGGCCAGGCGCGTCAGCCCTGACACTTGCAACGCACGCGCCACGGTGTCAGCCTGTCCAGCGATGATGAATCGTGCCGTGGGGAAACTGCTTTGGACGCTTGCGCTCTCGGCTGCCTGCCTCGCCGCCCCCGCCGCGCCGCGCCCCAACCTCATCCTCATCGTGGCCGACGACCTCGGCTACGAAACCCTCGGCTGCAACGGCAGCACGAGCTATCGCACCCCCAACCTCGATCGGCTCGCGGCCACCGGCGCGCGCTTCACGCATTGCTTCGTCCAGCCGCTTTGCACCCCGACGCGCGTGCAGTTGATGACCGGCCTCTACAACGTGCGCAACTACGTCCGCTTCGGCTGGATGGACCCCAACTCGCGCACCTTCGCCCACCCGCTGCAGCGCGCCGGCTACGCCACCTGCGTCGCCGGCAAATGGCAACTGGGCCGCGACCCCGACCTGCCCAAAAAATTCGGCTTCGACGCCGCCTGCCTCTGGCAACACACCCGCCGACCGCCCCGCTACGCCAACCCCGGCCTCGAATTCGACGGCTTCGAACGCGACTTCAACAACGGCGAATACGGCCCCGACCTCGTTCACGAGTTCGTCTGCGACTTCATCCGCCGCCATCGCGACCGCCCGTTCTTCGTTTATTACCCGATGATGCTCACCCATGCGCCGTTTCAACCCACGCCCGACAGCCCGGACTGGGACCCCAAAGCCCGCGGCGAAAACGTCAACCGCAACCCGAAATATTTCGCCGACATGGTGCAATACATGGACAAACTCATCGGCCAGCTCCTCGCGCACCTACAATCGCTCCACCTGCGCACCAACACCCTGATCCTCTTCACCGCCGACAACGGCACTCCGCGCGGCATCCGGTCGCGCTGCGGCGACCGGATCATCGAAGGCGGCAAGGGCCGCACCACCGCCACCGGCATGCACGTGCCCCTCATCGCCAACTGGCCCGCCCGCATCCGCCCCGGCCAGACCGCCACCAACCTCGTGGACAGCACCGACTTTTTCCCAACGCTGCTCGACGCGGCCGGACTCAAGCCGCCCGCCGACCTCGCACTCGACGGCGTCAGCTTTCTGCCCCAACTGCTCGGACGCATGGGCCCGGCGCGCGAGTGGATTTATTCGTGGTATTCACCTCGACTCCGCGACGACCGGCTCGTGCGCGAATTCGCCTTCGACCACCGCTTCAAACTCTACCGCAGCGGCGACCTCTTCGATTGGGCCAGCGACCCCGACGAACAAAAACCCCTGCCTCCAAACGACCGTTCCGATGCCGCCACCGCCGCCGTAAAGAAACTTCAAGCCGCCCTGGACCGATTCAAAGACGCCCGCCCCGCGCGCATGGACGCACCCGACGCGGCAACCGAGTGAACCACGCCCACCGGCTGCCAAC
>JAOAIM010000106.1 GCA_026414705.1 Verrucomicrobiia bacterium | reverse complement strand
GAGAGGGAGCGCGCACCGCACAGCGGTGAACATCGAACAACCAACATCGAACACCGAACATCGAATCGGGCAGGAGAGCGCGCGCGTCTTGCGTGGCTTTTGTGCCCTCCCGCCCGAAACACGTTTGCCTCACGGTGGCGGATCCACCGCAGGGGGATTTTCCCGTTGTGAGAATCCTCACTCAACAACCGCCGGTATCGAAACGCCGCCGCAGCAACTGCCGCCACCACCACCCACCAGTTCCACGGGGCTCATGCCCGTCCCCCAGACCAACAAACCGCCCAGCAGCAGTGAGAGAAGAATCCCACACAGAGCCAGACGCGCACCCCAGTCCAGATACCGCTGCGCCGGATTCCACGCCTTCCAATAACCGCGCACCAAGCCCCACAACCCCAACGTCACCAGACCCGTCGCCAGCCCCACCAGGGGCAGCAGACTCGCCACCCCCAGCGCGAAGACCAGCAACGAGCCGCGGATCGTCCAGACCATTTTGCCCACGTCGTTCACGCTGTTCATGGTTCAACTTCCCCGGTTTGCGACACCGATACGTTGGTCGCACGCAGTTCCACCGCGCGCAAGCCGCCTGCTTTCGACCACCGTTGCGTTTGCCGCTGTTCCAAAAGTTTCAACTCGCCCTGCAAATACACCAGCGTCCGCACGTTCGACATCGTGTAAATCATCAGCACCGCGAGCATTGTCACGATGACGACCACCGCCACCGCGCCGCGCTCGCGACCGCGCCGACGTTGAAACGCAGAAATTCTCACGGCGATGCGCTCCTTTCCGGCACAGCCAGAAACGTAAACAACGGCCGCACGCTCACGGGCCGTTTGGTGGGCGGTTGCAACTCCAGTTCCCAGCGCCACACCGTGACCCGATCGCGCGGCTCCGCGGACATGGCTGACGCCCTCACCCGCGTCAGCAACAGAGCCGGCGATGCCCCCGCCTCGCGGCGCACCAGCGCGTTGGTCATGCGTTCGTAGGCGATCAGCCCGCGGGGCCCGGGAATCCACAGCCGCTCGCCGTCTTCAGTGCGTTCCACGCGGATCGGGCCCGTTGCGGCGCGCACGTCCGCCCGCCAGCGTTCGCCCGCCCGCAACGCGCGCGTGATGTCGTCGGCACTGCGCCGCAACGCTTCCGAACGCCACAGCGCCCGGTCAAACGCCACATACGCCACTGCCAGCAACACCCAGAGCATGGCGATGTAAACCATCACCTCGATCAGTTGGAACGCCGCTGACACGCGCCGTCGTTTCGGGACATTCCTTCGGGGCCTGGAAACTTGCGCGTTCATCGCAACTGCACCTCCCGCACCACCGGCCCGCCGTGCCCGCCGCTGGCCGGTTGCCACTCCAACCGCAACCGCTCGGCGCTCACCGTCAGCACAAACCGCCCGGGCGGCAGGTTCGTTGCCGCGCCGGCCCGCACCGGATACTCGTGCACGCCGGGGGCGAATGCGCGCCAGGCCCCCGCCGCCAACACCTCCAGTTCCCCGTCCACCAGCTCCATCGCCACCGCGCGTTGATACAGCGCCCGCGCCAGCCGCCGCTCCGAGAGAATCGAATAACTCAGCGGCAACAGCGCAATCAGCAGCAGCGACATCGCCACCGCCAGTTCCGTCATCAACGCCCCGCAACACAACCGTCGCCGTCGCGCCGCCGAAAAGCCCGGATCACGCTTCACCATAACACCGCCTCTCCGATGATGCCGATCAACACCAGAAACGTCGCGACCGTCAGCGTGCCGATGAGCGCGCCGTTGAACAGCACCAGCGCGGTCGTGGCCAGATGCGCCGCCGCCTGCTCCAACTGAAACGCCTTCGCATCGAGCGCCTCATGCCAACCGGCCAGCGCTGCCCGAAATCCGCTTCGACCGTGACGCGCATTCTCCACGCGCCAGCGCAGTTCGCCCGAATCATCCAGCGCCTGCAACGCCTCCGGCAGGGGCACGCCCCCGGCCAGTTGCTCACGAACGCGCCCCGCGCGGCGCACGAACACCGCGTTGCGCGTCGTCTCCGCCGCCAGCGTCACCGCCTCGACCTCCGGCACGCCCGAATCCAACAGCACGGCGAGCATTGCCGAAAAATCCCGTTGCAACCGTTTCCGGCGCCACGGCAGCCGCAGCAGCAGGCCGTCCACCAGGCCCGGCCACCAGCGGGCTGCGATCTCCCGCGCCCGCGGCCCGATCAGATAAAGCAATGCCGCCAGCCACAATCCAACCAGCAGCGCGCATTGAATGCCCAACCCAGGTCCCGAGCGCCACGCCTCAAACAACGCCCGCGAAAACGGCGGCAGACCGGCCGTCGTCGTCTCGGCAAAGACCGCATGCAGCACCGGCAGCGCATTGATCGCAATCGCCCCGGTGACGAGCACCGCAAGCGGCGTGATGCAAAACAGCAGCACGACCAGGTAGTTCATCGCGCTGCGGGTTTGAGAGACGCCATCGCGCAGCAGTTGCCGGCACGCGGGCAGCACCCTCGCCACATCGCCGATCCGCTCCCCGGCGCGCCAGATCGCGCGCACCTGGGCCGGCACAAGCGCCGGCACGCGCTCGAGCGCCTCGCCCAGTCGCAGGCCCGATTGCAGGTGCGCGTTGAGCAGGTGAAACCGCAAGCCCAGACTCACGTCCCGGCTCGCCGCCGCGCTTTGAATCGTCGCCTCCGGCGTGTGACCGGCTTTCAAGCCCAGTTCCACCACGTCGAGCAACAGTCGCGCGCGTTCGTTGCGCCGCATCGGCAGCGTCAGCAGGAAATAAATCACGTAGAGCGCCCCGCAAAACAGCGGCAGCCACACGCAGACGTAAACGGCCAGCGCGACGCCGACCCCCACCGCCGCGTTCAGCCATTCGGCCCAAACAGATGACCCGCCGCCATTCATGATGCCCCCTCAGAACGGCGACGAAATCAGGAGCAGCGCGCGCGCCGCCGACTGCGCCACCGGAATCAACTGCCAGAGCACCATTTGCCCCAACAGCAGCACCGACACCGGCAACGCGCCGTAGAGCGCGATTTCAATGCGATAATTGGCGCGCGACTGGAAAATTTCCGCCGCCTTCGCAAACCCCGCCGCCACGTCCTCGCCGCCCTGTTGCACCAGCCACAGAAACAACGGCGGAAACGGCTTCAGCGCGGGCCATTCCGACGGTTTGCCGCGACCCGACTCGACCTCGCGCCGCCACACCGCCAGCGCCGCACCCGCTGGCGTGTCCCGCTCGACCGCGGCCGCGAACGCGAGCGCGTCGGCCAGCGTCGCGCCGCCCCGAAGTAACAGCACCAGGCTCGACGCGAGTTGGGCGAGGCTCGCCTCGCGGAAGGCCGGCAGCCGCCACCGCAACCACGCGCGAGCGGGACGGGCGGCCAATACAACCGCCAGTCCCACCCCGGCCAGCGCCAGCACCACCGGCGGCACCCAGACCGCTACAATGGGCACAAGGCGGCCTTCGCGTGTATCCAACGTCGTGACAATCGGGGCGTTGGGAAGCAATTCCTCGTACGCAAGCCGGCTGCTCAACCACGCCAGCAGTGCGGTCAAACCCAGCGCGGTAACCAGCACCAGCGCCGGATAAATCATCAGTCCCTTGAGCCGCGTCCAGGTCGCGTGCGCCCGGTGGTAATGATCAGCGAGCAACGTCAGCATGCCGGGCAGGTCGTTGCCCCGCGCGCCCAGCTCCACCATCCGCTTGTAAAACTCCGGCAGATCGCGTCGCCCCAGCGCGTCGGGCAGCGGCGTGCCCCCGGCCAAATCCCGCTCCAGCGCTTCCAGTTCCGCGCGCAGCGGGCCGGATTTCATCCCCGCGCAGAGCTGCTGCAACGCGCCTTCGAGCGGGATGCCCGAACGCAGCATCGCCGCCAGTTGCTGGTTCAGGAACGCAAACTCGTCCGTTTTCATACGCCCAAAACCCGTTGACATTCAGCAAGCGTCGTCCGGCCCGAGCGCACCAGCACGTGCGCCGCTGCGGCCAGCGAAGTTGCCGGGGCGACGCCGCTCAAATCGTGTCGCCGGATCGCCTCGCGCATCGGCTCGTCCACGCGCAACCACTCGACCGCCGGCACGCGCCCGCGGTAGCCGCTGCGCAAACACGCGTCACAGCCCGCGCCGCCGCAGCCCGCGCACAACCGCCGCAGCAGGCGCTGGTTGAAAATCAGTTCCACCACCGCCGCCACAGCCGAGCGGTCCGCGCACAACACCAGCAGCCGTTCGAGCACCCCCACGCACGAACCGGCGTGCAACGTCGAGATCACCAGATGCCCCGTGAGCGCCGCGCGCACGGCGATGCCGGCGGTTTCCTCGTCCCGCACCTCGCCGATCACCAGCACCTCGGGGTCCTGGCGCAACAGATGCCGCGCCGCTTCGGCAAAGCTCAGTCCCAGCGCCTCGTGGACCTCGGTCTGCATCACGCCCGGCAGCAGGCGTTCGACGGGGTCTTCGACGGTGATGATGTGGCGGTTGCCGCTCTCGGTCAGGTGGCGCAGGCAGGCGTAAATGGTCGTGGTTTTGCCGCTGCCGGCCGGGCCCGTCAACAGCAGCAGGCCGGAGTTTTTGCGCAGGAATTCCTTCAGTTCGCGCATCGCCGCCTCCGGAAAACCCAGTTCCTCCAGCCCCTGCGCCGCCCCGGTTTGAAACAGCCGCAACACGATTTTCTCGCCGGTCACGGTCGGATAGGTGGCGACGCGCAGATCGCTGGTCGTGCCCAGCAGTTCGCGGGCGATGCGCCCTTCCTGCGGCAGCGAATCCTGGTAGGTCTTGAGCCGGGCGAGGAATTTGATGCGCCCGACCACGCGCGCCGCCAGGTCGGACGGCAGTTGCGTTACCGGCGTCAACAGGCCGTCGAGCCGGAATGAAATCGCCGCGCCGTCCGGGCCGGTTTGAATGTGGACGTCGCTGGCGCCGGCGCGTTCGGCGCGGCGCAGCAGTTCCTCGACGACTTCCGGCGCGGAGGCCGGTTGCGTTTCGTGCGCGGCGTCCATGCTGGCAGCAGGTTTGGCGTTCATGGCTGTTCCTCGATGAGCGAGCCCAGCCCGCGATCCACGCGCATCAGGGCGCGCATGCTTTCGGGCAGTTGCGCCAGGTCGCTGGGCAAACGCGCGAAGCTTTTGAGGGAGGCCACCGCCACTCGGACCGGACATTGGCGCGGCGATTCGACGCAAAGCACGGCCACCGCCGCGACGAGGGACAGCCCGCTCGCCCACGCCAGGCGCGGCACGACCCGCATCAGGCCACGTCGGCGCGGTCGCGGTCGCGCCCCCGCGCGCACCTCGGCCAGCACGCGGCGCGGAAACCATTCCCAGTAGTCCGGGTCGCGTTCGGGCGGGCGCAACGCCCGCAATTGGGCATCCAGTTCGCGGTCGGTCATGGCAACGAATCGGGTCGGGCGAGCCAGCGTTTGAGTTTGCGCCGCGCGGTAAAGAGGCGCCACGAAACGGTGGTTTCAGAACAGCCGAGCACGCGGGCCGCTTCGGCGTGGTTCAGGCCTTCATAGACCGTGAGCACGATGGCGGCGCGTTGTTTGGCGGGCAACTTGAGCAGGGCCGCATGCACGCGCCCGGCCAGACCGCCATCGGGATGCGCGCCGTCGCCGGGGTCGGCCTCGCACGCGGCCTCCTGTGCGTAGCGGCCGTACGCGTTGTGACGGCGCGCCTCGCGCTCGCGCCAGTTCAGGCAGGCGTTGACGGCGATGCGACACAGCCAGGTGGAAAACTTCGCGCGCCCCTGGAAGCCCGGCAGTTGCTCCCACGCGCGCAGGAAGGTCTCCTGGGCAAGGTCTTGTGCGTCCTCGACCGAGCCGGTCATTCGCCACAGCAGCGCGTGAATCATCTGTTGGTGTCGGCGCACGAGCGACTCGAAAGCCGCCGGATCACCGCGTTGACTGTCCCGCACCAGGGCTTCATCAGGGTCGCCCATGCGATCCGTTTCCACCCGCTCAGACCGGTCGGCGGACAAAAACCTTTGAATTTTTTGCGGCAGGGCAACCGGTGGAAATGATGCCGCCTTCCGTTCCACGAGCCGATAATGGCCCGGCCGGGGAACGTTGGAAGGCAAAATCCAGCCAACTCACAACTTCCCTCGGTTCAGGCTGATTTGATCAGCACCGCACTTTTGCACCTGGTTCAAGGCCACGAGAGTCCAAGCAACCATACCTGCAAAACGTTTCGACGGCTTGCGAGAGTCCGTGAAATGCCGCTGAGGCGCCTCTGAGCGGCGGCCGGTTGGCGTTGGTCACCGCGTCGAAGCCCGGGCGTTGCTGCGAGGCCAGCGAAATCTGCGGGCTACCCGTAGATCACCAACTGGATGTTTTCAGGCAGTTCGCGGGCGACGCGATTGGCCACATCGCCCTTGAACAGTTGGGCGAGCGTGCGGCGATGTCGCGCCCCGAGCATCAGGATGTCAATGCCCAGCGTGGCGGAGAGATCGAGGATCGTCGCGGCGGGGTCTTCGCTCACCGCGTAAAGGGGCACCACCTGGACGCCGTTTTGACGGCCCAACTCGAGCATGTGGGTCATGATCCGCGTCGCTTCGAGGTCGTCCTGCCAGCGCGGGCGTTCGCCCCCTTCCAGCGGCCCGGGCAGCGACACGGCCAGTTCCTTGACGTAGAGCACATAGAGCGTGCCCTGTCGCAACCGCGCCTCTTCCAGAGCGAAACCGAGGACGGGTGTCAGACCGCGCGCGGCCACGAGGATGGACTGGCCGGGCTGGAGATGGAGTTTCCATCCGGGCGTGGACTCCGGGGCGACGCTGGCGGCGAGGTGTTCGGGCACCGTCACGGTGCGCAAGCCCGCGCGGCGTTGCGCCCAGGCGCGCAGTCCCAAACCCGCGCCCACCACGCAGCAGGCAAAGAAAAGCGCGTCGGTCTTGGTTTTCGCAATCGTCAATTCCACGGCAAAGAGCACCAGAAAGGTGAGGCCCATCAACCCGCGCTCCCACCACTGGAGCGGCAACTGGCGGTTGAACGCGCACGTGCCGAGGTTCACGGTGATGGCGCCGACCACGCCAATCGCATACAACCCGGCCAGCGCCTGCAAATCCGCCGCCGCCGCCGTCACGGCCAACGGCAGCGCAACCGCGATGGCCAGCGGAATCCACGGCACCCCGTGCGGATTGAGCCGGGTAAAACTGCGCGGCATCTCCCCGTCACGCGCCATCATGTAGCTCAGCCCGATCAACGCGCCGATGGCGGTGTTGACGGCGCTCAGCAACAGCAGGCCCACCACCACGCCCACGACCAGCCCGAAGACGTGACCGAACCCTTCCCCGAACGCCCGCGCGCCGTATTGTTCGGCCAGAAACCGCACCATGTCCTCCCAGCGTTGCTCCATCTGCGGCTGCAACTCGCGCGGCAGCGAAAGCATCGCCCAGCCCAGCAACGTCGTGCCCAACACCACTTCGATGGCCACCGGCACAATGGCGCGGCGCGCGGTTTGGGCAACGCGCGGCGCGTCGGGCGTGCTGCCCGGATCGAGTTTCATCACACCGGTGAGGTTGGCGATGGCTTCGACGCCGCTGAGCGCCAGGATCACGCCCACAAACGCGAGCCAGTTGGCTTTGAACCCCTGATGCGGCGCTTCCAGGTTGGCCGTGGTCAGGTGCGGCGCCGCCAGCGCGATGATCAACACCACGGCCGTGACCATCGGCAGAGCCAGCCAGATCGCGAAACTGCCGGTGTGTTTCGGGCCGAAATAGTTCATGACGCCGATGGCCAGAATGATGCCCAACGTCGCCCATCGCACCCCTTCGGGCGGCACGCCAAAATAACTCATCGCCGCCCACCCGCTCATCGCCGCGGTGACCGTGAAGTTGGCCACCAGCAACAGTGCGCCCATCACCGCCAGCAGCCGGCTTTGCGACCGCGCCGCCGAATACACGCCCCCGCCATCGGGAAAATGGCGGCACACCAGAATGTAGTTGTAACCGACGACCGCCGTCAGAACGCAGACTGCGATGACAATCGGCAGAGCCGACCAGGCGGCCGCCACAAACGCCAGCCCGATGACGTAGGCTTTGCTCGTGCCCCAATCGCCGTAGAGCAACGCCGCCGCCCGCTTCCAGTCCACGTTGCGCGGCCGGTGCACGCCCAGACCGCCGGGCGCGGGCGATCCAGGGCTCGTCGCGGATTGAGCTTCAGGCTTGGACATGATCGGCAGTTGCGCCCCGGGGCTGCAGGCCCTGCAGCCATCGTTTACCGGCCCGTGCGGGAACAGCTCCGCAACGCGGCGCAGACCAACGCGATGGACGGACGCGGCATGACGACGGAGGCTGGGGAGC
This sequence comes from Verrucomicrobiia bacterium, assembly GCA_026414705.1. GTDB lineage: Bacteria > Verrucomicrobiota > Verrucomicrobiia > Limisphaerales > JAOAIM01 > JAOAIM01. The sequence continues at coordinate 5,693 of JAOAIM010000106.1, read as the reverse complement.
GGCGGAATGCAGGCCGTTTCATTTCGCGGCGGCATCATGCCCTGCCCGCCTGCAAACCGTCAATGCGCGCGCCATCGGCCCGCCTGCGCCCACCGGCAGTCCGAATGCACCGTGGCGGCGGCGTCGCTCCGCGCTGGCGGCCCGGCGGCTCGACGCGCGACCAATCGGCACTTGCCACGGTGCAGGGGGTGCGGCAAGCTCGCCCACGATATGAAAAATTTGATCGGCGTCGTGATCCTGGCGGTCGTTTGCGTGGCGCTGGCCATCGCCCTGGCCAGCACCAAAAAACTGGCCCGCGAGCAACAGCAGCGAGACGCGCAGACCATCCATACCTTGTCCAATCAACTGGGCGACGTCACCCGCCAGCTTGAAGACCAGCGCCAGGTGAATCTCGAACTGGAAAAGCGCATCCAAACCGGCAAAGAGGAGTTCGCCAACCTGACCAATCGTTTCACCGAGATCGCCACCACCCTCGCCAAAACCACCGAATCCCTCCAGCTCACCCAGGAGGAGGTGCGCAAGCGCGAGGCCCGCATCGCCGAACTCGAAAGCCAGAACGCCTCGCTCGACGCCCGCGCCGCCGAACTGAGCCAGCAGATCACCAACCTCACCGTCCAGATCGAGGAAACCAAACGCAAGCTCGCCGCCTCCGAGGGCGACAAGGCTTTCCTGGAAAAGGAACTCAAGCGCCTGCTCGCCGAAAAAGCCGAACTGGAGCGGCAGTTCAACGACCTGACCGTGTTGCGGGCGCAGGTGGCCAAATTGCGCGAGGAACTCAACATCGCCCGCCGGCTCGAATGGATCCGCAAGGGCCTTTTTGCGCCGGATGAGCGCAAGGGCGCGCAACTGCTCATGCAACCCAAACCCGCCCCGGCCCGCTCGACCAACACCTACGACCTCAACGTCGAAGTCACCGCTGACGGGTCCGTGCGCGTGATTCCGCCGCTGACCAACGCGCCAAGCGCCGCGCCAAAACCTTGACGCGCCCCCGGTTCGCGCGTGTTGCCCGGCGCAGCCTGCGCGAACACCGCTTGCCCACGCTTTGATGCCATCTCATCAGCCGCGCCGCAGCGTCGCGGTGGCGCCCCGTTTCTCGCGCGCGACGGGGCGTTTGCTCGACAACCCGGACACCGGGCGACTAGATTCCCCTTCCATGTCACTGGACACGCAACCCTTGCGCATTGCAGGGCGCACGTTCCGCTCGCGCCTGATTCTGGGCACGGGCAAGTTCGCCTCGCCGGAGCTGATGCGCGACGCGCTGGAGGCCAGCGGCGCCGAACTGGTCACCGTGGCGCTGCGGCGCGCTGATTTGTCCGGACGCAAAGACCCGTTTGCGAACATTTTGGAGTTCATTGACCCCGAAAAATTTCTCGTCCTGCCCAACACCAGTGGCGCGCTCAACGCCGAGGAAGCCGTGCGCCTGGCGCGCCTGGCCGTCGCTGCCGGACTGCCCCGCTGGGTGAAGCTCGAAATCCACCCCGACCCGCGCTACCTGTTACCCGATCCGGTTGAAACGCTCCGCGCCGCCGAAATGCTCGTCAAAGAGGGCTTCACCGTGCTACCCTACATCAACGCCGACCCGGTGCTCGCCAAACGGTTGCAGGACGTCGGCTGCGCCACCGTGATGCCGCTGGGCTCGCCCATCGGCTCAGCCCGCGGGCTGCAAACGCGCGACCAGATTCGCATCATCATCGAGCAGGCCACCGTGCCGGTGGTGGTGGACGCGGGCCTGGGCGCACCCAGTCACGCCGCTGAAGCGATGGAAATGGGCGCCGACGCCGTGCTCGTGAACACCGCCATCGCCGTGGCCAGCGATCCGGTGCGCATGGCGGTCGCGTTCAAAATGGCGGTCGAAGCCGGGCGCGCCGCCTACGAATCGGGCCTGCCCGCTCCGCTGGACACCGCCAGTCCGACCAGCCCGTTGACAGCGTTTCTGGAATGACCGCGGCGGCGTTTTTCCCAGGTTGCGGCCCGGTGCGAAACCGGCTCCACCGCGAAAAAAATTGTCAACCCGATTGCCGACCGACACGCTGGCAGCCGAGCAAACCGAGCGAATGGGCTGGCCATGGACGTTTCCACTGCGGCGCCGAGAGAACCCAGACCGATCCGACGGATTCGACCGATCCGACCGATCCGACGAATCCAACGGGCGATCCGCCTCTCCCTCACCTCGCACTCTCTGTTGCACCATGAGCATCACGATTCGTGAAATGTTTGATCTGACCGACCAGGTGGCCGTCATCACCGGCGGCGCGCGGCACTTCGGCTACGACATGGCCGATGTGCTGGCTGAAGCCGGCTGCCACCTGGTGATCACCTCCCGGCAACTGGCCCAGGCCGAGGCCGCCGCCGAAAAACTCCGCGCCGCCCACCAGCGGGACGTGCTGCCCCTGGGCGTGGACGTGACCGACGCGGCACAGGTCCGGGCGCTGGCCGAACGCGCGCTCACCTTCAAGGGCCGCGTGGACATCCTCATCAACAACGCCGGTGGTTCGCCCGGGCCCGGTGCGAGTTTGTTCGGTCGCAAGCCCGAGGAAATTCAGGAACTGCTCGCCGTCAACCTGCTGGGCACGATTTATTGCTGCCAGGAATTCGGGCGGATCATGGTCAACCAGCGTCGCGGCAAAATCATCAACATCGCCTCCATCGCCGGTCTGATCGGACGCGACCGGCGCATGTATGAGCGCGTGGGCATGCGCGGGCAACCGGTGGATTACGCCGCCGCCAAGGGCGGGATCATCGGCCTGACGCGCGACGTGGCGGCGGTGCTCGCGCCCTTTGGCGTGCACGTAAACTGCATTTCGCCCGGTGGTTTTGCGCGCGAGAACGTGCCGCCGGATTTCATCAAGGCTTACAGCGACCGCACGCCCCTGGGCCGCATGGGCCGGCAGGGCAGCGCCGACCTCAAAGGGCCGGTGCTGTTTCTGGCGTCGCGCGCGTCCGATTACATGGTGGGCCACAACCTGGTCGTAGATGGCGGCTTTTCGATCTGGCAATAACGGCGCGGCGCCGCGCGCCAGCGCCCCGCTGCAAGGTCGCCGACCGCACCCGTCAGCGCACAACGCATGAGAACCAAACTCATTTTCGCCGGCCTTGTGTTGGCCCTGGGCGTCCTGGGCGTCGGGCTCGCCCGCCCGGTTTACCGGCAATGGAAGCAGGATCGCCTGCTGGCCCGCGCGCAGGAGGCGTTGGCGCGCGGCGACCTGCGCGAAGCCGGCCTGGCGGCCCGCCAAACCCTCAAGATCAATCCCGGTAACCTCGAAGCCTGCCGCATCATGGCGCGCGTCACCGAATCCCTGCGCCTGCCGGCCGCCTTGGAATGGTGGCAACGAGTCGTGGACCTCGCGCCGGACGCCCTCAGCAACCGGCTCGAACTGGCGCGATGCAGTTTGCTGGAGGGCGACGCCGCCCGGGCGGCCCGCGTGTTGCAGGCCACGCCCCCCAATCAACAAACCAACGCCGCGTGGCACCAACTCGCGGCCCTGGTCGCCGCCAGCCTCAACCGACCTGCCGAAGCCGAACGTCACCTGGCCGAGGCGCTGCGCCTCGACCCCACCAACCGCCTGGTTGAGGTCAATCGGGCCATTCTTCGCCTGCAGGCGCGCGATTCCAACGTGGTCGAGAACGCCCGGCGCGCCCTCGAGCAACTGGTCACCGACCCCACCGTGCGGTCGCACGCCCTGCGCCATCTGGCCTGGACGGCCCTGCGCGACGGCAACTTCCAAAGAGCCATCGAATACACGCGGTCGCTCGTGGCCGACGCGAACGCGCGGTTTGCCGACCGGTTGTTGCATCTGCAGGCGTTGCGCGGCGGCGATCCGGCCGGTTTCGCGTCCGAGCTGGCGGAGTTGCAACGCGCCAGTGCGGGCGACCTTGCCCGCGTGCGGATGCTCGGCGGCTGGCTGATCGAACAGGGCCTGCTGAGCGAGGCGGAACGCTGGCTGGCCAGCTTGCCCCCCGAAATCCAACGCCAGCCGACCGTGTTGCTGATGCGCGCCGAGTGCCTGGCCGCGCAAACCAACTGGGCTGCCGCTCAAACGCTCTTGCAGGGCGAAAAGTGGGGCGAGGAGGATTTTTTGCGTCAGGCCATGCTCGCGCGCGCCTGCCGCGAATTGCGCCAGGAGTTCACCTCACAATCCGAGTGGCGCGCCGCGGTGCGGGCCGCGTCCGGACGCAGCCGCGCGTTGGGGATGTTGGCGCAACTGGCCGCGCGCTGGGGCTGGGAACGCGAGCGCGAAGAGGTCTTGTGGACGCTGGTCGAGCGGCATCCCGGCGAACGTTGGGCGTTGCAGGCGCTGAGCGAATTTTATCTGGCCCGCGGCGACACGCGCGGTCTCCAGCGCGTTTACGCCCGGGCCGTCGAATACAACCCCTCCGACCTGGCCGCGCGGAACAACCTCGCCAGCCTGCTGTTGTTGCTCAACGCGCAGCCACAGCGGGCGCACGAACTGGCGCACGAAGCCTGGTCGCGCGCCACCAACAACCCCGCCTTCGCCGCCACCTACGCCTGGTCGCTCCATTTGCAGGGCCGCACCGCCGAGGGCTTGCGCGTGCTCGAATCGCTGCCCCCGGACCGGTTGGAAATCCCGGGCGTCGCGCTCTACTACGGCCTGATGCAGGCCGCCATGCGCGAAACGAATCTGGCCCGAAAATTCCTCGCCATCGCTGAAACCGCGCCGTTGCTGCCGGAGGAAAAAAAGTTGCTCGCTGACGCGCGAGCCGGCTTGTGAAGGCGCGCGGGCGAATGCCAATTGGACCATCGAGGGTCGGCCGGCTTTTTGCGCCGGAGCGGCCCGCAATCACGCGCCGGTTTTCATCGGCCAACCCGCCTGCACCATCGCCTTGTAACCGCCCGCCAGCGAATAGACGTTGCGATAGCCCATGCGTTTGGCGACCTCGGCGGCGAGGGCCGACCGGTAACCGCCCCCGCAATACATGATGATCTCGGTGCCCTTGTCGGGAAATCGCTTCTCAATGTCACGCTCCAGAATGCCCCGGCCCAGATGCACGGCTTCGACGGCGTGACCGGCTTGCCATTCGTGGTCTTCGCGCACGTCCAGCAGGACAATCTTCGGGTTGGCCGCCAGACGCGCGCGCGCCTCGGCAACGCTCAGCTCCTCAACGTGTTTTTTGGCCTCGTTGACCAGTTGCAAAAAACCGGGCGAGTGTTCCATGCGCCCCAGCCAAACGCGGACACCGCCCGCAATCAAGCCCTTTCCGGCGCGCCTTCGGGATTGACCCGGCAGAGGCTGCGCGCCTTAACTGGCCGCATGAACATTCGGCACGGATTGGCGCTGGGAATGATGCTGCTGGTTTGTGGTGGTTGCGCGCTCTGGCCCGGTCGCTCCGGCCGCGCCCGGTCCGACGCCGCATGGCCCTCAGAGTCTGGCGCTCCGGCGCCGGCGACCACCGTCGTGCCCGTCACTGCGTTGACCGGCAAAGTCGCCCGTTACAACGAAGCCGGCCGGTTTGCCGTGCTGGAGTTTCCCATCGGCCAGATGCCGCGTCTGGAGCAGCGGCTTTTCGTGTATCGCGACGGCCAGAAGGTTGGCGAACTCAAAGTCACCGGGCCTCAACGCGACGAGCACATCGTCGCCGATGTCCTGGCCGGCCAGGCGCAACCGGGTGACGAAGTGCGCGATCGTTGAAGCGCATCGGCGCGTGGAGCGTGAGAGCGTAGCGCAGATTGGAAA
>JAOAIM010000105.1 GCA_026414705.1 Verrucomicrobiia bacterium | reverse complement strand
GTGGGGGCCGGACAGGTCGGCACGGTGCCGGTGACCCTCAGTGCAGTATGGTTAGTGTGGCAGAGTTTGAGGGGCGATGCGGGCATCATGCCTTGGTTCCTGCAACCGCCGACGGCCTCTCTCGCCGACGGCGCGAGTAGGCCGAGCGCCCGCGTCGCCCGAGTCAAGGTAGCACGCGGCGCGCTTTGAGCAGGCCGCGCACGCGTTCGGCGTCGCACAACGGCGAGGCGGCATCCAGGCTGTTGATCCGCACCCGTTGCGAGGCGTGGATGAACAGTTTGTCGCCCAAGTAAATCCCCACGTGCGTGATGCGTTCGGGCCGGTTGCCGCGCGCGCGATGCCCGAAAAACACCAGATCGCCCTTGCGCAGTTGACTCAGGTTTCTGTCCAGCGGCACTTCAACCCCCTGCCCCGCCTGCTGACTGGCGTTGCGCTTGAGTTCGATTCCGTTGAGCGCAAACACCAGCTTCGTCAGCCCGGAGCAATCCAGCCCGCGTGGCGTGTTGCCGCCCCAGAGGTAGGGCCGACCCAAAAACTGCTTGGCGGTGCGCTCGATGTTCTCGGCCGTGGGCTGACGCGTGGCCTGCCAGTGCGCGAGGTCGGTTGCGGCGTGCTTGGGAAGAAAACCGGCGCGCCCGTCGGGCAGTTCCACCTGAAACCAATCGCCGGTCTCACCCGTGCGTTTGAGCCGGCAGCCGAGCACGACGTCGGTGACCGGCAGCGCGTCGGGCTGGGGCGCTTCGCGCACGCACTCCTCGAGCGCCGTGACGAACAGCAGCGGCGCGCGTTGCCAGCGTTGGACCTCGGCCGCACCGCAGCGCACAAACGTGCCACCCTCAAGCCAGCAGCGGTAACCGTCGCCGGTTTCGATCTCAAACCAGCGGCCCTTTTGTTTCCAGGCGCGCACCGACTCGCCGAGCAGAATTTGGGTGGCCATTTCGGCCTTGTGCGAGGGCAATTCGCGGGCGTTGGCCACGCTCACGGTAACCAGTCCCCAAACGTCCTCACCCAGCTCGCGCACGGGGCCGCGGGCGGTGGGGCTCTCAGTTTCGGGGGCTTGCGGTTCGGGCCGGACGGCCGAGCAGGCGGCCAGGGCCAGCGGCAGGCCGGCCAACCACTGAATAAGCTGAAAGGATTTCATGTCCAACGTGTCGTGCGCGCCGATGAAAAACCCGGTCGCCGCGCGGCGCGAGTTCAAAGTGTGAACGTCAAAGACAAGCTCCGCTCCTTCACGGATGCACTTCATCGGAAGCCGATGTGGCTTCGGAGCTTCAACCCGGGCCGATACCGGGCCGTGGCGCGTGCAGTTCGATCGGCGGGATTTTTGGTGTGTCTGCTCACCATGCGGGGGTTCGCCGTTGAGCCGCAAATTTCCAATCGTCCGGCACAGGCCAACGAAATCGGTTATCGCCCCGCCGAGGGTACGACCGTGCCGCTGAATCCGCCGTCCCTCACCTGGCTGCACGAACCGGAGGCCCACACCTACACCGTGCAATGGAGCGCGCACCGGGATTTTAGCGACGCCACAACAATCACTGGCGTGCCGTGGAACGTTTACACACATCACACGGCGCTTCGGCCGGGGGTGTATTTCTGGCGCTACCGTTTCCAAACCCGCGACGGAGCGATGTCGAACTGGAGCGTGACCCGCCGGTTCATCGTGCCGCCCGACGCGACGGCGTTCCCGATGCCCACCCGCGCCCAACAACGCGAGCGCGTGCCACAAGCGCATCCGCGCTTGTTCATGCGCCCGGAAGACCTGCCGCGACTGCGCGAGCTGGCGCGCGGTCGCCTGGCGGCGCAGTTTGCCACTCTGCGCGCGGCGGCTGACCGCTACATCGCCGCCGGGCCGACACCGGAGCCGGAGCACCTTGGGTCGGCCACGGACAAGAATCGGCCCGACCTGATTCGTTACTGGTGGCCGAACCGCGAGCAGACCGAGCGCGCCTGTTTGGAGGCCGAGACCATCGCGTTTGTGTATCTGCTCACCGGCGAGCGCCAATACGGCGAGGCGGCGCGGCGGTGGATTCTGCACCTGGCGGGTTGGAATCCCGACGGTCCGACGAATTTCCGCCTGAACTGCGAGGCGGCCAAGCCGCTGCTTTACCGGCTGCCGCGCGCCTACGACTGGGCGTGGGACAGCTTGAGCGAATCGGAACGCGAACGGGTGCGCGCGGTGATGAAACGCCGCGCGCAGGACGCTTGGGAAAGCGGTGAGGTCGGGCGCGGCGTCGGCCATTTGAACCGGCCCTTCAACAGCCACGGCAATCGCACCTGGCACAAGCTGGCTGAGTGCGCGATTGCCTTTCTTGGCGAAATTCCCGAAGCCGAAACCTGGCTCGATTACGCGGTCAACAAGTTTTACGCGGCGTATCCGGTCTGGGCCGATGAGGACGGGGGCTGGCACGAGGGCGTGAGCTATTGGGGCGGTTACATGGGCAAGGTGACCGCGTGGTTGCAGGTCGCCAAAACGGCGCTGGGCATTGACGGATTCAAGAAGCCGTTCTTCGCGCAGGTGGGCGATTACCCGCTTTACGTCGCGCCGCCCGGCTCGCCAAACATGGGCTTTGGCGACCTGTCGTATCGTCCGCCGCCGCGCAACTGGGGCGGAACGATGGAGTTTTTCGTTCGCGCCACCGCTGCCGATCCTTCGCGGGCGGCACGTGCGCGGTATTGGCGCTGGTGGGCCGAATGCTGGGAGATGACCCCCGCCGACGGCATCAGCCGGTTTCTTTACGACGCGATGTTGCCCGCGGCACCGCCGGCCCGGGCGCCGGCAGACCTGCCGCCGTCGAAAATTTTTCGTGGCATCGGCGTGGCGAGCCTGCATACGACGCTGCTCGAGAGCACCAACGACGTGCATCTGTTGTTCAAATCCAGTCCGTTCGGCTCGCAAAGCCACGGCCACAACCCGCAAAACAGTTTTCAGCTCAACGCGTATGGAGAGGCGCTGCTGACCACCTGCGTGTATCGCGATCTGCACGGAAGTGAATTTCATCTGCGCTGGGCGCACAGCACCCGCGCGCACAACGCCGTGCTCGTCAACGGCGAGGGACAGACTCCCTACTCGGCCGCCGCCACGGGACGCATCGCCGATTTCCAACTCACGCCCGAATGGGATTACGTCGAGGGCGACGCGGTCGCGGCTTACGGGGGCAAGCTCACGCGCGCCCGGCGCAAGCTCCTCTTCGTCAAGCCCGACCTCATCGTGGTGTGTGACGACCTGGCCGCGCCCCAACCGGCGACGTTCCAGTTCCTGCTCCACGCACTGAGTCCGTTCACCGTGGACGAGACCGTGGCCCGGCTTTCAGCGCAACAACCCCGGGCCGGCGTGACAGCGCAATATCTTTCGCCCGTGCCCCTGCGGTTTCGGCAATGGGACGGCTACGAGCCAAAGCCGACCCGCGAGTTTCCGAACCAGTGGCACGTGGAAGCCGCAACGACCAACCTGCGGAGCGAATTGCGAATGCTCACGGTCATCATCCCGCACCGGGGAGGCGCGCCGACGCCCTGGCGCGCCGAGCGCATCGAAACCGACTCGGCGCTGGGCGCGCGGATTGTTCGGGGCGATGACGCGATTGTCGTTGGATTCCGAAAAGCGGACACGGGGCGCGCCCGGCTGGCCGAGACCCGGTTCGACAAGCCCGTGTGCGTCAGCGCCTCTCAACGCGAACGCCGCCCGCGGTGATCGGTCCGAAACCTTTTCCCTCGGTGCAACCGAGCTCAACCCGGTTCAGACCGGAGCTCCGCACCGATCGGGCTTTTCGTCCTGCCAAGCCGGCCGACGCCGCACGGCTGTTGGAGTCGAACTTCGCAAGCGACTCGTGGAAGGCGGCGAAACGCGAGAACCCCCTGCTGACGCACAGTTGCCTGGCGCGAGCAGCGGCGCGCGTGGCCTGACTTCGGGGGCGCGGCACGCGTCCGCCGTTGGGCGCGGGCGGCCTGAGGCGTCGGGGAAGCAACGGCCAGCCTTGCGGCGTCAGGCTGGTTTGGCCAAGCTCGCGCGCCATATGTGGCTGCGCACCCGGTTCGAGCAATCGCCCATCTTCGCGCGCGTGGCGCCGTTCGTCATTTTTCTGGTCCTGACCTTCATGCAGGGCTGGTTTGGCGAGGCGTCGCGTTACTGGATTTACGCGCTCAAGACGCTGGTGGGGGCGTGGCTGGTCTGGCAGATGCGCCCGTTTGTGGCGGAGATGCGGCTGGCGTGGAGTTGGGAGGCGCTGGCCGTCGGGGCCGGCGTGTGCGTGATGTGGGTTGCGCTGGACGATTTTTATCCGAAGCTCAGCGAACTGACCGGCGGGGCCGGCACGCACAGTGGATCGGAGGCACCCAAGCCGTGGAATCCACACGCGCAATTTGGCGAGGGCAGCGCGCTGGCGTGGGCGGCGATCGCGGTGCGGCTGGCGGGTTCGTCGCTGGTGGTGCCACCGCTGGAAGAGGTCTTCTTCCGATCGTTTCTTTACCGCTACCTCATCCGCCTGGATTTTCTCAACGCGCCGCTGAACCGGTTTCACGGCGTGGCGTTTGTGCTGACGGCGCTGATTTTTGCCCTGGAGCACGAGCAATGGCTGGCCGGGGTGCTTTGCGGCTTCGCGTATCAGGCGCTGGTGATCCGCAAGGGCCGGCTCGGCGACGCCATCGTCGCGCACGGCATCACCAATTTCCTGCTCGGCTTGTGGGTTGTTTGGAAAGGGGACTGGCGATTTTGGTGATGGGGTTCAATGGTGATCGGTTGAGTGGTGATTGGTTAAATCGCGATTCGTCAAATCGTTTTACTGGAATGGTGATGCGTCAAAGGGTGGCCGGTGTGAGGGTCAATCGTACCGGGCCGGGGGCATCAGCCGCCGCGTTTTTGCCGCCGCGTTTCGAGAAAACGATTCAACCTTTCCATCCCTTAACCGCTCGACTCCCCGGCGCGCTCACGCTCCATTGCGATCATGCCCCCGTGCGTGTTGTTCGAGGATGAACACCTGCTGGTGGTGAACAAACCGGCGGGCTGGAACACGCACGCCCCGGCGCCGCTTGCGGGCGAAGGTCTCTACGACTGGCTCAAACACCGCGAGCCGCGCTGGGCGCGCCTGGCCATCGTGCACCGGCTCGACAAGGAAACCAGCGGCGTGCTGGTCTTCGGCAAAACGCCGCTCGCCAATCGCTCGTTGACCGAACAATTCGCGGCGCACGCAGTGCGGAAAATCTACCTGCTCGTCACCGATCGTCCGCTGCGCCGGAGCACGTGGCGTGTCCAATCCGGCATCTGCCGGGCCGGCGAACGCTACGTGAGCAACCCGCGCGGGGAGCCGGCGGTGACGCGATTCGAGGTCGTGCCCTGGACACGCGATGTCGGCGAGCCCGCGCAGTTTCCGCCGGGTTGCACTCTGGTGCGCGCCGAACCGGTCACGGGTCGAACGCATCAGGTGCGCGTGCACGCTGCGGGCGGCGGCGTGCCGGTGCTGGGCGACGTGCTGTATGGTGGCACACCGTTTCCACGCGTGTGCCTGCACGCGGCCGAAATCGCGTTTCGGCATCCGGCCACCCACGAGCCGGTGAGCTTTCGCGCACCGGTGGATTTCACGGCGGACGCGCGTGTGGCGCTGCGGCAGGCGTTCATCGAGCCGGAGGAGACGAACGCGTATCGGTTGCTGCACGGGGCAGGTGACGGTCAAGCCGGAGCGTATCTGGATCGGCTGGGCGATTACCTGCTCTGGCAGTGGAAACCGGAAGCCGGCGCGGCGAGCCGCGAAGAGGCGGCGTCGTGGGCCGAACGGCTTGGCAGCCGCGGTGTCTATCATCGCCCCCTGCGCCGGGCGCCATCCGAAGGCTCGGTGAGCGAAGTGACACCGGAGCTTTTGTTGGGCGAGCCGGCGCCGGAGCGATTCGTGATCCGGGAAAACGGCGTGCGCTTTGAGTTGAGTTTCCACGCCGGCGGCGCGGTCGGCCTGTTTCTCGATCAACGGGACAACCGGCGTCGGTTGCTCACCGGGCACGTCGCTGCGGGATTTGAGCTCTGGTCGCCGGGGGCGCAGGCGTCCGGGCGCGAGGTGCTGAATACGTTTGCCTACACGTGCGGTTTTTCGGTGTGCGCGGCGCTGGCCGGTGCCCGCGCGACCAGTTTGGACCTGTCGCGTCGCTGGCTGGAGTGGGGGCGACGGAACTTTGCGATCAACGGACTGGATGCGAACGCGCACGAATTCGTCCATGGGGACGTGTTTGACCGGCTGAAGTGGCTGGCGAAGCGAGGACGCGCGTTCGATGTGGTACTGTTGGATCCGCCGACATTTTCGCGCTCAAAGGTGAGCGGGACGTTTCGCGCCGAGCGCGATTACGGTCGGCTGGTGGCGGCGGCGCTGCGCGTGCTCAAGCCGGACGGCGTCTTGTTCGCCTCCACGAACGCGGCGGGATGGGCGACGGAGGCTTTTTTGCAAACCGTGCGCGCGGCGGTTCGCGCCGCCGGACGGTGCGTCGCCCAGGAACATTACGCGCCCCAGCCGCCGGACTTTCCGGTGAGCCGGGCCGAACCGGCACATCTCAAAACCGTTTGGCTGCGCGTGCGATGAGCGCGTGACGCTGAAGCGTTGAATGCCCGCCCAACAACCCGGATGCAACGTGCATCGGCGCGCCCGTGTCACTCGCGCGCGAGCATGTCGCAGTAGGTGCGGTAGATTTTTTCGACCAGCGGCGAGTCGGGCACCGGTTCGCCGTCGAGGTTTTCGATGGTGATCATGCCCAGCGCGCTCTGGGACAGGAAGATGGCGTCGGCGTTGCGCAGCGCCTCGCGTTTGATGACGCGCTTGTTGGTGGGCAGGCCGAGCGCCTGGCAGATTTCCAGGATCACGGCGCGCGTGATGCCCGGCAACGCGCCGCGTCCGGTCGGCGGGGTGCAGACCTTGTCGTGGTAAATCCAGAACAGGTTCGCGCCGGAGGCTTCCGTCACCTCGCCGTTGGTGTTCATGAGCAGGGCTTCGTCGGCGTCCCGAGCGTCGGCCTGGGCGCGGGCGGCGACGTGGACGAGTTTGTTGAGCGTTTTGAAGGAGGAGAGCGGGTCGTTGGCCGGCAGGGTGAACGTGGAGGTGATCATGCTCCAGCGCGGCGGGGCGGCGGGGTTGAGGGGCTCGACCGGATGGAGGCTCATGACAACGGTGGAGGGGCCGGCGTTTTTGGGTGAGTACCCCCGAGGGCCGGGCCCCCGCGTGAGCGTGACGCGCAGCACCGCGTCGGGCATCTGGTTTTGCTGGATCAACTCCTCGGCGAAGCGTTGCAGTTCCCGGGGCGTGTAGGGCATGGGGATTTTGAGGTATGTGGCTCCGCGCACCATGCGTTCGAGGTGCTGCGCCATGCGGAACGGACGCCCGTTGAACACGCGCATGGTCTCGAACAGCCCGTCTCCATACATGAAACCCCGATCGGTGACCGAAACCAGCGCTTGGGATTCAGGGACAAACCGGCCATTGAGGAACACAACCATGCGCGCTTAACTACAAAAACCGCCCCGGGCCGTGCGAGCAGAAAAATCGCGTCACTGCGCGCCGTCGCGCTGCCATCCGGACGCGTCACGCCGGGCCGGTTTTCGATTGCCAAAGGCGCGCCGGGGCCGCCGGAATGTGCGCGTGCACTGGACGTTGTTGCGCTGGTGGCCGTGGCTCGACACACGCGCGCAGTTCGTCGCGCGGATTCCCCCCGGCGGCGCGCTGCTGGATTTGGGCAGCGCCGAGGGCGGCACCCTCTGGCGACTGCATCAATTGCGTCCGGACCTGCGCCTCTTTGCGGTGGACATCGCGGGCGAACCGCAGCGCTACCCGCCCGGTTGCGAATTCTGCCGTGCCGACCTGGAACGGCAGCGCTTGCCCTGGCCCGATGCCTCGATGGACGCCGTCACCTGTCTTCACCTGGTCGAACACCTCCACGATCTGGGCGCTTTCATGAGCGAGGTCAGCCGCCTGCTGCGACCGGGCGGTGCGGTTTTTGTTGAAACGCCCCATCCGCGGTCGCTCACCCTGCCAAGTTCGGGCGGGTGGTTTCCGTTGAATTTTCACGACGACGCAACCCACGTGCGGCTGGTCAGTGCCGACGAACTGACCCGCGAAATGATCCGCGCCGGACTGCAGCCCGAGCCGCCGCGCCTCTCGCGCAACTGGCTGTTTGCCGCGTCGTTTTTGGGCTTTGTGTTCCTGCCCACCAGCCGCCAAAAATTGACGGCGCGTTTGCACTGGGTCGGTTGGTCGGCCTGTTGCGTGGCGCGCAAGCCGACGTGAAACCGAAGCTGCTGATTCTGGAACTCTGGGGCCTGGGCGACCTGGTCATCGCCACGCCGTTTCTGCGCGAGGCGTCCCGGCGGTATGCAGTGACGGTGGTCAGTAAACCCTTCGGCCTGGACCTTCAGCCCCGTCTCTGGCCGCAGGTGCGCGTCGTGCCGTTTGTGGCGCCGTGGACGGCGTTCAAGCGCAAATACCGGTTCTGGCACTGGCCCTGGCGGCCAATGATCCGCCTGGTGCGCGCGCTGGCGTCGGAGCATTTTGAGGCCGGCGCCTCGGCGCGCTGGGACCCGCGCGACCATTTTCTGCTGCGGATGGTCGGGGCGCGCGCGCGCTATGGCTTCCCGCGACTCAAAAGCGACATTTGGCTGACCCACCCGCTGCCGCGCCCGGACCCCATCTCGCACCGCTACGAGTCCTGGCGCACGATCGGGCGGGCGCTGGGCCTGGAACTGCCGGAGCGCGACGCGCTGAATCAACCGCCAGCCCGGCGCGATGGCGCGGTGCTGGTGCACACCGGCGCGGGTCAGGCCATTCGCGTCTGGCCCCTGGAGCGCTACCGCGATTTGGTGACCCGTCTGCGCGCCGAGGGCCACTTCGTGCAGGTGGCCTGTGACCCCGATCAACGCGCCTGGTGGCTTCAACAGGGCGAGAGCCAGGTGGCGACGCCGCGCACCGTGACGGAATTGCTCGATTTGCTGGATCGCGCGGCGGTATTCGTGGGGAACGATTCGGGGCCGGGCCATCTGGCCGCCTTCTGTGGCGTGCCCACCTTCACGCTCTTTGGCCCGCAGGTGCCGGAGTGGTTCGTCCCGTTGCATCCGCAGGCCGAACTCATCGAGGGGAAACCCTGTCCCTACAAACCCTGCTTCGACTACTGTCGCATGCCGGCGCCTCAATGCCTGTTGAACCTCGACTCGAACGAAGTGCAGGAGCGCGTGCTCGCTTTTGTGGCACGACACCTCACAGCGCGGCCCGCAAAACCCGTTGCCCCGGCGGGCTGAACCGGAGCGGGGTTGGCGAAATCCCCGCACGGCCCGGAATTCAGAGTTCGAACTTTTGCCTTGAATGGGGTAGCCGGGAACTCGGACCACAACGCGGAGCCATCCGCATCGCCAGCCTGTGTTTCGCCGAACCAGGCGACGCCCGGGGCGTCGTCATTCCAAGACACCAGCGCTGGCGAGCACCCTGGTTCATTTGCCGTATTCGTGAACAAGCCGGCTTTTCTCGCCAGCCAAAGCGTAAACCCGACCGCCGCTGGCAGCACGTTGCTGCTGCCGGGTCGGGCGAACGTACCGGCCGATCTCCCGCTTCAGCGCCGGGTGTAACCTGATTTTGTGAACGGCAGAATTTCGCGGATATGGCGAACCACTTCTGAATAGGCCACTCCACCTGATGGAGCGCGAGGAGGGTTGAGTCGTCCGTTGCCCGAAGGTCGTGAGGCGGATGGAATCAAGCAAATGAAATTTCGCGTCATTATTCGTCCGGATGAAGACGGCATGTTCGTGGCCGAATGCCCGACGTGGCCAGGCTGCATCTCGCAAGGCCGCACGCGGGAGGAAGCCGCTGCCAACCTCCGCGACGCCATCCAGGGATACCTTCACAGCCTGAAAACACACGGCGAACCGGTGCCCGGCCCGATCACTGAGAGATTGTTGAGGTCCCGGTATGAGCCGGCCGCCGGTTTGTTCGGGCGTGCGGGCGGTCAAAGCTTTTCGCAAACTTGGCTACCAAGTGGACCACCAAACCGGCAGCCACATGATCTTGCGCCATCCGGGCGGACGCCGCCTGACCGTTCCCAACCACCGCGAACCCGCCGAGGGCACGCTTCGCGCCCTGATCCGCGAGGCTGGCATCACCAAGGAACAGTTTGCGAAATTGCTCTGATGCGGCTTTGCGCCTGCGCCCGTCTGCTTTCACCGATCTCGCCGTCTCTGTTCGGCAGCGTGATCTGATTCGTCTTCAGACCGCAGAGGCCATAACCGGCTTCGACACACGCTAAAACCGTTTGAGGGACACGCGCGGTTCGCTCCCTGGGCAGCGGCGGCGGTATTCCTCCAACGCCGGGCGTGTGCCGACGACTCGAGTCGCTTCACCTCGAAGAATTGGTTTCCGAGCTTTCCTGGCGTCCAACCTCCCTATTTCACAGACCTCTCATTAACACCAGGCTTCAGCCCGGTGAAAAACGCCGACCCACCGCGTGGAGCCGCTTTAGCCGCTTTTCGCAGAGTGTCCCAGGGCGTTGAAACGGCTGGTGGGCAGGTTGCCCTGGCACACCCGGCTGAGGCCCGGTGACCACGAAACCAGACTCAACGCGTGTGAAAAATGCCGGTTGGCCGACCAGGCCAGACTAAACGCCGCCGCTTCTTTAGAATGGGCTCACCCGACCGCGCGCCTTAAGGGAAGTTGCGCGTGGCGCCAGTTCGGGCTTGCCCGGCGGGGACGTGGGCGCAAACTCGCATCCGGACTTGTTAACGGCCATGTGCCCGAGCCGGTCCGAGCTGACGGAAATGGATGAATCGTGCCGCTTCGAACCATGAACGCTTTTCGCCGCCGCTGCCTGACCCGTTGGTTGGCGCTTGTCGGGCTTTGCCATGTTGGATTGGGGGTTTTGAACTGGCGGGCCGACGCCGGGGCCATCTCAAGCACGCGACCGAACATTTTGTTCGTGCTGGTGGACGATCAGCGGGCCGACACGATTGGGGCGCTGGGCAATCGGCACATTGAAACGCCCACGCTCGATTCGCTGGTGGAGCGCGGGGTGGCGTTCCCGCGCGCTTACATCATGGGGGCCAACGAGGGCGCGGTCTGCATGCCCAGCCGGTGCATGATCCAAACCGGTCGCTCGCTCTTCCGCCTGCCCGCCAGCACCGGCATGATGCGCAAAGGTCTGCCGGCCTTTCTGGAAGCCATGAAGGGCAAGGTCGAGGGACGGGATTGGGCGCTGTTGCCGCGCGTGTTGAAGGCGGCGGGCTACGAAACCTTTCACATCGGCAAGCGCGGCAACGAGTGCGTGCCGGCGATTGAGGCCTGCGACACGAACATCGAACGCGACGATCCCGGCCCGGAAGCGCGCGCCCGGTCGAGTCAGGCGCATGCCGACGCGGTCATCCGGTTTTTGCGCGACCGCAAGGCGGATCGCCCGTTCTTCATTTATCTGGCCCCGCCGGTGCCGCACGACCCGCGCGTGGCGCCGAAGGAGTTCATGGATCGCTACGATCCGGCGAAAATTCCTCTGCCACCGGCGATGCGTCCGATGCACCCGTTCGACAACGGCGAAATGACGGTGCGAGATGAAAAGCTCGCGCCCTGGCCGCGCACGCCGGAGGTCATCCGACGGCATCTGGCCGATTACTACGCGGCGATCACGTGCTTCGATCACCATCTGGGCCGCATCGTCGAGTGCCTGCGTGCGCTGGGCCAACTCGACAACACGATCATCATTTTCTCCTCCGACAACGGGCTTTCCATCGGCGACCACGGTCTGATGGGCAAACAGAACCTGTACGAGTTCGGCGGGATGCATGTGCCGCTGGTGATCGCCGGTCCGGGCATCCGGCGCGGACGTTCCGAGGCGTTTGTGTATTTGTTCGATTTGTTCCCGACGATTTGCGAGCTGGCGGGCGTGCCGGTGCCACCGGTCGCCGAGGGCAAGAGCCTCGTTCCGGCGCTGCGGGGTCGCCGCTACCAGGGCCACGAAGTGATGTTCACGGCCTACCGGGACGTGCAGCGCAGCGTTCGGGACGCGCGATGGAAACTCATCTGCTATCCGCAGATCAACCGCACGCAGTTGTTCGACCTGAAAAACGATCCGCACGAACTGCGCGATCTCGCCGGCGAACCCGGATACGCCGGGCGCGTCGAGGCGATGATGAAACGCCTGGCGGCAGCGCAACGGGAATGGGGCGACACCTGCCCGCTCACGGTGCCAAATCCGAAGCCCGCTGCCTGGTCGCCACCACCCAAGGAGAAGGAATGAAGACCGGGATACGAATCGGGATGCGCGCCGCCGAAAGCCGCTTTGCACTACGGGCCAACCAAGGCCACTTTCGCACCGCGGCGCTCGCGGCGCTGTGCTCGTGGGCGGCCCTGTGGATTCAGGCGTTCGCCGCCGCGCCGCCGCGCCCGAACGTGATTTTCATCATGGCCGACGATCTCGGCTACACGGACCTGGGCTGTTACGGCAGTCGTTATTACGAGTCGCCCGCGATTGACCGGATGGCGCAGGAGGGGATGCGTTTCACCAGCGGCTACACCGCCGGGCCGAATTGTCAGCCCACGCGCGCGGCGCTCATGAGCGGTCAACATACCGCACGCACCGGTGTTTACACGGTCGGCAGCATCGAGCGATTCAACTGGCGCAGCCGCCCCTTGCGTCCGGTGGACAACGTGGTCGCGCTCGACCCGAAAACCGTCACGATTGCGGAGGCCCTCCAGCAGGCCGGATACAAGACCGCCCTCTTCGGCAAATGGCATCTGGGCGAAGATGCCGCCCACCATCCGCTCGCCCAGGGGTTTGACGAAGCCATTGTTTCGGCCGGCCGCCACTTTGACTTCGTGACACGCCCGAAGGTGGATTCCCCGCCCGGCACGTATCTGGCCGATTTTCTCACCGACAAGGCCGTGGATTTCATCCGGCGACACAAGGACAAACCGTTTTTCCTGTGCCTGCACCACTTCGCGGTGCATTCGCCGCATCAGGCTAAATCCAATCTTGTTGCGCGCTTCCAGAACAAACCCGCCGCGGGCGGGCACAACAGCCCGGTGTATGCGGCAATGATTGCCAGCGTGGACGAGAGCGTGGGGCGCGTGCTGGCGACGCTTCAGGAACTGAACCTGGCGAGCAACACGCTGGTCATTTTCACCAGTGACAACGGCGGCGTGGGCGGTTACGCGCGCGAAGGCATCCAGGGCGGGAGCATCACCGACAACGCGCCGCTGCGCGGTGGCAAGGGCATGTTGTATGAGGGCGGCATCCGTGTGCCCTACATTTTCTGGTGGCCCGGAAAAATCCAGTCCGCCGCCACCTGCGACGAGCCGATCCACAGCGTGGATTTGTATCCGACGCTGCTCGAACTGGCCGGGGCCAAACCGCCCGCGAAACAGCCGCTCGACGGCATGAGCTACGCGGATTTGCTCTTGAGCGGTGGCAGGAGCACGCGCGAACGCAAGCCGTTGTTCTGGCATTTTCCGGGTTATCTCGGTGCTGGCGGCGGCACCTGGCGCACCACGCCGGTGGGCGTCATCCGCAGCGGCGACTGGAAGCTCATGGAATTTTTCGAGGACGGCCATCTGGAGCTTTACAACCTGCGCGCTGACATCGGCGAGAAAAACAACGTCGCCTTCCAGGAACAGGAACGCGCCGTGGCGATGCATCAGCAACTGCTGCGATGGCGCAAGGAAATCGGCGCGCCGATGCCCACACCCAACGCGGAGTCCGGCGGCGCCAGCCCACCGACCGAACGCGGCAAAACGCGGGCGGGCCGAGCCGCCCGCAAGGGCAATACCGCCACCACAACGACCGAGTGAAACAACCAGAACACTCGCGTGCCGAGGCCGCGCGGCCTGCGGCAACTCCCTCTTCCTCGAGCCGGAGCGTCGGGGTGAGCGTGAAGTCTCCGCCAAACATCGAACAACGAACACAGAACAGTGAACATCGAATGGGAAAGGGGAGCGCACGCGTCTGGCGCGCCGTTTTCGGCGTCCGCCGCCGAACATTTCGTTTCACCGACGGCTTCGAGCGCCGAAGCCGCGACCCCACGGTTAGCCCATGGCAACGCCCTGGGTTAAGGA
>JAOAIM010000104.1 GCA_026414705.1 Verrucomicrobiia bacterium | reverse complement strand
CGACGCCCCATTGTTGTTCCTCCGTTCCTGAGTTCCTCCTTCGTTGTTCGATGTTCGATGTTCGGTGTTCGATGTTTCACGGCGCGCGCCCGCGCTCCCTCTCCCAGCGGGAGAGGGTTGGGGTGAGGGAGAACGCACCGTGGGAACAGAGCGCACCGAACTCGCGCGGGACTTCACCCTCACCCGGGCCCTCTCCCTCGAGGGAGAGGGGATTCCCAAGCCGCGTCTGCCGAGCGCGGCAGCGTTTTGGAGTGCGGCGGGTTGTTGCCGGTCAGAGGTGAAATTTGAACAGGAGCACGTCGCCGTCCTGCACCTCGTAGTCGCGGCCTTCGTGGGAGTAGTGCCCGGCTTCGCGGGCGCGGGCGACCGAACCGGCTTTGACGAGGTCGTCCCAGCGGACGCGCTCGGCCTTGATGAAGCCGCGCTCGAAGTCGGTGTGAATGAGGCCGGCGGCGCGGGCGGCGGTGTCGCCGGCGCGGACGGTCCAGGCGCGCACTTCACTTTCGTTGAAGGTGAAGAAGGTGCGCAGGCCGAGCAGTTGGTAGGTGCGGCGGATGAGGCTGTTGACGCCGGATTCGCTCACACCCAGTGCGGCGAGGTATTCGCGGGCTTCCTCGGCTGAAAGATCGGCCAGATCGCTTTCCAGTTGCGCGCAGATGACAACGGTGTCGCAGGCGTGATGCATGCGGACAAAGTCGCGGACCTGCGTGACGGCGGGGAGGGAATCGGCGCGGGCGAGGTCGCTTTCCCTGATGTTGGCGGCGTAGAGGACGGGTTTGGCGGTGAGCAGGAAGCAGTGGCGCGCCAGTTCCCATTCTTCGCGGGCCAGGCGCAGCGTGACGGCGGGCTGGCCGGCGTTCAGGTGTGCTTCGAGTTTGTCGAGCACGTGGCTTTCGGCGAGGGCGTGTTTGTCGCCGCCTTTGAGGTCCTTGCTGATGCGCTCGCGACGACGGCGGAGCGCTTCGAGGTCGGCCAGAATGAGTTCGGTGTTGACGATCTCGATGTCGCGCACCGGGTTGACGTCGCCGGTCACATGGACGATGTCCGGGTCTTCAAAGCAGCGCACGACGTGCACGAGCGCGTCGGTTTCGCGGATGTGGCTGAGGAATTTGTTGCCGAGGCCCTCGCCACGGGAAGCGCCCCTGACCAGGCCGGCGATGTCCACGAACTCAATCGCTGCCGGGATGCGAGTGGTGACCCGGGCGACCTGCGCCAGGGCGTCGAGGCGGGGGTCCGGGACGTTCACGACGCCGAGGTTCGGTTCGATGGTGCAGAAGGGGTAGTTTTCCGCCGGCGCCTTGTGCGAGCGGAGGAGCGCATTGAAGAGCGTGGACTTGCCGACGTTGGGCAACCCGATGATCCCGGCGCGCAGCACGCTTGAAGGTTACAACAAAGGGCGGGCCGGAGAACGAGAAAAACGATGTCGGTGCGAGGCGGCGCCCTGCCGAGGGACGGCTTTCCCTCGAGGAAAAACCGGTTTAGGCTGCACGCGTGAAGCTCGAAGAGCAGGCGCGGGTGGAAACGTTGGCGGCGAGACAGGGCGACGTGCCGCACGTGTCGGGCCTGCTGCGGCGGCTGGCACGCATCAGCGGCGCGGGCGAGCGGGTTGCGGATTGGCTGGTCAAGGTGGCCATTGAGCGCGGAGCTTCGCATTACCAGCGGCAACTGAATGCCTCGTTGCCGCCGGACGTTCCTGCAGCTTCAGACGAGGAAATCGGCGTGGCGCTGTGTCTGGGGGAACTGCCGTATGATCTGGACCGGATTCGGATTGCAGCGCAATTGCTCAGTTCACGGCGAATTGATCCGGTCCGGTTGTGTCGGCTGGCTGTTCAAGAGCGCTGTGAGCCGGTGCTGTTACACATTGCAGAACTGGCCGCCCGGTTTGCCCCACAGGCCGAGCCGTGGGACTATGTGCGCAAGCACCTGCCGCCCCGCGCCGTTCCGCGTAGCGACGCGCTGCCACACTGGAGCCGGCTGGTCAGCTACGGGCCCGTCAGTGAGCCGACAGGCGCGCCTCGCGTCGACTGGTTGGTCCGTCGTGAATAACCCCTTGCGGATCCTGCAGACGTTGGACCGCCACCTGGGCCGCCCGACCGAGTTGACGGTGTTCGGTCGCGCAGCGCTTGCGCTGGGCTACGCGAACAGCCCCGCTGAGTTCGCTGCGACACTGGATGTGGACGCGATTTTGCCGTTGGCGTGGCTGGAGTCTGAAGAGGCGAGCCAGGACTTTTGGGAAGCGCAGCAACGGACCAACGCCGACCTGGAACCGACCGGCCTTTACCTGACGCACCTGTTCCGGGAAACGGACGTGATTTTGACGCCGGACTGGGTTTCGCAACGCGTTCGCATCCCGCTGACCCTCGCCCGCCTGACGGTGTTTCGTCCGGCCACGCTTGATTTGATCCTCACGAAGATGGGTCGGGCCGACGCGAACGACCTGGCCGACATTCGCTTTCTGCTCGCACAGGAACCCATCAGCGCCGAAGAACTGGGCGCGGCGTTCGCGCGGGCGCGGTTGCCGGATTTGCCGGAAATTCAGGAACGTTTCAGAGCCACACAACCCACAGTGCTCGCGCTGGCCCGGTCCATTCGCGCGACCTTTTCTCAGGGCACGTAACGCTCGGCGTAGATGCGGAAGAACAGCGGCGCGTTTGGGTCGAAGGTCGGGTCGTAGGAGAAGAGCGAAAGCAGGTTGGTGCGGAAGGTGTAGTTGGTGCCGGGGGCGTGAATGTTGGTGTCCAGATACGGCGACCAGCGCACCCAGGACCAGCCGGCCGGATCGGC
This sequence comes from Verrucomicrobiia bacterium, assembly GCA_026414705.1. Lineage (GTDB taxonomy): Bacteria > Verrucomicrobiota > Verrucomicrobiia > Limisphaerales > JAOAIM01 > JAOAIM01. Next base: position 11,316 of record JAOAIM010000104.1, on the reverse strand, counting down.
CAGGTCGCGGGAGACCTGGATGCGGTATTTGTTGTTCATGACGGTTTCCCAGGTGAGGAGAATTTCCTGGTTCGTGTGGACGAATTGCGTGATGGAGTAGGGCGGCATGTCGTCGGACTGGCCCTCCGGCACGACGGCGACGTGGTCGAAATAGGCATTCTGGTTGCGGTATTCCCAGACCTGGGCGACCGAGCCGTTTTTGTTGTAGTGCAGACGGATTTCGATTTCGCCGGCTTCGCTGGCGGTGTTGGTGACGACATACCGCTGCCAGCCGGCGGGGTTGTTGTTGACGTTGCCATAGACGTTGGGGGTGCGGCGCACGACCGACCGGCCCGGCCCGCCGAGCGCTTCCATATAGACCTCGGCTTTGGTGAGGTAATTGTCATTGCGCGTGTATTGAGCCATCCACGCGCTGCAGACGTAATTGGAGCCGGGTTTGAGGCCGCGCACGAGCTGCCGGAAGTAAGCGTGCATGAGCCAGGAATGGTTGGGCGCAAAGTGCCCGCCGAACTTGCTCCAGTAGTAAGGGTCGCCGTCCCAGGTGCCCGGCACCATGTCCTTGTGGGCCATCGTGGTGCGGCCGGCGACGAGGAAATCGAAGGGGCCGCAATTGGTGGGTGCGCCCGAGCCGCCGCCGATCACGGCGGTGTAAACCACCGTCCAGTTGTCCGGCCCGAGGGGGTCTTCAAAGTCCGGGTTGCGAACGAAGTTTTGGGCTGAAACGCAGCCGGCCAGGAGGCAGCTCAAGAGAAGGCCGGCGCGGATGCCGGCTCGCGTCGAGGCGCACGAGGTCGTTTTCATAAAACCGTTGTTGTGGCATGGACGTGAGGCACACGGCCCAGCCGTCACGGTGTCAGGGTTAACGAAATATCGTCAAACCATGCGCTGCACTTGGCGTGTTTCATGTCCTCGGAAGATTCGTTGGACATGGAGCGTTTCCACATGTGCAGGCGCACTTCGATCTGGCGGGTGGCGGCGCAAGTGATGGTGAGCGAGTAGGGCCCGTTGCTGAGGGCGTTGCCGGCGACGACGTTGGAGGCGCTGCCGCTGAGGGCCGCCATGTAAACCCGCAGTGAATCGTTGTCCACGTAGTTCTGAAATCCGGCGCGCATCTTCTGGATGGTCAGGGTGTAGCGCGCGCCGGCGGTGAGGTTGGTGACGACCTGCCGGAAATAGGCGTGCGCGAAGTTCCAGTTGTTGGGCCGGAGGTGCGCGCCGCGTCCGCCGCAACAACGGCTCGCCTCGGTGGTTTGCCCCGCGATGGCGAAATCGCCCGGCCCGCCGTCGGCATATACCAGCGCCCAGCCAGCGGTCGGATCGCTCACCGGAAGAGGCGATTCAAAGTCCGGGTTCTTGAGCAGTTCCTGGCCCGGGGCCAGGTCGCGCAAGAGCAACAATACGCTGGCGAACAGGGCGCGGCACAAGAGCAGTTTCGGGCTTGGCAACAGCAGGTTCGTTTTCATGGCACAGTTTTTCCGAAAGCGTCCGGCGGCGCGACCGTTCAGGGCGTCAGGCTCAAATCGTCAAACGAGCCGGCCATGATCCAGAGCTTGTCATAAATGGTGAACCCGACCTTGTCGTAGTGCAGGCGCACCTCGATGCAGCGGTTGGAGTCGGGCGTCTGCTGCGCGTAGAACGGTCGCCACACGATGGTCGGGTGGATGTAAGGCGGTTCGATGTTGGGTTCGGGGTTGCCGCTCGAATCGGTGAGATTGTTGGTGGCGATGACGCTGAAGCGCCCGTCGGGCAAGGGCGTGCCCTGACCGCCGATCAACTCGATGTAAACCTTGTATTTGTCGCGCAGCGGGTCGTCCACCTTCCACCAGTCCTGTTTCATGTGCCCGACGAAGTTGTAAGCGCGGCCCGGTGTGAGATTCGTCACCGTCTGCGTGAAATACGCGTGGGCGAGCCGAACGGTGAGCGGCCGGAAATACGCGCCATAAAAAGTCGAGGGGCGGCGCGCGCCGCCGCGACTGCGGTCTTTGATCTCAAAGTCCTCCGGCCCGCCGTGGAGATAGACAACCGTCCAGTTGGTCGGCCCCAACGGCTGCTCGAAATCGGCGTTCTTGAGCAGATTCTGCGCGCGAACTGCCGGTGTCGAGACAACGCCGAAACTCAGAGTGGCAAGCCAAAGGATCACACCCGGGCACACGAGACACGAGGCTTTCATGTCGTGGCCAAGTAAGCGCAACTGTGCGCGCCTGTCAAATCCGGTCCTGCCCGCGCGCCGGTTTGTTGACTCCGCAATGCAGAAGGCGACGGTTTACCGTGCGACGTGGCGCCAGCCGTCACTGCGTTCGGAGCGGTGCGACCGTTTGGGGATGCCGTCAGAGAATGGTGCGCGATAGAGGACTCGAACCTCTGACCCCTTCCGTGTCAAGGAAGTGCTCTACCACTGAGCTAACCGCGCACCCGAGGCGCACATTAGCGGGTTGGGGTGAAATCGCAAGTCTGTTGCCGGGTCTCATCCGGCCGGCTTCAGCCTCGAAACGTCCGCTGCCGCCAGGTGAGATTGTCGGGTCGCCGATTCGACCCGGATGGTGTCTCCGTGACAGCGTGCATCCTGCCGTTGAACCGAAGTTTCCAAGGAAAGACCGCGCATCGTGTCGTTCGGTGTTTCATCCGGGGGCTCTATGGCTGTTTTCAGGTTCAGGGCAAGGTCGTGCTCAAAACGCTGTTGCTGGCGCTGTTCCAGATCGCAAGCCAACGCACGTGGAGGATGTTGGACGGGGACACCGGCAAATTGGTGAACACAACCACGCCGTCGGCGTGGCTTGAGGCGCTGCCAACAGGCGTGCCGTTGAGCGCGAGCAGGTAGTTTTGGGACGGGGCGAGCCCCTCCCCGCGCAATTCGAACTTGAGCTTCTGCGTGGTTGCTTTCAACCGCAGCGACGCCGTGGCGCTGCCCTCCGACCAGGTGCGTTTGACGAGGTATTGCAACTTTTCCGGCGCGCGCAGCTCGGCCGAAAGCACCGCCTGGGTGCGCAGGTCCGCCAGTGCCAGTTCCCGGATGTCGCTGACCGGGTGGAGCGCGTTTGGCAAAGGTGTCTTTCCCCTGCCGGGAAAGCCCTGCACCGAACTCACTTTCATGAAACGAATGCCCGTGCGGCCCTTGCTGTCAGTGGTCAGGCTGGTGACAAAATTGAAGTTCGTGTTCTCGCCCGTCGCCGCCCACAAAGCCAGGGGTGTGTTCGTGGGCAAATTCGCCGCGGACACGTCGAGCCGCTGGTTGAACGCATTGCCCTGACGATTCAGGCCCAGTTTCACCTGGCCCTTGGCCGGGGCGAACAGACCCTCGTTGACCATCTCCTTGCGCAGGAACAGGTGCAGGATGTCCGTGCCGCGCCCGGCCGGCTTGGGTGTTTTGGGCGGGGGCGACGCCAGGGCCGCAACCTCCAGCCACGCCATCAACAATGCGAAGCCCAACATCCGGGTCATGGCCGGAAACTCGCACAAACTCGACGAAAATCAAAAACTCCTGGGGCCGTGCGGTCACCGGTTCAGCGCGGAAGCCCTGATGCCCTGTCGCGACGCCATGCCCGCGAAGACGCCGCCGCGCCGCAGCAGTTCCTCAAAGCTGCCCTCCTCCACAATCCGCCCACCGGACAGCACAACGATTCGGTCCATGCTCGCCAACGTGGAAAGTCGGTGCGCCACGCAGATGACCGTGCGGTTGACGGCCAGCCGATCAATCGCCGCCTGCACCTCCGCCTCCGCCCTGGAATCCAGCGCCGCCGTCGCCTCGTCGAGCACCAGGATGGGCGCGTCGCGCACAAACGCGCGCGCGATGGCGATGCGCTGGCGCTGGCCGCCGGAGAGCGTCACGCCGCGTTCGCCCACGCGCGTGTCGTAGCCCTGCGGCAGTTCCATGATAAACTCGTGAGCCGAGGCCGCGCGCGCCGCGGCTTCGATCTCCGCCCGCGTCGCGCCCGGTTTGCCGCAGCCGATGTTTTCGGCCACCGTCTGGTCGAACAGGATCACATCCTGGCTCACCAGCGCCATCAACCGCCGCAAATCCCGCACCGACGCCTCGCGCAAATCCACGCCGTCAATCTTCACCGCGCCCGCCGTCGGGTCGTAAAACCGAAACAGCAGGTTCAGCAACGTCGTCTTGCCCGAACCGCTCTCACCCGCGATGCCAAGCTTGAACCCGCGCGGGATGCGGAGGTTGATGTCCTCCAGCACGGGCCGGTCACGATACGCAAAGCTCACGTGCTCGAACGTGATCGCGGTGCGGAATTCCTTCAGTGGTTTGGGATTCGGCGGGTCCACGACCTTGGGCTGCTCGGCCAGAATTTCCTGCAGGCGCACCGCGCCAATGCTCGCCTGCTGAAACAAAATGTGCACGCCCGCGAGCTTTTTTACCGGCAGGAAAAACAACAGCACGCCCGTCAGAAACGCGACCAACTCCGAACCGCTCCGCCCGCTCCAGAAAAAGTAAATCAACAGCGCGCCCAACCCGATCATCGCGACGATTTCGATGATCGGGTTGACCAGTTCCTTGGCCTGGATGCCCTTCATGCCCGCGTGCACGAGCTGGCTGGAGGTTTTGCGAAACCGCGCCAGTTCCTCCTCTTCCAGGTTGTAGGCTTTGATGATGCGGATGCCGCCGACCAGTTCGACCAGTTGACTGGATTGCGACACGCTCGCCTGCAGGCCCGCCGCCGCTGCGCGCCGCGCTTTTTTGCCCAGCACCTGCAGCGGAAACAGCACCGCGGGCAACAACACCGCCACCGCCAGCGTCAGTTGCCAGTCCAGCAACAGCAACCCGCCAAACACCGCAACCACCGTGAACGATTCCTTCACCAGGTCGGCCACGCCCTGCTTGAGCGCTCGCAACAGGTTCGCCGTGTCGGTCTGAATCCGCGTCAGCAGATCGCCCGTGCTCGAACGCGTGAAAAAGTCCAGCGACAGCGACGCAAGTTTCTCCATCACGTCCATGCGCAGGTCGCGGATGACCCGCTCGCTCACCCAGCCCAGGCAATAGCTGTTGAGGTAATCGGCGCCGCTGCGCACCAGCACCAGCAACGGTAACAACAACAACAAACCCGTCACCTGCCGCCAGTCCAACGGCCGGCCGCGCCGGGGCAACCACGGTTCAATCGCCCGCTCCGCCGCGTCACCCACAACCCGCAAGGGCTGCGTCCAGGGCACGGCCGCCGTCACCTGCGTCGGGACGCGCGGTGACGGCGCGGCGAAATCTGATGGCGCCGCGTCCGGACGCGGCACGGACGTGGACGCGCTGGCGGGCGTGGCCGGTTCGGCCAGCCGCTCGGTCATCGTGCGCGTGGCCCAGATGAAACTGCCGTTGGCCAGCGCAAACACGCCGCCGCAGGCCACGCCACACAGCAGACGCACCCAGTAGCGCCGGAGATACCTCGCCCCGAAGCGGAGCACCGTGAGGATGTGGCTCATCGCGTCGCCTCATGGTTTCGAGATTGCGCGCCCAGTCAACCCGATTGGCGCGAGGCGTCGCCTGATGTCCATCACCAAACGCCTGCGCGATCGGCAGACTGCAAGTTTGCGCACGAAACTGCGCGTCCCTACCTATGTGAAATTTTCAAGCTGGTTGTCGCAGCCAAGGAGACCCCGCACGCCTGAAGTTCCATGGTTGCGCTTTTTAGATCCCATCGAGTTGTGCGGCGAGGGCGCCGCGGCCGACGCCACCGTTCGAGGAGCGAGTCGGCTCAGGAATGTCGGCGCGATGGAGAGTTGAGTCGGATCCGGCAGGAAATCCGCTTGCCGCCAACGGGCGATTGGGCGCAAATATTTTCCGGCGGGCCCATAGCTCAGGGGTCAGAGCAGGCGACTCATAATCGCTTGGTCGCAGGTTCGAATCCTGCTGGGCCCACCACAGCCGGAGCATCTCACACCGGGGCGGATTCCAAATCCTCGTGAGCACGGCCCGTTAAGTGCGGTGCCGCGGCCCCGACCGACGCGCGGCTCGCGGCCGTCAACCCCGGGCGCATCCCGGCCATCTTTGGCCACTGACCGCCACGCGCGCCGGTTGACTTTCCGCCCAAATTCCGTAGCTTGGCCGCCCTTGAACCGGAAAAGCGTTTGAAATTATGCCGAACACCAAGTCCGCCGCGCGCCGCATGCGCGCCAACGAACGTCGCCGCGTGCACAATCTGCGCATCCGCAATCGCCTGCGCCGGCTCGAAAAAACCTATCGCAAGCTCCTGGGCGCGGGCAACCGCGACGAGGCCGTCAAGCTGCTGCGCGACGTGACCTCCGCTTACGACAAGGCCGTCAAGTCCGGCGTCGTGCACTGGGCCACGGCCAATCGCAAGAAGAGCCGCCTGACGACTGCCCTGAACCGGGTCACGGCTGCGGCGAGGGCGAAGGCCGCCTCCGCGGGAAGCGCTTCGAGCTGATCCAGCCCCAGCGCGCGAGTCGGAAGCTCAACGCCGTGGCCAGGCAACCCAGGCCATAGCGGATGCTCCGGCGCAGATTGATCGAGGAGGCCTCCGGAAAATAGCGCGTCGGGCAGCTCACCTCCCCGATCGTGAACCCGTGCCAGAGAATTTGCGCGAGCATCTGGTTGTCGAAAACGAAATCGTCGGAATTGGCCTCCAGATTGAGCGTCTGGAGAATTTCGCGCGAGAACGCGCGATAGCCGGTGTGGTATTCGGAGAGTTTGGCGCCGAGCAGGAGGTTCTCCACAAACGTCAGGAACCGGTTGGCCACGTATTTCCACAGCGGCATGCCGCCGCGCAGCGCGTAACCGCCCAGAATCCGGCTGCCCAGCACGCACGGATGCAGCCCGTTGGCGATCATCGAAACCATCGCGGGCAGCAGCTTCGGCGTGTATTGGTAATCGGGATGAATCATCACGACGATGTCGGCCCCCGCCTCCAACGCCAGTCGGTAGCAGGTTTTCTGGTTGGCGCCGTAACCCCGGTTGCGCTCGTGCACGTGCACCTCAACGCCCTCAAGTCCCCGGGCAATCTGCACCGTTTCGTCCCGGCTGCCGTCGTCCACCAGAATGATCGTGTCCACCAGGCCCTGCTCGCGCACCTCGGCATAGGTCCGGGGCAGCGTCCGCGCCGCGTTGTAGGCGGGCATCACCACGACGACTTTCTTGCCGCGATACATCGCCGCGAGAGGTTGATCCAGAGCACCGTCCCGACCGGATGGCTTTCACCGACGGCCACGACGCGCGTCGCGAAAAATTTTGGCCCGACGGCGCTTGAAATGAAAGTCCCGACCCACATGCCCGAACGGCCCGGCATCCGTCGCTCCGCCCGGTTGCGAGCCGATCGCGCAGCAAACAGATTCGACAGCGACCGGGCGCGCGACTAACCTCGCGCTCGTTGTGGCGAAATTCATCGCATGGCCCGGCTAGCCTTCGACATTGAAACGTCCGCGCTCCCGTTGGAACAGTTCGACGAGGTCCAGCGCGAGTACCTCCTGCGCGAGGCCGAACGGCTGGCCGACGAGACGGCGCGTGCGGCCCGACGTGACGAGGTCCTTCGCCAGCTCAACCTCTGGCCATTCACCGCGCAGGTCGTCTGCATCGCCATGCTCAACGTGGACACCCAGCGCGGCAAGGTCCTGTTCCTGGCGGAGGATTACGAGCCGGACGAGGGTGGCGGGCCGGTTGAATTCGTGCCCTGCGCCGAGGAAAGCGAGCTGCTGGCGATGTTCTGGGACCTGGCCCGGCACTACGATGAAATCGTGACGTTCAACGGACGAACGTTCGACGTGCCGTTTTTGTATCTGCGCTCGGCGATCCTCAATGTTCCCATCACCAAAAAAAACTGGCTCGGCTACCGCTTCGCCACCGAGCCGCACTGCGACCTGGCCGAGCAGTTCACTTTTTACGGCGTGAGCGGGCGCGAGGGCGCGGCACGACGCTTCAACCTGGATTTCTACTGCAAGGCCTTCGGCATTGATTCGCCCAAGGCGCACGGGGTGACGGGCATGGACGTCAGTCAGTTGCTGGCCCAGGGCCGCCACCGCGAAATCGCCGAATACTGTCTGCGCGACGTCCGCGCCACCGTCGAATTGTTTCGCATCTGGAAGGAACGACTCGCGGGCATCAAATGAATCCCGGCCCGGCATCCCCCGCGCCCGCCTCCACCACACTCGTCTGCTTTGCTCTGCGCGCCGAGGCCGCCGCCTTCCAAAATCGCCTCGCCCGATCCCGGTCCCCAAACGGTGCCTGCCCCGTGCGCATCAAAACGGTCTTTACCGGCGTCGGCCGCCTGGCGGCCGAGCGCGCTCTGCTGAAAACTCTCGAAACGCACACCGCCGACTGCGTGTTCAGTTGCGGCTTCGCGGGCGCGCTCGATCCGGGGTGGTCGGTCGGCACCGTCGGCTTTACCACGGATCACGACGCGCTGCGCACTGCCCTGCTCAACGCCGGAGCGGTACCCATGCGCTTCCTGTCACTGGATCGGGTCGCTGCGACCGCCGCGGAAAAAGCGGCGCTGCGCGCCCGCACCGGTGCCGACGCCGTGGAAATGGAGTCGGCGGCGCTCCAGGCAATCTGCCGGACGCGGAACATCCCCTTCGCCGTCGTGCGGGCCATTTCCGACGCCGCCACCGAAAACCTCCCCCTGGATTTCAACCGCGTCCTGCGCGCCAGCGGCCATGTGGACTTCGGTCGGTTGCTCATGGCGCTGGCTCGACGGCCCGCCGCCGTGGTCGGTTTGTTGCGGTTGCACCGGCAGGCGCGGCGGGCTTCGACGCGGCTGGCCGAAGTTTTGATCAGCGTGTTGGGGATCTCAACCTGAGGCTCGGTCGCCGTGCCGAGGCCGGGGCGCGCCCCGAAAAAAATTTCAATTGCACCGCCCTTTTGTCAGTTTCCGGCTCGCATGATTCTGACCGAAACCGAACTCCGCAGCCTGGTCGAACTCAGACACCGCTCGCCGCACGATCTGCTGGGGATGCACCCGCTGGGCGACGGCTCGGGCGTGGTGGTGCGCGCCCTGGTGCCGGATGCGGCGACCATCGCCGTTGAGCCGGTGCACGAAAAAAACCAGCCGCGCATCAGGCTGCGGCGCCTCCATCCGGCGGGCTTGTTCGAGGGCGTCAGCCGCAAGGCCCGGCGCGTGTATGCTTACGAACTGGTCATCACCGACCGCGACGGGCGCGTCCGGCGCACGCGCGATCCGTATTCGTTCCTGCCAACGCTCGGCCCGGCAGACCTGTTCCTGTTCAACAAGGGTGACGACCGCCGGGTCTATGAGAAGTTGGGCGCGCACCTGCGCACACTCGACGGCGTGCCCGGCACGAGCTTCGCCGTCTGGGCGCCCAACGCCCGGCGCGTGAGCGTGGTGGGCGATTTCAACCGCTGGGACGGACGCTTTCATCCCATGCGCATGTTGGGCGTGTCGGGCGTGTGGGAAATTTTCATCCCCGGCGTCGGCGAAGGCGCGCTCTACAAGTTTGAAATCGAGGAGGTCACCGGCCGCGTCACGCTCAAAACCGACCCCTACGGATTTTTCTTTGAAGTGCCGCCGAAAAACGCCGCCATCGTCTGGGACACGCGCAAAACGGTCTGGAGCGACGCGGCGTGGTTGGAGCAGCGGCGGCAGCGCAACCCGCTCCGCGCGCCCATGAGCATCTACGAGGTGCACCTTGGCTCGTGGATGAAAAAGACCGCCGGCGAATCCTTTTCGTATCGCGAGCTGGCGGCCCCGCTGGTGGATTACGTGCGCTGGATGGGCTTCACGCACGTGGAATTTCTGCCGGTGATGGAGCACGCGTTTTATCCGTCCTGGGGCTATCAGGTGACCGGTTTTTACGCGCCAACCAGCCGTTACGGGACGCCGGACGATTTTCAATATCTGGTCAACGCGCTGCACGAAGCGGGCATCGGGGTGATCCTGGACTGGGTGCCGGCACATTTCCCGCGCGACGACTGGGCGCTGGCGCGCTTCGACGGCACGGCGCTCTACGAGCACGAAGACCCGCGCAAGGGCGAGCACCCGGACTGGGGCACGCTGGTGTTCAACTACGGACGCCACGAGGTCGCCAACTTTCTGCTGGGCAACGCGCTGTTCTGGTGCGACCGCTTCCACGCCGACGGCCTGCGCGTGGACGCGGTGGCCTCGATGCTGTATCTGGATTACTCGCGCAAGCCGGGCGAATGGATCCCCAACATCCACGGCGGACGCGAGAACCTCGAGGCCATCGAATTCCTCAAACAATTCAACCACCTGGTGCACACGGAATTTCCGGGTGTGGTGACGGTGGCCGAGGAATCCACCGCCTGGCCGCTGGTCACCCGCCCGCCCTACGTCGGCGGCCTGGGCTTCACCTTCAAGTGGAACATGGGCTGGATGCACGACACCCTCGGCTATTTCCGGCGCGACCCGGTGCATCGCAAATATCATCAGAACGACCTGACCTTTGCGATGCTTTACCATCACCACGAAAACTTCATCCTCCCGCTCTCCCACGATGAGGTCGTCCACGGCAAAGGCTCGCTCCTGGGCCGGATGCCCGGCGACGACTGGCAACGCTTCGCCAACCTGCGCGCGCTGCTCGCCTACCAGTGGCTTTTCCCCGGCAAACAACTCCTCTTCATGGGCGGCGAATTCGGCCAGAGCGGCGAATGGAACGCCGACGCGCAACTGGACTGGTGGCTGCTCGACGCCGGCCCCTATCACCGCGGCGTGCAACGGCTGGTGCTTGACCTCAACCGCCTCTACGCCGCCGAACCCGCGCTTTGGGACGGCGACTACGACCCAAACGGCTTCGCGTGGATTGATTGCTCCGACCACGAGAACAGCGTGCTCGCGTTCCGCCGCCGTGACGCGGCGGGCGAGCGTGAACTGGTGGTGATCCTCAATCTCACGCCCGTGCCGCGGTTCGGCTATCGCGTCGGGTTGCCGCGCGCCGGTCGCTGGCGCGAAGTGCTCAACACCGACTCCGCCCTCTATGGGGGCAGCAACCTGGGCAATTTGGGCGGCGTGAACGCGGAGGAGTATCCCTGGCACGGTCTGCCGTGGTCGGCGGCGCTGACGCTCCCGCCCTTGAGCGTCATTGCGTTCCGGGCCGACGCCGACACGTAAGGGATGCTTCGCGGGCGTTCCATCTGCCTTGTCGGAGAGAGATTTCAAGAGTCGCCTCATGCGAGCGCGGCCGCGTTTTGAAGTGCGGCGGCTTGCCACCGCTTCGGCCGCTCCGCCGATTGGAAGTCGGCGACTCGCTCGCTCGCTCCCGCGCCCCACGCTCCGTTCGATGTTCGTTGTTCAGTGTTCGTTGTTCGATGTTTTGCGGGGCGCGCGCCCGCCGCGCGCTCCCTCTCCCAGCGGGAGAGGGCCGGGGTGAGGGACAACGCGGCGTGGGCAGGTAGGTGTC
>JAOAIM010000103.1 GCA_026414705.1 Verrucomicrobiia bacterium | reverse complement strand
TCGCCTTCCAGTGCGCCTCCAAGGTGGACTCGCGCACGATTCTCGATGCGATGGGCGCCGAGAAACTCATCGGCAAGGGGGACATGCTCTACATGCCGCCCGGCTCGGCCAAACTCATCCGCGCCCAGGGCGCGCTGGTCACCGACCAGGAAATCCAGCAGATCGTCAACTTCATCGCCAAACAGGCCAAACCCAGCTACGAGGTCGAAATCCACCAGCAACTCTCCCGGCCCGGCAGCGACTTCGAGGAGGACAACGGCATTGACGAGGACGAGGAACTCATCCAGCAGTGCATCGAGGTCATTCGCAGTGAGCAGAAGGCCAGCGTCTCGCTGTTGCAACGGCGCTTGCGCCTCGGCTACGGACGCGCCGCGCGCATCATGGACGAGTTGGAGCGGCGCGGCATCGTCGGCCCCAGCAAGGGCGCCGAACCGCGCGACATCCTCATTGACCTGGATGCAGGTAAACCGGGCGCACCGCCGTCCGCCGCGGGCCAGAGCCAACCGCTGGAGCGTTAAAGCGTTGAAGCGTTCGAGCGCCGGTCGGCGTTTTCGCCGGGCTGAAGCCCGCGGCTGATGGGCGCTCCGTGAAACGCGCGGTTGAGCATCACGTCGAAATCATCTTTCAGGCCGGGGGGGCCAACGTTCCCGTAGTCGCAACCGGCTGTTGGGGCGAGGGGACGGGCTGCCGCCCCTCTTTCCGGCTTTGGCCGTTTGAGGGTTGAGTTGCGTCGCCCGGCGCGACCTGAGTGGCAAAGGCGTTGATGCCTTCGGTGCGAAGCGTTAGGCTCGTGGCTCCGATGGCAAGCCGACCGTTTGCAGTGGCGGGTGCGGGTTTTGCCGGGGCGGTGGTGGCGCGCGAGCTGGCGGTGCACACCGACCGGCGCGTGATTGTCTTTGACGAGCGCCCGCACGTGGCGGGCAATTGTCACACCGAGCGCGACGAGGCGACGGGTGTGATGGTGCATCGCTACGGCTCACACATTTTTCACACCGACCGGCAGGATGTCTGGGAATACGTCAACCGGTTCATGCCCTTCCGGCCCTACATTCACCGGGTCATGGCCAACACGCCGCGCGGGATGTTTTCGCTGCCGATCAACCTGCTGACGATCAACCAGTTTTTCGGCAAAACGTTTTCGCCCGAGGAGGCGCGGGCGTTTCTGGAGTCGCTGGCTGAGAAGCGGAACGGCGAGCCCGCCAACTTCGAGGAACAGGCGCTCCGGATGGTGGGCCGGGAGCTTTACGAGAATTTTTTCGAGGGATACACGCGCAAACACTGGGGCTGCGACCCGAGGGAAATACCGGCTTCGGTGCTCAAACGCCTGCCGGTGCGGTTCAACTACAACGATTGCTACTACGACTGCGTGTTTCAGGGCATCCCGGAGGGGGGTTACACCGAGCTGGTGCGCCGGATTCTGGAGCATCCGCGCATCGAGGTGCGTCTGGCCCAGAAGTTCGATCCGGCCTGGTGCGGGGAGTTTGAGCATGTTTTTTACACCGGGCCGATTGACGCATTTTTCGGGTTTCGTCACGGGCGGCTGGCCTATCGCACGGTGACGTTTCAACGGCATGAGGCGCGGGGGGATTTTCAGGGCACGGCGGTGATCAACTACACCGATGTGCGCGTGCCCTACACGCGCGTGCACGAATACAAGCATTTCACCCGATGGGAACAGCATGAGCGAACGGTCGCGTTCTTCGAGTTCAGCCAGGACACCGGCCCGACGGACATCCCCTACTACCCGGTGCGGCGGCCCGACGACAAAGCCCGGTTGCGCCACTACTACGCCGATGCCGTTCAGACGCGCGGGGTTTCGTTTCTGGGACGGCTGGCCACGTATCGGTATCTGGACATGCACCAGGTGATCGCCGAGTCGCTGGATTTCGCCGCGACGTTTTTGGCCGCCTGGCATGACGGAACGCAGAGCCTGCCGACGTTCACCCCGACCGTGGCGGGATTGATCGCGCGACAACAGGTATGAGCGAGCTGGATCGGCCCAAGGTGTTGATGCTGGCCTACGCGTGTGACCCGGAGGGCACCGGCGAGCACTGGCTGGGTTGGGGTTGGGCCGAACAGGCCGCCCACCGGTATCAGGTGTATCTCATCACCACGGTCAAGGCGCGTGCGGCGGTGGAACGGCACGCGGCGCGCCTGGGTGTGCAGGTGCGTTTCGTGCCCCTGCCCGGATGGGTGCGCACTCTGACCGAACCGTTCGGGCGCCTGGGTTCGTGGCTGCGCAAAATTGTCTGGGTGGTCCGGGCCACCCGCCTGGCCGAGGCCTGGCACGAACAGGAACGATTCGACCTGGTGCACCAAACGACGTTTCACACCTTCCGTGTGCCGTTTTTGGCGACGTGCCTGGGCGTGCCGTCGGTCTGGGGGCCGGTGGCCGGCGGCGAATCCATCCCATTCGGGTTCTACAAGTATTTGGGCCCGCTTTACGTGCCGGAGTCGTTGCGCCGCGTGTTCAACTGGACCTGGTTCGCCTGGCCGCCGGTGCAGCGCACCCTGGAGCAGACCGACGTGGTGTTCGTTTCCAACCATGTGACGATGGAGTTCTTCGGTCGCCGGCTGGCCGGCAAATGCCTTGTCGTGCCGCCGAACGCCATCCGGCCCGAGGATGAAACCCGGCCGGTGCGCTCGCGCGAACGGGCACCGGGCGAGCCGTTCCGGTTGTTGTATGTGGGCAACTGCCTTCCTACGCGGGCGATGGGGCTGGCGTTTGCGGCACTGGCCCGCAGCGGCCTGCGCGATTGCGAGCTGACCATCATCGGCACCGGTCTGGGCTACGAGTTCTGGCAACGCGAAGCGCGCAAATACGGCGTGGCTGACCAGGTGCGGTTTCTGGGCCGGCTGCCCCACGACCAACTGGAGCCGCATTACGAGCGCGCCGACCTGTTCGTGTTTCCCGCCCTGCGCGATAGCGGCGGCTCGGCTCTTCTGGAGGCCATGTCCAAAGGCCTGCCGGTCATCTGCCTGGACTGGGCCGGCCCGTCGGAGATCGTCTCGGAGGATTCCGGCGTCAAAGTGCCCGTGACCACGCCCGACAAAACGGTCGAGGCGTTCGCCGCCGCACTGGTGCGCTTGCGCAACGACCCGGCGTGGCGGTTGCAGTTGGGCCAGCGGGCCGCCGAACGGGCGCGACGGCATTTCACCTGGGCGTCGAAGCGGGCGGTGCTGGAAGAAACCTACGAACGGTTGTTGCGAGCGCGCCGCCGCGGGCCGCCCGGTCCGCCACCGCCCTCACCGCGGAACAACGCGCCGTGACGCGCACTGCCACCAACCGCCGCCGCACGCCGCAGCGGCGTGACTTGACCCCATCGCGCCCGGGGCGTTTCCTGCCCACCGATGCCTGAGCCGTTTCGCATCGCGGTCGTCAGCGACATCCACTACGCCAGTGCGGCCGAACAGGCGCGCGGCGACGATCATGAGTTCCGGGACATTCATCCGGCCGTGGTGCGCGCCGTCTTCCGCCTGTATCGCCACACCGTCTGGATGCGGCATCCGCTGCGGCACAACGCGCAATTGGACCGATTTCTTGCGGCGGTGGGCGAGCCGGACCTGGTTGTGGCCAACGGGGATTACACCTGCGGCACCGGTTACGTGGGCGTGAGCGATGAGGCGGCGATGCAAAGCGCGCGGGAGGTTGTCACGCGCTTGCGCACGCGATTCGGCAATCGCGTACGGTTGAACTTGGGCGATCACGAGCTGGGCAAACTCAACGTCTCCGGTCACAAGGGCGGGCTGCGGCTCAGAAGCTGGCGGCGCTGCGTGGAGGAACTGGGCCTGCAACCGTTCTGGCGGGAGACCCGTGGCGATTACGAGTTGATGGGCGTGGCCTCCACGCTCCTGGCGTTGCCGGTGTTCGCAGCCGACATGCTGGCCGAAGAGCGGCCGGAATGGGAGCGGTTGCGCGACGCGCACCGGGCCGAGATTCGCGCGGCCTTTGAGACCGTGTCGCCCCGCGCACGCGTGCTGTTGTTCTGCCATGACCCGACGGCGCTGGCGTTTTTGTGGGAGGAGGACGCCGTGCGGGCGCGACTGGGGCAGATTGAGGCGACCCTCATCGGGCACTTGCACTCGCCGCTGTATTTGTGGCCGAGTCGCGTCCTGGCGGGCATGCCGGTGATCCGCTTTCTGGGCCACACGGTGCAACGCATGAGCACGGCACTGAACCAGGCCCGCCGCTGGCGACCGTTTCGCGTCCGTTTGTGCCCGTCCCTCGCGGGGATCGAGTTGTTGAAAGACGGAGGATTTTTGACGATCGAACTCGATCTGACCAGGGAACGCCCGGCGCGATTTGAATTTCATCCCCTGCCCCGGTAAAACGCAGAACGGTTTGCTGTCGCAGGCAACGGCTGCCCGGCCGTCAAGGAACGGGCGATTCGCGCCCTCAATCCACCTGCTGCAACCGAAAGAACCGTTGCGCCGGGCTGGTGATGTTGTTGGTCTGCCACAACACGGCGTGGGTGGCGAGCAGGTCGCCGCCCAGCACCGTCCACTGGGGATCATGGAGGTCGTCTTTGAACAGGACGCGGTAGGTCTTGCCCGGAAACACCTGCCAACCGAACACGACCGCGTCGCCGGCCGGCTGCGCTGCAACCACGCGGGGCGGGGGCACGACGATGAGGTTGAAGCTGCGCGTGTCGCTCAGCGGCGGCGCGCCGTTGTCGCTCACCCGCAGCGTCACCGCGTTGGTCAACGGCATCTCCACCAGCGGCGCCGTCCAACTGAACACGCCGCTGCTCGCCCCGACGCTCGCCCCCGACGGCCCGGCGTCGAGGCTGAAGCTCAGCGTGTTGGGCGGCAGGTCGGGATCGGTGGCGGTGTTGGTGAAGGTGAGCGTGGCGCCGGCGTTGACGGTGCGGTCGGGGATGGGGGCGAGCGACGGCGGCTGGTTCACTTCGTTGACCGTGACGATGAAGGTTTTGGCGTCGGCCAGGCTCGCGTTGCCGTTTTTGATGACGCGCACGGTAATCGTGTAGTTGCCGGGCCCCTGCGCTTCGGTCGGCGTCCAGGTGAACGTGCCGTTGGTGGGATTGATCGTGGCGCCGCCGGGCGCGTTGCTCAGGCTGAAGGTCAGGATGCTCGGCGGCACAACGGCGAAGTTGTCGAGGAACACGTTGTAAGCCCCGCTGCCCGCTGCGGGCACGAACGCCAGATGTTCGAGCACGCCCTTGCCGGTGGTGGATTCGAGCGTGCCGTTGCCGGTGAACGCGCTCACGGCTTCGTTGGTGAAGTTGAAAGTGAGCGTCACCCAGTTGCTGGCGGGGACGGTGCGCAGCGGTTGCGGCGCGCTGCCGAGCAGCGACGGCACGCCCACAAATTCAATCGGCCCGCTGCTGCCGCCGTCGCCGCCGATCGGGCCGGTGGGATTGCTCTCGCGCACGCCCAGGCCCACGCGCAGGTCGCGGTCGGTCCAGATGTCGAAGCGCACGGTTTGCGCAAAGTCCACGATCGGATTGGGCAGCGTGCTTGCGCCGAAGGTCGTCAGGCGCAACCACGGGTTGGTCGTGCCCGCTTTGAAGCTCCAGTTGACGTTGAGCGCGCGGCTGCTGGCGTTGCCCGGCGGTAATGCGCCGCTCACGGCCGAAACGTTGGGTGAGGCGTCCAGCAAACCACTCGTCGTGCCCGAAAACGTCGGATGCCGGAACATCACCGAGGTCTGGCCATTGGTGAACGACTCGAAGTCGGTGATGAGCGAGCCGGGTTGCGTGTCGGCAGCCAGCGCCACAAACGTGAGCGATTCGCCCTCGTTGATGACGCGGTTGCCGATGGGCGCCAGCACCGGTGGGGCGGGCGCGACGGGCGTGATTTCAATGCCGCCAATCTTCGCCTCGTTGGCCGCGCCCCGCGTGAAAGCAAGCACGATCTGCCCGGCGCTGTTGGCGTTGGTGGTGAAGGTGCGCGTGACGGCCCGGAACTTCGCGCCGGCGGCGGCCCAGATGTCGAAGTTGGTCAACACCTGCGTGCCGTTGATCGAAACGTGAAAGCGGCGGTCGCCGGGCGCGTTGACCGAGGGCGAAATTTCAGCCCAGTGCAGGCGCACCGCGTAGGCCGCGCCGGGCACCAACGCCGGGAACGTGTAGGTGGAATTGCCCCAGCGCTCGGTCTGATACACCGCCAGCGGGGCGGGATTCGTCACGCCGCTCAGGTCAATCGCCGTGCCGTTGGAATACGTGTTGGCGCTGCCGCTCCAATACGCATCGGCGCTGAAGCCGCCCGCCGCCGCGCCGCCGCAGTTGATCGCGTAACCGGGCGCGTAAATCGTCAGGTTCGTCGTGGCGATGTTGTTGCCCTCGTCGGCCTCCTCGAACCGGTTCACGTCGTCCACGTGCGCGGTGACGGTGTGCACACCGGCGGTCGCGGTCCAGTAGTTGACGCCGCCCGGGCCGCCGTTGGCCGTGAGCGTGACCGAGGCGCCCGGCGCCAGCGAGGCCGTGTGCGTGCCCGACCAGGAAACGAGGTTGCCGTTGACGCTGAACCCCACGCCGAGGATGACCCCCGAGGGCGTCGGGCCGGACCCCTGATTCCGCACCGTCGCAGCGAAGACGACGTTGCTGCCGACGGCGGGACTGGCCGGCGTCCAACTGATCCCCGTCACCACCACGTCCGGCAGCGCGTTGGTGGGCGTGGCGCTGACCTGTGCCGAGTTCGGGCCTTCGCCCAGCGCGTTGACCGCCGAGACGCGGTAGTAATACGTCGTGCCCGGCGTAAACGACACGTCGTTGTAAGTGGTCACGACCAGGTTGCTGGCGATCACCGTGTAAGGGCCGCCGCTCACCGTCGAGCGTTTCACCCGGTAGGTGTTGGCGAACGCGACGGGATTCCACGTGAGCGTGACGCGCCCGTTGCCGACGGTGGCCGTCAGGCCCGTCGGGGCGGCGGGCGGGTTGGTCGGAATGACGTTGGTCGGCCAGCGATACAGTTGCGCCACGGCGGCGTCGAGGTCGGCGAGGATTTGCCCCTTGTAGGGGTTGTCCGGGCCGTCAATGTTCCAGCCGTCGCAGTAGGCGCACCAGCGGTAGAGGTTCACGCAGCGGAAGATCGGGCGCGCGTTGGTGGCCGCCCATTGATTGTAGCGGTTGAACTCGGCGTAGATTTCCTGCATCCAGCCGGGCTTGTAAGGTTCGGGGTTGGGTTCGCCCGGTGGGCCGCCGCCTTTCCAGTAGTACAGCCCGTTGCACTCGGTCACGTAGAGCGGCAGATGATACAGCGAGGAGGGAATGCCGTAATCAATCCAGTCCTTGTAAACGTAAAAACTCCAGTAAAGGTTCTGGCCGCCCGCGTTGACCTTGTTGGTGCTGTGGATGTCCTCGTAATCGTAACCGCGCGAGCCGATGTGCAACGCAATGCCGTCCAGCGGCCCGCTCGCCGCAATCGCCGTGAGCATCTGGTTCAAATACTGCACCCAGTTCAACGGCACGCCGTCGTGCGGGTAGTTGACCCCGCCGACGTTGAACGTGCCCGGGCCATAAGGCCCGCCCCACGGCGCGAGCGCCTGCACAATGACCTTGTCGTTCGGGCGCACCGATTTGATCGCGTTATACACCTTGCGGAAGCACACCGCGTAATCCTGCGGCGAGATGTAGTTGAAGCGGTTGTTGCTCGGGTCCAGCGGCCACTCCACGGCCAGGTTGGTTTCGTTGGCGATGAGCCAGATGTTGCAACCGGTTGAGTTGGCGACGAAATTTTTGCAGCGAATGGCGAATGCGTCCCAGAGCGCCGGCACCGGAATCGTGCCCTGCGGGAAATAGCCGTAGTTGATCCGGCAGATGATTGTGTGGCCCGCGTTGGCCAGCGCGGAGAAATTTGCGCCGCTGAAATCATTGGTGTTCGCCCCCACCGCGACCGTGGCCGTAACCCAGCCGCCCACTCCGCCCGTGCCGGCCTTGATGCGATTCAAAAACTCGCTCGGATCGGGGTCGTGATCGTGGATGCCGTAGAGGTAGGGCGATTCGGCCAGCGCCGTTGCCCCCAGGCTCAGCCCGGCGGCGAGCGCAACCCCCAACCGGCGCAAAACGCGATGATCAACGCAGTGCCACATAAACGAACCGCGCGGAAAATAGCGTGGCCGCGGGCCGGATTCAAACGGAGTCGGCGGTTTTATTGGCCGTCGCCGGGCAATGAGCCGGCCTTCCTCCGTGCGGGCAGGCATCGGCGGAGCGGGGCACAACGAGGAGCCTCCTGGCCGCTGGAGCGATGGAGAAACTCCAGCCGAGGACGCTCAACGACGGCGGCAAAGCCATCCGAGCGCGAGACAGGGAAACCTTTATTTCGACAGAAACAACGACGGTCCGACGCGCATCTCTCACTGGTCTCCCATGAACACCGGCCTTCAGCCTGGTGACAACCGCCGATCAAAGCGTTGGGTCCGCTTCAGCGGCTTTTCGCATGGGTCGCGAGCCGTTGAAACGGCCGGCTCGGCAGGTTGCCCGGTTCACCGGGCTGAAGCCGGGGGCCAGCGAAATCCAACTTAACCGGGCTGAAAGATGCGGTTACGAACTGCCGGCCGCTCCTGCTGCGACAGCGGCCACCGCCGGTTCGAGCTGCTCCGCCGCTTCAGTCTGCGCGTCCCCCTCGCCTTCGGCCTTGGGCCAGATGTGAAAGCCGCCGCGATGAAAGGCGGTGATCTCCCACGTGCCCCAGATGCCCTTGCCCTCCCGGAAGCCGCGATACAACACGCTGTGCGCGCCAAAATAGGTTTTCACCCACGAACACTCCAACGTCTGCACGTCGTATTGGCCCTCCACGCGAAACCGGCCCACGTCATCCACGCCCACGCCGCTGAGCCGCCCGCCCGAAAACGTCAACTCCAGGTCCATGCGATGCTTGTCCCGCGGGCTGTAGTTGTAAAAGCCCGTCCACGGCCCGGATGGAAACAACTCCTGGCTCATGCCTCCAATTTGAACCCTGCCGCGAAAAACGCCAAGGCCGACGGCTTCCTGAACCACCCCAACCTCCGTAAAGCGATCGGCGAGCTGCCCTCGCCGATGGAACGCAGCGGCGAACGCAATCCGGCGTCAGGCAACTTTGCCCCGGCCCTTGAACGTCAGTTCGGCAATCGCCGACTTGTCCAGTTCCCCAAAGCCGTCCTTCACCAGCCGATCGTATTGCTTCTTGGTGGCGGCGGCCAACGGCAGGTTCAACCCCTGCGCCTTCGCAAGCTTGAGTGCAATCCCCGAATCCTTCGCCGCGTGCGCTGCGGAGAAAAAACATGTGTGCTCGCGGTTCTGCATGTCCTCGCCGTCGGTCTGCAACACGCGCGATGCCGCGCCCGTCTGCGAAAACACCTCGCGCAACATCGTCAGATCAAGACCCAGCGCCGCGCCCAGGCCCAGCCCCTCGGCCAGGGCCGCCGTGTTGATGTTCATGACCATGTTGACCAGGGCCTTGACCTCGGCGGCTTTGCCCGCCGGGCCGATGTAACGCATCGTCTGCCCCTCGCTGCTGAGCCTGGCAAGGATGGCTTTGGCCCGCTCAAACACCTCGGGTCGCCCGCCGCACATCAAATACAACGTCCCGTTGCGCGCCTGTGGAATGCTCGACGCCATGCACGCCTCCAGCGACTGCGCGCCCCGCGCCTCGCACTTCTTCTCGACCCAGACGTGAATGGCGGGCGAGACGGTGGCGCAATTGATGAAGAGCTTGCCCCGGGCGCGCGACAGCAGGCCGCCGTTGTAAATGCGCTTCATCGCCCGGTCATCGCTGACCACCGTGAAAATCACGTCCGAGAGCGCTGTGACGACCTTGAGATGGTCGGCCGCGACGCAGCCCAGTTCCTGCGCGAGCGCTTG
Source organism: Verrucomicrobiia bacterium (assembly GCA_026414705.1). Classification (GTDB taxonomy): domain Bacteria; phylum Verrucomicrobiota; class Verrucomicrobiia; order Limisphaerales; family JAOAIM01; genus JAOAIM01. Next base: position 4,307 of record JAOAIM010000103.1, on the reverse strand, counting down.
CGCGGCGGCCGCGTTGATGTCGTACACCGCGGCGATCGGCCAGCCGCAATCCTTGAGTCGCCGCGCCATGTTCGCGCCCATCCGCCCGACGCCAACGAAACCGATTTTGTCAGCCATTGGAGGGTTCAGTTGAGGGTTGATTTTGATACCGCGCCCACCATTGCCCGCTGGCGCCGCCGGTCAACTCTTTTTCTCAGATGCGACCGCACCCCACACCTTGCAATCCCCGCCCCTGCATGGCGGCCTGCTCGCTGCCGAGCGGACTGCCGGGGCTGAAACGTGCTGGAACACTCAGCGCGAGAGCGAGGAAGCCACCTCCGGCTTCGCGCAGACCGGCCTGTCGGATGAACTCGCTTTGGAGACCGGCACGATATAGACTGCCCGCCATGAAACACCTCAAAATCATAGTCGAAAAACACGCCGACGGCTACGTGGCCTATCCGGTCGGGATCAAGGGCGTGGTGGTCGGCGAGGGCAACACCTATGAGCAGGCCCTGCGCGACGTGCAGTCGGCCCTCAAGTTCCACCTGGAAACCTTCGGGCCGGACGCGCTCGACACCGACGAGCCGGTGCTCGAGGCCTTCGTCGCCGAAGCCGCCATCTGAACCATGCCCAAGTTTCCCGTGGACGCTCCCAAGGCCCGCGTCCTCCGTGCTCTGCAGGCGCTCGGCTTCGTCTTGGTCCGCGAACGGGAACACCTTGCCCTGCGCCGGCAGAACCCCGACGGCACAGTAACGCCTTTGACCATGCCCAACCACCCGACCATCAAAGGCTCGACCCTCCGCACCATCTGCCGCCAGTCCGACATCGGGCGCGACGAATTCCTCAAAGCTTACGAGGAGGCTTGAAACATGACCCCCGAACAACCCGCAGAACTTATCGGTCTGCTGCGGCGGGGGACCGATCAACTTTTTTCTGCGGTGCGGGGGCGGGGTGATTCTGACGGAGGCGGCGCAGCATGGCGCGAATGTCGAGCACGCCACGCACCGCGACGTAAATCGTCACGGTCGAATACCACACCAGCACGGCGAGCGTCAGCAGCCCCCAAAACGGTTGATGCGTGAGGAAGGAGCTGAGCTTCATGGTTGAACGGCAGTCGCGTTGGCACGCGAGCGCACAACGGGTTTGAGCAACGAGCCGAGGATCATCGCCAGGCCGGTCGCGGCAAACGTCAGCACCGTCACCCAGTGTTCGCCCAGGTGGTGCGCGACCCAGCCGCGTTCGGTGATTTTGCCCGCGGCGTCGGCCACCGGCACTTTGACAAACAGGTTGAGCGAGAGGGTGAGCACGGGCAGGGCGGCGCCGACGACGATGGCCGCAATCGCGCCCCAGTTGTTGGCGCGTTTCCAGTAGCAGCAGGCGATCAGCAGCACCGACATGCTCGCCAGATAGATCGTGCCGGTCAGTTGCAGGTATTCCCAGAGGTTGCCCTCCAGTTTATACCACAAGCCCCAGAAGAGCAGGAACACGCCGATGAGGGCGATGATGAAGCGGTTGACCAGGATGCCCTTTTTCTCCGGCCAGGGTTTTTTGCGGAACGGTGCGAGGATGTCGTTGTAAATGACGCTGCCCCAGGTGAGCATGTAGGAGGAATCGGTGGACATGTCGGCGGCGAGCATCGCGGCGATCAAAATGCCCATCATCCCCGCCGGCACGATCTGGCTGAGCAGATACGGCATGGCGAAGAGCGAGCCGTCCTTTTCGCCAAATTGCCCGGCGATTTTCTGCACGATCGCCGGCTCGACCATCGCCAGCGCGGCGATGCCCCAGAGGCCCGGAATGATCCAGCGGCAGGCGAAGAAAAATGCCGTGCCGGTGTAAACGCGCCGTCCGGTGCGCGTGTCCCGCGCCGCGAGCAACCGCGCAATGACCGCCTGCCAGGTCAACACCGCCGCGCCGTTGACCAGCAGGTTCGAGAGCACAAACGGCCAGCCCAGGTCCGGCGGCAGAAACGGATTGAACCCGCCCGCGCCAAACTGCGTTTGCACCGTCGCCACAATGTTTTCCCAACCGATTTGACCCAGCACCAGAAACGTCACGATGAGCAATCCCGCGCTCATGACGACGAACTGAAGGAAATCGGTCACGAGCACCGACAACATCCCGCCCAGAATCGTGTAAATCGCGACGCCGAGCAGCAGCACGGTCATGGCGATTTCGAGATAACGCAGGTCCATACCGCAGCAGACCACGAGAAACTGACCGCCGACGCGCAGGAACACGCCCATGTTGAGCAGCCCGCCCAGCACGATGACCACGCCGGAAAGCCAGCGCACGAATTTGCCGTACCGCTGCTCGAACAACTCCGGGATCGTCATCACGCCCGCGTCGCGCAGCGGTTTGACGCAGAAGCCCGTCCAGCCGACCAGAAACATCGCCAGCGCGTTGCACAGGCCGGGAATCGCGCCGGCGAAACCGCGCGTGTAACCGGCCTGCGCGGTGTACATCGCCGTGACGATCCCAAACTCGGTGGCCGCCAGCGACGCGATGCCCAGATAGACATTGAGTTCGCGCCCGGCCAGGAGGAAATGATCCACGCGCGAGACGTATTTGCGGACCATGACGCCGGCGATCATCGTCGCCAGCAGGTAAAGCCCCACGATGCTGCCGTCCAACAGCCAGTTGAAGTGACTCATCGTTGCAGCGTGGCGGCCGGGTCGCCCGGCTCGATGATCCCGGCGCGGTTCACCGCGGGCCGCGCGTCAGAAGTCGAATCGCATACAGCGACGTGCGCGCGGTGATGAAGAGCGTTTTGCCGTCGGCCTCGCCGAAGCAGAGATTCGCCGGCGTTTCGGGCACGAGGATTTTGCCGATGAGCCGTCCGTCCGGCGCGAAAATGTGCACGCCGTCGCCCGCGCTCGAAAACACGCGCCCTTTGGCGTCGCACCGGATGCCGTCGGGCACGCCCTTGTCAATCTGGCAGAACACTGCGCCGCCGCTGACCGCGCCGCCCTTTTTCACGTCGAAGACGCGGATGTGACGCGGCTTGCCAGAATCGGCCACGTAGAGTTTGCGTCCGTTGGGCGCGAAACAGATGCCGTTGGGCTTGTCGAAGTCGGTGGCCACGACGCTCAGCGCGCGCGAGGCGGGGTCGAACCGGAAGACGAAGCGCGCGCCGTAATCGCTCGGCTCGCCGCGCAGGCCGTAGTCCGGGTCGGTGAACCAGAGGCTGCCGTCGGGGTGCACGGCGACGTCGTTGGGCGAGTTGAACCGTTTGCCCTCGAAGCGATCCACCAGCGTGATGAGCGAGCCGTCGGGTTCGAGTCGCACCACGCGCCGTCCGGTGTGTTCGCACGAGATGAGACGGCCCTGGCGGTCCACGGTGTTGCCGTTGGCGTTGCGGCTGGGTTTGCGGAACGTGTTCAGGCCGTCGGCGCGCGTCCAACGTTTGAGCTCGTCGGAAGGAATGTCGCTGAAGACCAAAAATCCGCCGTCGCGCGGCACCCAGACCGGCCCTTCGGTGAACTTCATGCCCGTGGCCAGCCGCTCGAGCCGGGCGTCGGGCGCGACGATTTTTCGGAACTGCGCGGCGTCACGGATGTCGAACTCGGTGGCGACCGGCCCCGGGTTGAGTTGAGGTGTCTGGGCCGCTGCGGAGGCGACGAGCCAAAGCAGCGGCAACAGACCGTGCCGTCCGGGTGAACTTGTTTTGAAGCTGCACATGGGCTGGCGCATGAACCAGGCCGCTTGTAGCACGAGGCCCGGCGCGCGTCACGGAGAATTCTGTGGCACCGCGCGCACTTCGATCTCCTGCGTGTTGCCAATTCGGGCGCGTCCAACGATGCCGACCGAGGGCGGCAACGGCAGTTGAACGTTTTGCAACACCGGCGCGGCCGGAGCGGATGCAGTCTGAGCGCGCGCAGCCAGGCCGCCATTGGTCAGCGGCGCAAAGTTCCAGACGAATTCGACCTGTTGGTTGAGCGTGCGGTTGGTGCCGACGGCGCGCAGCACATTCCGGGTTGGGGGCGCTTGGGCTTGTGCCGCGGGTGCGGTGGAACGCGCTGCCGAGGGCCCGACGCGACGCGCCCGAGCGGTTTCGACGGGCGCCTTTTCGGTGGCTGCGGCCGCAACTGTTTCGCCGCTCGCCGCCACAGGGGTTTGATCCGCCAGGTCGGCCAAATAAACCGAGCCGTCGGCGTCCACGACCTGAAGCTGCGACCCGGCTTGAACGAGTTGGAAGCGGGTGAGGACCTGCGATGCTGCGTCGGCGGGCGGAGCGCGACGCTCACGCGCGGTGTCAAGCGCACGGCCCGGTTCGGTCGGCGCGGGCGCGGCGTTGATGAACGCTTGCGAGAGCACGTTGGTAG
>JAOAIM010000102.1 GCA_026414705.1 Verrucomicrobiia bacterium | reverse complement strand
GGTATGCCCGGCGACGTCGCAGTCCCGACTCCGCACTCGACATTGCGTCAGCGCGTTTCAACAATTCACGCATGGCTCTGACACCGTCCACAATGTTGCCGCTCGGCACGCCGGCGCCGGATTTCCGGTTGCCCGACACCAACGGGCGAATTGTTTCGTTGAGCGATTTCAAGGATCGCCCGGCGTTGCTGGTCATGTTCATTTGCAACCATTGTCCCTACGTGCAGCACATCCGCGCAGGATTGGCTCAACTGGCGCGCGAGTACGCCCCGCGAGGTGTCGGCATCGTGGGCATCAACTCCAACGACGTCGCGCGTTACCCGGACGACAGCCCCGCCAAAATGGCCGAGGAGGTTAAAAAGGCCGGTTACACTTTTCCCTACCTGTTCGACGAAACCCAGGAGGTCGCCAAAGCCTACCGCGCCGCCTGCACGCCGGACTTTTTCCTTTTCGATCGCGACCGGCGGCTGGTGTATCGCGGCCAGTTCGACGACAGCCGGCCCGGCAACGGGATTCCTGTCACCGGCAAGGACCTGCGCGCGGCGCTCGACGCGTTGCTGGCTGGCAAACCTGTTCCCGCCAACCAGAAGCCCAGCATGGGCTGCAACATCAAATGGAAGCCCGGCAACGAGCCGGATTACTTCTAGAAGCTGCGTGCTCCGTGGGCCTCAACTCAGCTCCCAAGCCGCGCGCCTCTGCCAGGGAACGCTGAACGCTGTCTTGGTTTGTCGAACCCGGCCAGCCCAACGCCCGTGATCCTCGGCATCGAAATCGGCGGGACCAAACTCCAACTCGTTTTGGGCGAAGCGTCCGGGCGTATCCGCCAGCGCCGTCGCCTGCCCGTGGACGTTGCCCGCGGCGCCGAGGGCATCCGCGCGGTGATTGAACGCGAGCTGCCGCAACTGCTGCGTGGGCGGCGCGTCAGCGCCGTGGGCGTGGGTTTCGGCGGGCCGGTGGACTGGCGCACGGGGCGCGTGGCGCGGTCCCACCAGATTGAGGGATGGTCGGAGTTTGATTTGCGCGGGTGGCTCCAAGCGCTCACCGGCGCGCCGGTGGCCGTGGATAACGATGCGAACGTTGCGGCGCTGGCCGAAGCGCATTGCGGCGCGGGCGTGGGGTTGGAGCCGGTTTTCTACGTCACGCTCGGCAGCGGTGTCGGCGGAGGCTTGGTGTTGGGCGGGCAGATTTATCACGGCGCGACGCCCGGCGAAGCGGAGATCGGGCATGTGCGCCTGGATCGCCGGGGCACAATCTTGGAATCACGTTGCTCGGGCTGGGCGGTGGACGCGCGCATCCGCCGCTGGGCGCAAGAACATCCGCGCAGCGTGCTCGCGCAACTCGCCCGCCGTCAGCCCGGCCACGAAGCGCGTCATCTGGTGTCCGCGCTGCGTCAGGGCGACCCCGGCGCCAAGCGCCTTCTCGCCGACACCGCCGCGACGCTGGCGTTTGGTCTCTCGCACGTCGTGCACCTGTTTCATCCGGCGGTGATCGTGCTTGGCGGGGGGCTGGCGCGCGTGGGTGAGCCGTTGCGACGCGCGGTGGCCGACGCGCTGCCGCGATGGGTCATGCGCGTGTTTCATCCGGTGCCGCCGATTCGGCTGAGCCGTCTGGGTGAGGACGTCGTGCCCGTGGGCGCGTTGTTGCTGGCGGGCACGGCAGGAGGGCGGTGATTTGCCATTGACGGGTCGGGGGCGCGTTCGGAAGCTCGCGCGTCGCAAACGGGACGTTCAAACCGCTGGATTCTCATGCGCTGGACGCAAACACTGGTGCCGACGCTCAAGGAATCGCCCGCCGAGGCGGAGATTCTCTCGCACAAACTGCTCCTGCGCGCGGGCTTGATTCGCCGTCTGGCCGGGGGCGTTTACACGTTCCTGCCGCTGGGCCTGCGCGCACTGCGCAAGGTCGAGCAGATTGTGCGCGAGGAGATGGATCGCGCCGGGGCCATTGAGGTGCTCATGCCCGCGCTGCAACCGGTCGAAATTTGGCAGCAAAGCGGGCGCTACCGCACCGCCGCCGAGGTGCTCTACAAGTTGCGCGATCGCGCGCACAAGGACTGGGTGCTCGGCCCCACCCACGAGGAGGTCATCACCCTCCTGGTCGCCGCCGAGGTCAACTCCTACCGCCAGCTCCCGAAAAACTTTTATCAAATCCAGGTCAAATTCCGCGACGAAATCCGCCCGCGCTTCGGCCTGATGCGCGCGCGCGAGTTCATCATGAAGGACGCCTACAGTTTCGACGTGAGCGACGCGGCGGCGCAGATCAGCTACCAGAAAATGTATGACGCCTACGCGCGCATTTTCGCCCGGTGCGGCCTGAAAACCTTTGCGGTGGAGGCGGACACCGGAGTCATCGGCGGTTCGTTTTCGCACGAGTTCATGGTGCCCGCTGAAACCGGTGAGAATGAGGTCGTCTATTGCGACGGCTGCGGTTACGCGGCGAACATTGAGCGAGCCGAAAGCGCGGTCGGCCGCAGCCCGGCCGGCGCGGCGGTCAACCCGTCGGCTGAAACGCCGCAACCGGAGAAGTTTCCGACGCCGGGCGTGGTGACCATTGAGGCACTGGCCGCGCCCCCCTATTCGGTGGCCGCCGCGCGTCAGATCAAAACGCTCGTGTATCTGGTCGAGAGCAAGCCCGTGATCGTGTTGCTGCGCGGCGATGACCAACTCAATGAGGCGAAGTTCGCCTCGCGCCTGGGCACGGGCACGTTCCGACCCGCCACCGCCGAGGAAATTTTCGAGTGGATGGGCGCGCATCCGGGCAGCCTGGGCGCGGTCACGACGACTCGACGCCGCGCGGATATTCCGGTTTGGGCCGATACGCGCCTGCGCGGCGAGCGCGACATGACCACCGGCGCGAACGAGGACGGCTTTCACCTTCGCCACGTGGACGTGGCCCGGGACATTCGGGTGGATCAGTGGGCGGATTTGCGCACGGTTCAGACCGGCGAGCCGTGTGCGCGCTGCAGCCAGCCGCTCAAGACCCGTCGCGCCATCGAGGTCGGCCACGTCTTCAAACTCGGCACCAAATACAGTGAAGCGCTCGGCGCCGAGTTTCTCGACGAGTCCGGCGCGCGGCACCCGTGCGTGATGGGCTGCTATGGCATCGGCGTCACGCGCACTCTCCAGGCCGTGATCGAACAGTCCAACGACAAGGATGGCATCATCTGGCCGATGTCGGTTGCGCCCTATCAGGTCTGCCTCACGCCCTTGAACGTCGCCCCTCAGAGCGCGGCGATGCAACTGGCCGAGCGGCTTTACGCCGAGCTGACGGCTGCGGGGGTGGAGGTGATCCTGGACGACCGCGACGAGCGGCCGGGCGTGAAGTTCAAGGACGCCGACCTCGTGGGTTTTCCGCTTCGGGTGAACCTGGGCGAGAAATCACTGGCCCGCGGCGAGGTGGAAATCAAACCCCGCACGGGCGCGGCGATGAGCGTGAAGCAGGACGAGGCGCTTGCGCGCGTGGTGGCGCTGGTGCGGGACGGTCTGGCGGCGTTGGGCAACGCGCCACGCGGCTGAGCAATTCACCCCGACGCAGCGCGCTCAGGCCGGCGCGGGCACGGCGCGCTGGTCGAGGGCGCGGCGCACAGCCTGCGCGAGCGTGGTGCGGGTGTAGGGCTTTTGCAGGAAGCAGGCATTGGTGCGCGCCAGAAACGCTTCACTCACGTCGTCCACCGTGTAGCCGCTGGTGAAGACGACGCGGAGGTTGGGCTGCGCGGCCAGAATGCGCTCGGCCAGTTCCACGCCGGAGACACCTTCGGGCATGACCATGTCGGTCAGCAACAGGTCCACGCGTCTGCCGTGTTGTTCCCAGACGCCCAGCGCTTCGCGCCCGGAGCCGGCGCTCAGCACCCGATAACCCAGCTCCTCCAGGATCAGTTGCGCCATGTCGCGCAGCACCGGCTCGTCTTCCACCACCAGCACGGTCTCGGTGCCGCCCCGCACAAAGGCTCTTGGATCGGTGTCCGCCTTTTCGGCCGAGGCCGCTTCCGCGTCGCTGGCCGGCAGGAACACGCGGAAGGTGCTGCCCTTGCCGACCTGACTGGTGACCTCGATCCAACCTTCGTGTTGTTTGACGATGCCATAGACGGTGGCCAGGCCCAGGCCGGTGCCCTTGCCGACTTCCTTGGTTGTGAAAAACGGTTCAAAGATTCGGCCGATGATCGCCGTGTCCATGCCCAAGCCGGTGTCGGTCACCCGCAAACACACGAAGCGGCCCGGCCGCGCCTCCGGGTGCGCGAGATGCTCGGAGGGCGGGATTTCGACTTCTGAGACGCCGAGGGTCAGTCGCCCGCCCTGGGGCATGGCGTCGCGGGCGTTGACCGCCAGGTTCATGATCACCTGCTCGATCATGCCCGCATCGGCTAACACGGCCGGCAGCGTGGCGGGGGATTCAAACTCCAGCGAGATGGTCTCGCCCAGCAGCCGCTGAAGCATTTTGGTCATGTTGCCGATCACCTCGCGCAGGTCCAAATGTTTGCGCTGCATGATATTTTTGCGGCTGAACATCAGCAGTTGGCGTGTGAGGCTCGCCGCGCGCTCGGAAGCGAAATAAATCGCCTGCGCCGACTCGAACAGCTCCGGCGCCAGGTTGGGTCGGGCCATGAGCATCCCGGCGTGGCCCTTGATGACGGTGAGCATGTTGTTGAAATCGTGAGCGACGCCGGCGGCCAACTGGCCGATGGATTCCATCTTCTGGGACTGCCGCAGTTGCGCCTCCAGGTTCAGCCGTTCGGTGATGTCCTCCACGTAACAATGCACCACGCCGCTGGGATGCACCGGATGAAACGCCCACGACAACACGCGATTCCCCAGCCGCGTCTCCAGCCGGGTGCGACTGCGTCCGGTCTCCAGACACGCGCGCACAATCTCGGTCGCTTCCGGGGGGAGCAAACCCGCCGGATGCGTTTGACCGACCGCCGCCGCCAGCTTCGCCGCCGCGTTGTTGAAGTAGGTCACCTCGCCCTCGGCGTTCAACTCCATCGCCGCGTTCGGATTCTGCTGAGCGAAGGCCGCCACCTTGTGCAGTTCGGCCTCGGCGCGTTTGCGCTCGGCGGCGAGCGCCAGCGCCGTGGCCACCGACAACATGAAGTGCACCTCGTCGCCGGTGAACGAGCGCGGTTGCGCCGTGAACACCGCCAGCACGCCGAAGGGTTGCTGGCGCGTGGCGATGGCCACGCTGATGCCGCTGACGACGCCGTGCTCGGTCAGCAGTGGCCAGGGCTTGAACCGCGAGTCGCCCCGGTGATCGGACACCACCACCGGTTCGCCGCGCGTCAACGTGAATCCGGGCAGAGAATCGGCGATGGCGGGAATTCGGACCTGACCCACGCAACCGTTCTGCCAGCCCAACCCGGCGCGCAGCAGGAACTCCCTGCCGCCGGGCTGCAACTCCAGCACGCAGGAGTATTCCGTGCCCAGCGTGTGGGCGGCGAGCATCGCCGCCTGCTCCAGCAGCGCGTGGAAATCCGTGGTGATGAGCGCGTATTGGCCGATGGCGGCGACGCTGCTCTGCTGGAGGGCGCGATTCAGAAGCGTTCGCTCGGCCTCTTCGGTTTGTCGCACGCGCGCTTGAAGGGACTCGGCCATCTGGTCCACGGTCTGGGCCAGTTCGGCCAGTTCACCGCGCGCGCCGGTCAAACCCGTGCGGGCGGACAGATCGCCGGCGGCCAGCTTGCGCGTCGCGTCCAGGATGATCCGCACCTGACGCAGCACGAAGCGCTCACCTCCGAACCAGGCCGCGCCCAACGCCAGCAACCCCATCAGGAAGCCCGTCCACGGCAGGTCGGTAAAATACATCAGCAGCCACGCCGGCGTGATGGCGATCAACACCGTCACCACCAGCCTCATGCGCAGGCTGGAAAATGGATTCATGGACTCACGAGTGCTTGTCACCGTCAGAATACGAGGCGGCGCGATACCGTAAAGTGACAAAAGCGTCAACAGCCCGGAAAGCGGTCTGCCATCCGATATCCGCGCTGGAAGCTCAACAGCGCATCAACCCCTGCCGCCCGCAACCCCGTTCAAACTTCGATGTTCGATGTTGGATGTTCGATGTTGCGCGGAGCGTCCACCCTCACCCTTGGCCCTCTCCCTCGAGGGAGAGGGGATTCCCCAGGCCGCCAAGGGACAAGGCGATGATCCCTGACGCCCGTGCGCCCCGGTTCAAAGTTCAAAGTTCAAGGTTCAAAGTTCAGAGTTCGGTGTGTTGGTGTCACCGCTTTGGATTGGCCGACTGGAAGTCGGCGGGGCAGCAGGCTGGAAGCCCGCGCTACGCTCCGACGCTCCCACGCTCCGTTCGCTGTTCGATGTTCAGTGTTGGTTGTTCGATGTTTTGCGGGGCGCGCGCCCGCGCTCCCTCTCCCAGCGGGAGAGGGCCGGGGTGAGGGAGAACGCGTCGTGCGGATGAGGGTGTCCAGATGCTCGCAGGACTCTGTTACGCCCCTTCGGGGCTTGAGACGGTTTTGGGAGCGTCGCTAACCCAAGGCGTTGCCCTGGGCTAACGTTCTGCTCGCGCCTCCGGCGCTAACCGCGAGGGGTCGAACGATGTTTTCGGCGAGACGCCGAAAACGGCACGCGAGACGCGTGCGCTCCCCTTCTCAATTCGATGTTCGATGTTCAGTGTTCGGTGTTCGATGTTCACCGCTTTGCGGTGTCTCACCCTCACCCTGGCCCTCTCCCTCGAGGGAGAGGGAATTGCCCAAGCCGCGCACGCCCGCATTTTGGGCGCACCGATCGCGCGCGACCCTGTTCAAAGTTCAAGGTTCAACGTTCAAAGTTTGGTCTGCCGGTGTCGCTGCTTTTGATCCGCTGACTGGCAAAGCCGCCGCGCGTCCAAAGTGCCAGCAAGCTGGCGCACTCCAAAGGCTTCGCCCCCGCCGGGCCGTTCCGCGCCCGGCCGGAGGCCGGCGCTCCGGCCCGAACGCCCTAGCCGCGCTCAGAAGGGCCGACCTCCGGTCCGGCCCTCCAGCAGGAGAGGCAACTCAATCGCAGTCAGCGTTTTGGAGTGTGGCGACTCGTCGCAGCTTTGACTGGGCCGCTGACGGCCAGTCGGCGGCAGAGCAGATTTCTAATCTGCGCCACGCGCCACGCGCCACGCTCCCCGCCGCTCTGCGGCTTTGCGTTGATCGGTGTTTCGCGCGGCGTGGCCGTGCCACGTCATAGCGCACGGCGCAACACGGTATCGCGTTGCGCCCAGGCAGGATCGGGATTCGGGTAATCGAGGTTGTAGTGCAGGCCGCGGCTCTCGGGCCGGCTCATCGCCGAGTGAATGATCAGCTCTGCCACCGTCGCGATGTTGCGCAGTTCAAGCAGGTCGCTGGTGACGATGAAATCCCAGTAGTATTCCTGGATTTCCTGCTGGAGGTTGGCGAGGCGTTTCTGGGCGCGTTGGAGGCGCTTGTTCGTGCGCACAATGCCAACGTAGTCCCACATGCAGCGCCGGATTTCATCCCAGTTGTGGGAGACCACGACCAGCTCGTCGGGGTTGTGCGCGTCGCCGGATTCCCAGGGCGGAATCGCAACGTCCGGCGGGGGCAGGGTGTCGGCCAGCACGCGTTGGGCGGCGCGGTGGGAGCAGACAACCGCTTCGAGCAGCGAGTTGCTGGCCAGCCGGTTGGCGCCGTGCAGGCCGGTGCACGCGACCTCGCCCGCTGCGTAAAGCCCGGCGATTTCGGTCTCGCCGTCCACGGTCGTCACGACGCCGCCGCACTGGTAATGCGCCGCCGGCACGACCGGAATCGGCTCCTTGGTGATGTCAATGCCATAGCGCAGGCAGGTTTCGTAGATGTTCGGAAACCGTTCGATGATGAAGCGCGCCGGTTTGTGGGTGATGTCGAGCAGCACGTAATCAGCGCCGCTTTTCTTCATCTCGCGGTCAATCGCGCGGGCGACGATGTCGCGGGGCGCGAGCGACTTGAGCGGGTGGTAGTCATCCATGAACTCGCGCCCGTCAATGGTCTTGAGCACGCCGCCCTCGCCGCGCACCGCTTCACTGATGAGAAACGACTTGGCCTTCGGATGATACAGGCAGGTCGGGTGGAACTGAATGAACTCCATGTTGGCGATCGGCGCACCGGCGCGATAGGCCATCGCCACGCCGTCGCCGGTGGCGATGTCGGGATTGGTTGTGTAGAGATAGACCTTGCCGCAACCGCCGGTGGCCAGCAGCGTCACGCGCGCGGCGAAGGTTTCCACCTCACCGGTTTGTTTGTCGAAGACATACGCGCCGAGGCAGCGATTCGGCCCGGCGTGGCCCAGTTTGCGCGTCGTGATGAGGTCAATCGCCAGATGATTCTCGAAGATGGCGATGTTGGGCTGGCGCGAGACGGCGTTGAGCAGGGCGCGCTCGATCTCGCGTCCGGTCATGTCTTTGGCGTGGAGGATGCGACGTTTGGAGTGGCCACCCTCGCGGCCGAGGTCCAGTTCGCGCACGCCCGGGGCGCTGGGCACTTCGCGCTCGGAGAACTGGATGCCCAGCTCCATCAACTCGGCGATGCGCGCCGGGCCTTCCGACACGATCGTGCGCACGACCTCCTCTTTGCAGAGGCCCGCGCCCGCCTCCAGTGTGTCGCGCACGTGCAACTCGAAGGAATCCTCGCGGCTGGTCACAGCGGCAATGCCGCCCTGGGCGTAGTTGGTGTTGGACTCGGCGCGGTCTTTTTTGGTGACGATGGCCACGCGCCCGGCCCGGGCAACCTTCAGCGCAAAAAACAGCCCGGCAATGCCGCTGCCCAGCACCAGAAAATCAAATCGTCGCATCTCCGGCATGGCTCAGAGCCGCGCGTTGTCAATCAGGCGCGTGCCACCGACAAACACCGCCAGCGCCATGTGCGCGCCGCGCCCCACCATGCCGAGCGGCTGCAACGTCTCCGGCTCGAAGAATTCCACGTAATCAAGTCGCGCCTGCGGCGCCGTGGCGACCACACCTCGCACCAGGGCGCGGAGTTCGCGCACCGGCGCCGGCCGGCCCTTCTCAAGCAGGTGACGGCGCACGCCCTGAATCGCGCGCCACAGCACGGTGGCCTGCTGGCGCAGGTCACCTTTCAAATATTTGTTGCGCGAGCTCATTGCCAGGCCGTCCGGCTCGCGCACCGTGGGCGACACGAGGATGCGAACCGGAAAATTCAGGTTCGCCACCATGCGCCGCACGATCACCGCCTGCTGCCAGTCTTTGGCGCCGAACACCGCCACGTCCGGCTGCACGATGTTGAACAGCTTGGCGACGACCGTCGTCACGCCGCGAAAGTGTCCGGGACGCGACCGGCCTTCCATGACCCGGGAGAGCGTTTCCTCGACCACGAAGGTGGTGAAGCAGCCTTTCGCCCGGCCCGGATACATGTCGGCGTCCGACGGCGCGAACACCACGTCCACGCCCTCGCCGCGGCACAGGGCCAGGTCGCGCTGGAGGTCGCGCGGGTAGCGCGCGAAATCCTCGCCCGGCCCGAACTGTGTGGGGTTGACATAAATGCTCACCACGACCTTGCCGCGCGGACCGACAGCGGCGCGCGCGCGGCGCACCAGACTCAAATGGCCCTGGTGCAGGTAGCCCATCGTGGGAACAAACCCGATGCGCTCGCCCTGACGTTGCCAGCGCCGGGCCAGCCGTTGCATGGCGGCGACGGAGCGAATCACTTGCACGCGCTCACAGTGGGCAACGCCCATCGGCCAATCAAACCCGAAATGGTCGGAGGCTCAGCCGCGTCCGCGCTGGCGATTGACCTCATACAGGAACACGGCCGCGGCGTTGACGACGTTGAGCGAGTCCACGCCCGCTGCCATGGGAATCGCCACAGCCTCATCACACGCGGCCAGCACGCGCGCTGACAACCCTTCGCCCTCGCTGCCAAACACCAGGCACACGTCGCCTGTAAAGTCCGCCTGCGCGAGCGTGCGGCCCGACGCGTGCGGATGCGCCGCCACGCAGCGCACGCCCGCGTCGCGCAACTGCCAGAGCGCGCCCAGCAGGCTGGGCGGCTCGACGATCGGCAGCCGGAAGACCGTGCCCATCGAGTTGCGCACCGCGCGGCGTAAAAACGGGCTGGCGCACGTTTCGCCGGCGATCAGCGCGTGCGCGCCGAACGCCGCCGCGTTGCGCACCAGGCCGCCGATGTTCTCGGCGTTGGCCAGTTGCTCGGCAGCCACCAACAGCCGCGGACGGCCACTGCGCGCCAGCACGTCCTCCAGCGTCACCGGCGCGGGAATTTTGCCCACCGCCATCACGCCCTGAAACATCGAGAAACCGACGAGTTCCTCGAGCACGCGCTTGTGCGCGACGACATAGACGGGAATGTTCTCAGGGCGGGCCTCCAGCAACGGGGCGAATGCCGACAGCCATTTTTCCGGCAGGATCACCGAGACGACCCCGAAATCGCTCTCGAGGAGGCGTTGGACGACCTTGACGCTCTCGGCCACAAAAATCCCCCGCGCCACGTGGTCGAGGGGACGCTTCAGCGTGCGATACGGTTCGAGCTCGGGCAGATCGAGCGACTCGATGCGATGCACCTGAAACATCGGCGGCATTGAACCGGTCGGCGGCGCCCGTTGTCGAGTCCGCGAATGTCATCCGACCCCGACGAGCCGGTGGCGGCACCGGTGCCGTGCCGGCGGCGCGCCGCTTGGCTCAACCGACACCACGGCAGGAACAGCCTCCTGAGCCGGACCGTCGCGTGCCGAGGCGCGGACGGCGCGTTCGGGCGACACGGGAGCGGGCCGTCGGCTTTACTTCAACGCGCCCATGCCGCATTGTTCGCGCGCGATGATCGAACGCGTTCTGGCAGTGCTGATGTTGCTGGCGGTGTCCCTGGGGACGACGCCGGTCGCGGGCGCCGACGCGGGGGCGTCTGACCCACCCGCGCCGGATTTGAAGGAAGTGCTCGAGCTGGTGCGGGCGCATCTGCCGGGGGTGAGCGAGGCGGAGCTGAATCGGGCGGCGGTGGAAGGGCTGGTGTCGCGATTGGCGGGTCGCGTGCAACTGGGCGGGGCGGAGGCCGAGTCGGCGGCGAACGAGCCGGTCTTTGCCGGGGCGCGAGTGCTGGAGCATGACGTGGCGTGGTTTCGCGTGGCGCGCGTGGCCGAAGGCCTGGCGCAGGAGTTGGGCGACTCGCTGACGCGCTGGTCGGCCAGCAACCGGCTGGCGGGTGTGGTGTTGGACTTGCGGTTTGCCGGGGGCGACGATTACGCGGCAGCGGCGGCGGTGGCCGATTTGTTTTTGGGTGACGAGAAGCTGCTGTTGGACTGGGGCAAGGGCACGGCCCGGTCGGAAAAAAAATTCAGCGTGCTGCGGCTGCCCGTGGCGGTGCTGGTCAATGGTGAAACGCGCGGTGCGGCCGAGGCACTGGCGGCCCTGCTGCGGGAGGTCGGCGCAGGGTTGATTCTGGGCAGCCGCACCGCGGGCCGGGCGCACACCTGGCAGGAATTTCCGCTTCGGGGTGGGCAACGACTGCGCATCGCCGGCGCGCCGGTGAAACTGGGCGACGGCACGCCGTTACCCGCCGAGGGTCTCAAGCCGGACATCGAGGTCACCGTTCCCGCGCCACAAGAGCGGGCGCTTTATGAAAATCCTTATGGCCAGCCCGGCGAGACCAATCTGCTGGCGGCGGCGGGCGAGGACGCGAGCGCGGTGACGAACCGGCCTGCGCGCCGATTCCGGCCGACCGAGGCCGATCTGGTGCGGGCGCGGCGCGAAGGCCGCAGTTTGACGAACGAACCGCCTGCGCGTGAACCCTCGCCATCGCGTCCGGTGATCCGTGATCCGGTGCTGGCGCGGGCGGTGGATTTGATCAAGGGGCTGGCGGTGGTGCGGGCCACGCGGTCGTGAGCGGCGGGCCGTTCAAGCGCGGGCGCGTTGAAGGTTCAAGCGCGGCTGCGGTGCGGGGGTTTCGGATTGACGGGGCGGGACGCGAACAGGAAGTTGAAATGGCGTTTCCGATTGAATGAAGACGATTCTGTTTGTGTGCACCGGCAACGTCTGTCGCAGTCCGATGGCCGAAGGGCTGTTCCGGCATGCGACGGCGGGGCGGAATGATTTTCGCGTGTTTTCCGCCGGGATCGGCGCGGTGGACGGTCAGCCGCCCTCACCCTTTGCCGTGCAGGCCATGCGCGAGATCGGCATTGACATCTCGCATCAACGCAGCCGCCGCCTCACCGCCGAGGACGTCGAGCAGGCCGATTACATCTTCGGCATGACGCACAGCCACGTGGACACGGTGCTGCTGCTCTATCCCCAGGCGGCCGAGAAAACGTTTTTGCTGCGGGAGTTTGACGACACGCTCGACCCGTTTGAAAAGGACATCAGCGACCCGATCGGCGGCTCGTATGAGGTGTATGTGAATTGTCGCGATCAGATCGAGCAGGGCATCGCGTCGCTGCTGGCCTACCTGACGCGCGGGGAGATGGCGGCGGCGGGCCGGTTGACCACGCCGCGGCAGGTGACGGTGGCGCTGGGGGCGGATCACGGCGGGTTTGAACTCAAGGAAACGCTCAAGCGGTTTTTGCAGGAGAAAGCCGTGTCGTTCACCGACCTGGGCGCGCACACGCTCGAGCCGAGTGATGATTATCCCGACTACGCGCAGGCGGTCGCGCAGGCCGTGGCGAATCATCGGGCGCAGTTCGGGGTGCTCATTTGCACCACCGGCGTGGGCATGAGCATCGCAGCGAACAAAGTGCCCGGCGTGCGCGCGGCGATGATCTGTCACGTGGACGGTGCCCGGCTGGCGCGACAGCACAACGACGCGAACGTGCTCTGCCTTTCGGGCAAGTTCACTCCGCCGGAGCAGGCGCGGCAGATTGTGGAAGCGTTCCTGAGCGCGAGTTTCGAGGGCGGGCGGCACGAGCGGCGCGTTTTGAAAATGGAGGCGCGCGCCACGCCGCCCGAACTGCGTCTCCAACGGGTGGACCCGGCGATTGCCGACGCCATCGCGCGCGAGCGCCAGCGTCAGCAGGAGAACATCGAGCTGATCGCAAGCGAAAATTTCACCAGCCCGGCCGTCATGGAGGCACAGGGGTCGGTGCTCACCAACAAATACGCCGAGGGGTATCCGCGTCGCCGGTGGTATGGCGGCTGTGAGCACGTGGACTCGGTCGAACAACTGGCGATTGACCGGGCTAGGCGGCTCTTCGGCGCCGAGCACGCCAACGTGCAACCGCACTCCGGCAGCCAGGCGAACATGGCGGTGTATTTCGCGTTTCTGAAGCCGGGCGACACGCTGCTGACGATGGACCTGACGCACGGCGGGCATCTGACGCACGGCAACAAGGTCAATTTCTCCGGCCGCTTCTTCAACGTGATCCACTACGGCGTGCGACGCGAGGATGAGCGCATTGACTACGAACAGGTCGAGCGGCTCGCCCGCGAGCACCGGCCCAGAATGATCACCGTTGGCGCCAGCGCGTATCCGCGCGTGATTGATTTCGAGCGGCTGGGGGCGATTGCGCGGGAGGCCGGGGCGTATCTGCTCGCGGACATTGCCCACATTGCCGGGCTGGTAGTGGCGGGCTTGCATCCCAGCCCCATTCCGCACGCGGATTTCGTGACCACGACGACGCACAAGACGCTGCGCGGGCCGCGCGGGGGATTGATTCTGTGCCGGGAACAGTATGCCCGGGAAATTGATTCGCAGGTGTTTCCGGGCGTCCAGGGCGGGCCGTTGATGCACGTGATTGCGGCCAAGGCGGTGTGTTTTCACGAGGCGTTGCAGCCCTCGTTCAAGGCGTATCAGGAACAGGTGGTGCGCAACGCGCGCGCCCTGGCCGAGGGGCTGGCACGCAACGGTTTCCGGCTGGTCAGCGGCGGCACGGACAATCACCTCATGCTCGTGGACGTGGGAGCGCGCGGCATGACGGGCAAGGATTGCCAGGCCGCGCTCGATGAAGCGGGCATCACCGTGAACAAGAACACCATTCCCTTTGAGACCCGCTCGCCGTTTCAGGCCAGCGGCATCCGGTTGGGCACGCCGGCGGTCACCACCCGGGGAATGAAGGAACCGGAGATGGCGGCCATCGCCGACATGATCAGCGAGGTGCTGATGGACCTCGAAAACGTGGATGCGATCACCAAAGTGCGCGAGCGGGTGCTTGAACTGACCACGAAGTTCCCGTTGCCGTATTGAGCAGGTGATTGAGGCCGGCGGTTCCATCGGCCTCTGGGATGGCAACAAGATGTTGCGGCTTTTCGCTCCGCCGACTGCAAGCCGGCGAACCACCGGGCTGGACGCCTGCGCGAGCACCGACGCTCCACGCTCCGACGCTCCACGCTTCAACGCTCTGACGCGCCGAGATTCCGA
>JAOAIM010000101.1:1495-14442 GCA_026414705.1 Verrucomicrobiia bacterium | reverse complement strand
CGAGGTTCATTCAAGTCGGGCTTCCGCCCGGTTTCTCGTCCGACGCACCCGTTTCCAAAGCGGTGACGAGTTCCACGTCGAGGATTTTGATTTCGCTGCCGCGGGTGTTGACGACCGCGGTTTTGCCGTCCTGGGTCAAAAAAATAAATTCCGGGTGTGGCACGGGAATCAGCGTCCCGTCGGCCAAACGCAGGCTGAAGGGCCGGCGTGATTCGACCATCTTTCTCAGCGCTTCAGGTTGCACAAGATGATACTGGCGCAGCGGAACGATGGAGTCAACGCGTGGCCGAATCCCCACTCCGAAAGCGCGTCGCGGGCTACCCGACCGGGCGACCGCGCCGGAATTTCGGTTCACGGTGCGGTTTGGCGCTTCGCCACCTCGTGGCGATTCACGCTGCGACGTTGGCGGAAATGCGGATTTCGCGCCGCGTGCGGGCCGATTTGTAACAGGCGGCGAGAAGCATCTGGCTGCGGAGGCCCTGCAGGGCCCAGTCGCGCGTGTCACGGCCCTCCAGAATCGCGCGGCTGAAGGCTTCGATTTCAGCGCGGTAGGTGTTCACCGGTTTGGGCGCAATGCGCAGGGCGTGTCCGCCGCCGCGCATCTGGCGCGCGTCGTAGCCCCTGGCGTTTTCAAGCCAGGCGACCATTTCGCCCACGCTGCCCTGGCCAATGGTGTTTTCGGCCAGGATGCTGCCTTGCGAGCCGTAGAGTTCGAGCCGGTTTTTGCTGCTGTTGTCCGGGATGCAAAAGAACGTGTCCACGGTGGCCGTGGCGCCGTTGTGGAATCGCGCCAGCACCACCGCGCTGTCTTCGACCGGATAGCGGTGCACGGTGCGGTTGGTGACGCAGCTTAACGCGGTGATCGGGCCGAAAAACATTTCCAACAGGTCGAGGCAATGACCGGCCAGGTCCATGAGCGCGCCGCCGCCGCCGAGTTTGGGGTCCTGTCGCCACGCGCCGCGCAGGGGCGGATACCAGCAGGAAAGCTGGGCGCGGGCGTAAACGGGCTGGCCGAGGCGTCCCTCGCGGATGAGTTGCAGGGCGGCCTGGTGCTGACTGTGGAAGCGCATCATGAACGCCGTGCCGAGGTTCACGCGGGCGCGTCGGCACGCGGCCAGCATCCGGCGCGCTTCGGCGACGGTGCGGCCGAGCGGCTTCTCACAGAGCACGTGTTTGCCGGCGCGCGCGGCGGCGCACACCTGCTCGCAATGCGCGTGATTGGGCGAGGCCACGTAAACGGCGTCCAGCTCCATCGCGAGCAGTTCCTCAAGCGAACGCGCGGCGCGGACGCCGAATTGCGCGGCAACGGCGGCGTTGGTTTTGGGATTGCGTCCCCAGACAGCGACGAGTTGGGCGTTGCGCGCGGGCAGGATGCCTTCGGGAATGGTGCGGCGCAGGGCGATGCCGCCCGAACCGATGACGCCCCAGCGAATTTTCCGAGCCATGAGATGTTCTTTGAAACTTGCGCGACGGGTCCGGCGGCTCGCGCGGCCGACGCGCGCCGGTTGCTACGCGCTGTAATGCCGGATGACCTTGAGCAGCCCTTCGGAAATTTGCTCCATGTGCGCGACGTCGTAGGTCGGAAACGCAAACACGGTGAAGGTGTGAGACTCGTGCCAGAGTGCGTTGGGCACTTCGACCCTCGAGTAATCGGCGCTTTCGGGGTTGGTGTATTCACGGGACTTGAACGGAAAACCGGAACGTCCGAAGGCGCGATGTTCCTGAAAGGCCTTCTCGGTGTGGCACTGCGGCCAGAACACCTTCCAGCAGGGCACGCCCTCGGCGCCGGCAGCGGCGACGAACTGTTGGATGTCGCAGCGCATCTGCTCGATGTTCAGCGAGAAGGCCAGCACATACCAACCGTTGCGGCGTTCGGGGGTGTCCACGGGGCAAAAGCGCACCTGGGGCAGCGGCCGGAGGGCGTCAATGAGGATTCGGGCGTTGCGGCGACGGTTGGGCATGTTCCAGGTGTCCATGCGGTCGAGTTCGGCAAGCCCGATGGCCGCCTGCATTTCGGTCATGCGGTAGTTCCAGCCGACCATGTTGTGGATGTAGGGCAGCTTTTGCTCCAGCTCGAGCAGGTTCAGGCGCTGTTTTACGTCGTAACCGTGGTCGCGAAAACTCCGCGCCAGCCAGGCGAGGTCTTCGTCGTCGGTCGTGACCATGCCGCCCTCGCCGCCGGTGGTAAAGGTTTTGTTCTGGCAGAAGCTGCACCCGGCGATGTGGCCGAGCGTGCCGGTTTTTTGGCCCTTGTATTCGCCGCCGAAGGCCTCGGCGTTGTCCTCGATGACGTAAAGTTTGTGTCGGCGCGCGAAGGCGTGGATTTTGTCCATGTCGCACACGTTGCCGTAGAGATGCACGGGCATGATCGCGCGGGTGCGTTCGTTGACGAGTTTTTCGGCCGACTCCACGCTGATGCAGTGGTCTTCTAGGTTCACGTCGGCAAAACGCGGGATCGCCCCGGCCTGCACGACCGAAAAGCTCGTGGCGATGAACGTGTAACTGGGCACGATGACCTCGTCGCCCGGGCCGATGCCCAGCGCGGCCAGCGAGACATGCAACGCCGCCGTGCCGGTGGCGACGCTCACGGCGTATTTGCTGCCCTGCCACTCCGCAAACCGGCGCTCAAACTCCATCCCGCGCCGGCCGGTCCAGTAATTGACCTTGCCGGAGCGGAGGACTTCTTCGACGGCACGGATCGCTTTCTCATCGAACTGCGGCCAGGGCGGCAGTTTGTCGCGGACGGCTTTCGGGCCGCCCTCGATGGCGAGCTTCTCAGGCATGGTTCGGTCTCGGTTTTGAATGGATCGGAAAGGCAGATGCACCCTCGCGCTGCGTCGGCGTTGATTCTGACAGGTGGCGCGTAACGGGCAAGGTGACTTTGAAAATTTGGCGACAATCCGGCGTTTTTTCGGTGTCGGGCGCGCGCGGCGGCCGAAACTCGCCCGGGCCGAAAAGGCATTTCAGCTCCCGGGCTGCGCAGCCGCAGCCAACTCGACCACCCGCTCGATAATGACCCCGGCCACTTCCGGCGCGGTGCCCGCCGGACGGGCATACCAGACACGCCGGCCGTGCCGTTCGGTGGGGTTGCGCCACGCCGGCTGGCCGGCTGTTCGGCGCGCGCGCACGACCCGTTCCGGCTCGCCCAACTGCATCGGAATGTCTTCCTGCGTGTGCGGGCCCTCGCCCAGGAAAAACGGCACGATGACCACGTTGCGTGTCGCCGCCAGGTTGAAGCATTCGCTGATCCGCGGCGGTTCTTCCAAAAAAATTCCGTGCACGGCCGCATACATGCCCAGCGCGCGGATGCGCCCCACCAGTTCCTCAACGGATTTTCGGGACTGCTCGGACCGTTCGGTCCCGTGGCCCGCGATGAACAGCGTTGTCTCCGCCGGTGGCGGGGGACGGGGGAAGGGAAACTGTTCGACCACCTGGCGGGCGCGCGCACAAACCACCTCGCTCATGCGCTGGTGCGTCCCGATGGGCCGGCAATAAACCAGCGTTTGCGCGCCGCGCCGCTGCACGCGCGAGACCGGGTCATCCGTGAGCGCGAAACCCAGTTCACACGGAATGACCTGCGCGCTGAAGTAGCCCTCGCTCATGAACAGCGGCACGATGAACACGCGCGGCGCGGACAACCCGGCGAGAACCTCCGTCACACGCGGCGCCTGTTTCCAGAACGCTTCATGCACCGAGCCGAACCCCCCGCGCGCCCGCAGCGTGGCGGCGTGTTCATACACCGGTGCGGCGGCATCGTCGCTTTCGCTCGTGCCGTGACCCAGCAACACGAGGGCTGCGTCGCTGAAAGATTCGCGGTTCACGTCGCTTGGTTACCGTGCGGTGGGTCTGGCCGCAAGCCGGGCCGCCGGACTCCGAGGCGCTGGCGCGCTCCTGTCAGGCGGCGTGGGGAATTCCCTCTCCCTCGAGGGAGAGGGAAGGGTGAGGGTGAGCGCTCCGCAGAGAAATGAACACCGAGCATCCAACATCGAACGCCGAACACTGAACACCGAACATCCAGGGAGCATTGGGGTCGCCCACGGTGCGAGTTGGAATTCACCTCCAGCACACGGCCAACTGCGCTTAAACGAGGCCGTCCGGCAAATCGGCTTGCTGGCGCTTCGCCGCGCCGCCTAAACTGCCGCTGCATTCGGCGGACGCGCTCCACCTCCGCCAGCAACCGAGGCACAACCATGAACACCGTCACTGAACTCAAGATCGTCAAGGGCAACACCCAATCCAAAGTCGAAGCCGAGCTTTCGCGCACCGGCGGTGTGTTGCGTCTGGCACCGTGCTGGGTGCCGCGCTCGTTCCTCCAGCCGGGCCTGCGTTTGAAGCTGCACCCGGACGACATTTACGCTTACGGCGCGCATCGCGGCGGCATTGATGAGCGCTGGTTCGCTTCAACCACCGAGGCCGCCAACGAGGGCCGCGTGCCCGATGAGGGCCTGTCCTACATCGTCATTGGCAAGGAACGCTTCACGTTGCGCAAGGCCGTGGAAGACTGCGGTGCGACCCTGGTGGGCAGGGCGATCTGGAAGAAATACGGCCGCTGGCCGGTGTATTCGAAGTTCTTCGACAACATGGGGCCGATTCCGCACCACATGCACCAGAACAACAAACAGGCCAAACTCGTCGGCCAGGAGGGCAAGCCGGAGAGCTATTACTTCCCGCCCCAGCACAACAACGTCGGGAACCATTTCCCCTTCACCTTTTTCGGTCTCGAACCGGGCACGACCCGGGAGCAGGTGCGCCGTTGCCTGGAAAACTGGAACAAGGGCGACAACGGCATCCTCGATCTGTCCAAAGCGTATCGCCTCAAGCCCGGCACGGGCTGGCTGGTGGACCCGTGCATTTTGCACGCGCCGGGCAGCCTTTGCACCTACGAGCCGCAATGGGGCAGCGACGTCTTTGCCATGTATCAAAGCATGGTTGAGGGCCGTTACGTGCCGTGGGATTTGCTCGTCAAAGACATGCCCAAGGAACGCCACAAGGACCTGGACTGGATCGTGGACCAGCTCGACTGGCCCAAAAACACCGACCCCAATTTCAAGGATCACCACTACCTCGAACCAGTGCCGGTCGCGGACACGCGCAAGGAGGGCTTCATGGACCGCTGGATCGTCTATGGGCGCATTGACGGCGAACAACTCTTCACCGCCAAGGAACTGACCGTCGAGCCGGGCGTCAAATGCACCATCAAGGACAACGGCGCCTACGGGCTGATCTGCGTGCAGGGCACCGGCAAAATCAACGGCCAACCGCTCAACTCGCCCAAGCTCATCCGCTTCCACGAACTGACCGAGGACGAATACTTCGTGACCGAGGACGGCGCCAAAGCGGGCGTGACCTTCGAGAACACCAGCCAGACCGAACCGCTGGTCACGCTGCGGTATTTCGGTCCGGAAGTGAATCCCGACGCTCCCGAACTGGGCGCGCACAAGCGGCGCAAAGCAGCTTAGGGCCGTTGCACCGACGAGCGAGTCTCTCTCCGGTCCGTTCACGGTCCCCTTGGCGCCGAGCGTCGTCAGGACGCCGCGCGCTCCAAGGCGTCCGCGCGTGGCCCGGCAGCCAGATTCAGTCTTGGCATCGGATGGCAGGGCGCGGGTCCGGGTCGGTGCTCAGAACGGTTGTTCCCGGTCCGGCGGTTGGAGCGCCGCCACCAGGGCCGGTAGCACTTCGCCCGCGCGACCGGTCAGCACCCAATCGGCGAGCGATGTCAATGGCGTCGGTCGCACGTTGATCTCGACCAGGCGTGCCCCGTGTTGCCGGGCGACATGCGCCAGTTCAGCCGCCGGCCAGACCACCGCGCTGGTGCCAATTGCGAAAAACACATCGCACGCCGCCGCATCGTGGTAGGCTCTGGCCAGAGCCGCTTCCGGCAACGCTTCGCCAAACCATACGACCGCGGGACGCCGCAGCCCGCCGCAGGAGCATAGCGGCGGGAAGTCCCGGAGCGGTTGCCGTTCTTCCCGCTGCTGCCCGCATCGAACGCAGCGCCATTCCCACAGCGTGCCGTGCAACTCCACCACGTTCTGGCTGCCGGCCGCCTGATGCAGCCGATCCACGTTCTGGGTGATCAGCGACACGCGCCGACAACGCCGCTCCAACTGCACCAGCGCTCGATGCGCCGGATTCGGCTTCGCTTTCGCGCACAACTGCCGTCGCCACTCATACCAGCGTGTGACGGTGGCCGGGTCGCGCGCGAACGCTTCCGGTGTCGCCAAATCTTCCGGGCGAAACCTCGCCCACCAACCATCCATCGGCTCGCGGAACGTCGGGATGCCGCTTTCGGCGGACACCCCCGCGCCGGTCAGCGCGACGACAAATCGGGCCGAACGCAACGCCTCGAGCAACTCATTGGGTATCGAGCAGTTCACGAGCGCGCGCGAACACGGCGTCAAACATCGGCTCGGTCAGCTTGCCGGTGTTGGTGTTTTGCCGGCTGGGATGGTAAGAGCCGATCAACCACGGTGAGTAGTTGTAAACCCGGTTGTGGGCAAAGGCTGGTAACGGCGCGATCCCACGGGTTTTGCAATACGTCTCGAAGGCGATCCGACCCAGCGCGATCACAACCCGCACCGATTTGAGCCGCGCCAGCTCTTCGCGCAAGAAGTCGTTGCACCGGGCAATCTCGTGTGGCAGCGGCTTGTTGCCCGGCGGCGCGCAGTGAATCGCGGCGGTGATGTAACAATCCAGCAGCCGCAGGCCGTCGTCGCGGCGTTCGGACGTGGGTTGACTGGCAAAACCGGCGCGGTGCAACGCCCGGTAAAGCCACCGGCCGGAAGCGTCACCGGTGAACATGCGCCCGGTGCGATTTGCCCCGTGCGCGGCGGGAGCCAGGCCAATGACCAGCAGCCGCGCCTCCGGATCGCCAAAGCTCGGCACCGGCCGCCCCCAGTAATCCCAGTCACAAAACTCGCGCTTCTTTTGACGCGCCACCGCTTCGCGCCATTGCACCAGCCGCGGACAACGCCGGCAGCGCACAATCCGGGCATGGAGTCGTTCGGCCCAGTTCACGGCAGCAGAATGCACCCGGCTCCACGACGCCATCAACTCCCGCGTGGCCGCGGCCCGGCGACCCATCGCGTCCCACATGGAAAATCGCATTGGCAGGGCGCGCCCGCATTGATACAAGTTTTGCCCGCTTCCAACACGGAGCGGGCGATTTCAACCACAACAGGCTTATGTCACAGCATCGGAGTTTGCGCGCCGTCGCCAAGGTGGGCGGTCGGCGCAACGTGCTCAAACGCTTTGAGCGCATCCAAATCCTCAAACGCCGCGGCCTCTGGAAAGAGGGCGATCGCATCACCGGCCTGCCCAAAACCAAACCCGAAGGCTGAACCGCGCTGCCAGAAACGCGAGCCATCGCGCACGGCAGCGGCGGTCAAACGGGTGGTTGGTCAACAGGGTGATTTGTTAAAACGGTGATTTGTTAAAAGGGTGATTCGTTGAAAGGGTGATGCGGGCCATGGACGATTCGCCCGGATACCGCCACGCCGGGAGCAGCCGATGAAAATCCGGCTGCAAAAATTTCTCTCCGAAGCGGGCGTGGCGTCGCGGCGGGCTGCCGAACTGCTCATCCTTCAGGAACGCGTCGCCGTCAACGGCGAGCCGGTGCGCCAACTCGGCGTCAAAGTGGACCCGGCCCGCGACCGCGTAACCGTGGACGGCCAGCCCGCGCGACCCCGACCCAAACTCTACGTTGCCCTCCACAAACCGCGCGGCTGCATCTGCACGCGCCGCGACGAGGCCGGTCGCCCGACGGTGTTTGAATTCCTGCCCGATGCGTGGCGCAACCTCTACCCGGTCGGCCGACTGGATTTCAACACCGAGGGATTGTTGTTGCTGACCAACGACGGTGAATTCGCCCTGCGCGTGACGCACCCGCGCTACGGTGTGCGCAAACGCTACCAGGCCACTGTCAACGGGCGCGTGACGCGCGAGTTGCTCGAGCGCCTCGAACGCGGCATCCGCCACCAGGGCGAATCGCTCAAGGCCGAGCGGGTGCGTCTGCTCCATCAGGGCCCGAGCCGCGCGGTGGTGGAACTGGAGCTGGCCGAGGGCCGCAAACGCGAAGTGCGCCGCCTGTTCGAATCGCAGGGCTTCACCGTGCGCCGCCTGGTGCGCACCCACATCGGTCCGGTTGCTCTGGGTGCGCTCCAGCCCGGTCGCTGGCGGCAATTGACACCGGCTGAAATCAAATCTCTACTGTCGCAGCCATGAAAACGACATTCGGGTTGACCCTCCTGGCGCTGTTGACCGGCGGCACACTGCTCGGCGCCTCCACCAATCCGCCCGCGCCCGCCGCCAGCCCGCCGCCCGCGCCGGCCGAACCGCCCGGGCCACTCGCGCCCGGACGCGCCATCGTCGCCGGCAACAACGTCAACGTGCGCGCGCAGCCGACGATTTACAGCGAGGTGCTCAAGCGCCTCAACGCAGGCGAAACGGTCACCGTCATCGAGTCGGTCACCCGAACCAACACCAGGCCCGATGACCTCGCTCAGTGGGCCAAAATCGCCATCCCGCCGGAGGTGCGCCTGTGGGTTCACGCCGATTACGTGGACCCGACCAACAAAACCGTGCGCGCCACCCGCCTGAACGTCCGCGCCGGCCCCGGCGAAAATTTCAGCGTCGTCGGCACACTCGAACGCGGCGCGCCCATCAAGGAGATTTCCACCAAGGGCGACTGGATTGAAATCGAAGCGCCCGCTGATGCCTGGGCCTTCGTGGCGGCCAAATACCTGAAACAGGAAACCACCGTGGCCGCCGCGCCACCGTCGGCGACCGGGCCGCCGGCAACGCCCGCGCAACCCGCTGCGCCCGCGCCGCCGGCGCCGGCCACCGGGCCGACCGAGCCGCCGGCGGCCCCCGCGCAGCCGCCCGCCGAGCCGCCGGTTGCGCCCGCCGCGCCACCAGCCACCGCACCCGCGCCTGAAACCGCGCCCGCGCCGCCGCCGGTTGAAGAGCCACCGCCAAAGCGCATCGTTCAGCGCGAGGGCATCGTGAAAGCCACTTGGAGCATCCAAGCGCCCACGCCCTTTGCGTTGGTGGACCCGGACACCGGTCGCACCATCAACTATCTCCACACCACCGCCAAGGACCTGGACCTGAGCCGTTACAAGGGTCTGCGCATCATCGTCACCGGCGAGGAGGGCCTGGATGAACGCTGGCGCAACACGCCCGTGCTCACCATCCAGCGCATCTACGTGTTGCCCGAGTAAATCCGAACGCGCCTCCGGCCCCTCGGTGCCCGGCGCGAACACCGTCCCTCCGCGCGAGCGATGCAGCACGGCGACCTGAACTTGTTGTGACGAGCAGCACCAACCTCATTGACGGGCGCGCCATCGCCGCCCAACTGCTGGCCGAGTTGGCGCCGCGTGTCGCCGCCCTCAAAGCCAGGGGCGTCGAGCCGGGGCTAGCGTTCGTGCGCGTGGGCGAAGACCCCGCCTCCAAGGTCTATGTCGGGCGCAAGGAAAAGGCCTGCGCCGAGTTGGGCATTCGCTCTGAAACACACGTGCTGCCGGAAATGGCATTGGAGGTCGAACTGCTCGCCCTCTTGCAGCGCCTCAACGCCGACGCGCGCTGGCACGGCATCCTCGTCCAGTTTCCCTTGCCCCGGCACATCCGGCCCGCCGCCGTGTCCGCCGCCGTCGCGCCGCACAAGGACGTGGACGGTTTTCATCCGCTGAACATGGGCCGGTTGCTGTTGGGCGAGCCGGGCGGGTTCGAGCCGTGCACGCCGGCGGGCATTCGCGAGTTGCTCGTGCGTTCCAACGTGCCGCTCGATGGCGCCGAGGTGGTGATTCTCGGTCGCGGCAACATTGTGGGCAAACCGCTCGCCGCGATGCTCTGCCAGAAAGCCCCGCACGCCAACGCCACCGTCACACTCTGCCACTCGGCCACGCGCGACTTGAAAGGCCATTGCCGCCGCGCCGACGTGCTCGTCGCCGCGATGGGCGTGCCCGAATTCGTGAAGGCCGACATGGTCAAACCCGGGGCCGTGGTGATTGATGTGGGCGTCAACCGTGTGCCCGACCCGGCGGCCCGCGGCGGCTCAAGGTTGGTCGGCGACGTGAACTTCGCCGCCGTTCAGCCCATCGCGGGCAAAATTACTCCCAACCCCGGCGGTGTTGGCCCGATGACCATCGCCATGCTCCTGCGCAACACCGTGCGCGCGGCCGAACTGGCCGCCGGCCTCCAATGACCTTGGACTCTCGCGTGAAAACCCCGGGCGTTGTGAAAACTTCACTCCGGCGCACGCTCCGACCCGACTTCCATTCACCCCAAACGCTTCACCGTTCGACCGTTCAAACGATTTGACCCATTTAACGATTCAACCCCTTTAACCATTCAACCCCTTTAACCATTCCCCATCCCATGAACGCCACGCGCATCCTGCCCGACCTGCAATGCTCGCTTGTGTGCGAGGACATTCGTCAGGAAATCAACGGCAACTTCATCCTCATTGGTGTCATTCACGCCGTGCGCGTGCCGCGTCTGCCGGTGGTCGCGCTGCGTCTGCTCATCTTCAATCGCTGGACCGCCGGGCTGGGCCGGTTCACCGAAAGCGTGCGCCTGATCGCGCCCGATCAGACCACGGTGCTGCGCAAGGCCGAGGTGAAGTTTGAACTCAAAGACGCTTCCTTCAGCGCCACCAACCTCACCGTGCTGCCGCAGGTCGAGTTCAAAACCGCCGGCAGTTACTTCATCGAGGTGCTGGTGGACGACGTGATGAAGCTGCGTTACCCGCTGCCGATCGTGCACGTGCCGCCGCCCGAACCAACCGCCGGCAGCGCCTCGCCGCCGCCCCCGCCACCGGCGGCTGAATAGCCTTTCAGCGGCCAGGCTCTCGTTGCCAGACTTCGGCGCTGACTCGTCCGGCTCGAACCGGCCGCCGGGGCGTCGTTCAACCCTTTGGCCGCGGGCCAGAGCTCAGCAGCGAACGGATGAACCTCAAAACGGCAGCCAAGCCACGGGTGAAACCCGGAAGGGCACGGATCAAAGATCTTTGCCCGGAAACGGTGGTTCACCCGCTGAGAGAACGCGGTTTTCCCACAAGGATCCGTGTAGAATCCGTGTTCCGTCCCTGGCTCAGAAGGGCTGCCGTGCGGCAACTGCCGTTTCTAAGATGAACGAGCCGCAGGCCAGTCCCGTCGCCTGGCAACCGCTGACCCCGCGCGGCGTGGCGGCGTTTGCCCGCGCAGGCACCGGTCGGCTCTGGTTGGTGCAGACGCTGGTGGCGCTTGGCGCCGCCGGTGCGATCACCTGGTTCGTCGCCACGGCGTGGTGTCCGACCATTGAAGCCGCGATCGAGCGGCTGCCCGACTCCGGCGAAATCCGAGACGGCCAGTTGTTCTGGCCCGGCGCGTCGCCCATGCGGCTGGCCGAGGGAACGTTCCTGGCGCTGAACGTGGACCCCGACCACACCGGTGCGCTCCGTTCGCCGGCGGACGTGGAAGTGGAATTCGGGCGGAGCTCGATCGTTTTTCGGTCGCTGCTGGGCGAGGCCGAGCTGGTGTATCCGCCCCGCGGAGCGTTCGCCTTCAGCCAGCCGGCACTCAAACCCTGGTGGGGCGCGTGGAAACCGGCCGCGCTGGCCGGCGTGGCCGCCGGCACATTCCTGGCGCTGTTCGTGTGCTGGCAGTTGCTGGCCACGCTTTACGCGCCCGTGGCGTGGTTGATCGCGTTTTACGCCGACCGTGAGCTGACGTTCACCGGAAGCTGGCGGCTCGCAGGCGCGGCGCTCATGCCCGGCGCGTTGTGGATGACGCTCGCCACGGTGCTTTACGGCGCCGGCGCGATGGACCTCCTGCGCTGGCTCGTCGCTTTCGGCTCGCATCTGCCCATCGGCTGGGCATATCTGGTTCTGGGCGCGCTCGCCGCGCCGCG
Source organism: Verrucomicrobiia bacterium (assembly GCA_026414705.1). Lineage (GTDB taxonomy): Bacteria > Verrucomicrobiota > Verrucomicrobiia > Limisphaerales > JAOAIM01 > JAOAIM01. The sequence continues at coordinate 2,553 of JAOAIM010000101.1, read as the reverse complement.
CTGTGCCGACGCCCTCAAACGCCGAAATCCCTTCGCCAGCCCGAACCGAGGTTGACGGTCTGACCCGCGCGATTGCGTCGCGTGCGCCGGTTGTTTTAGGCTGCACGCATGGACCGGCTCCTGGGAGCGCGTTGGATGTTGAAGCTCGCGCTGTGCATGGCGCTGGCCGGCTGTTACCAGCCCGGCGCCGGCACCACTGACGAGGAAAAAGAGCCGTATTTCCAGGCCGGGCGCGCCCGCGTCAACGCGCTCGATTACAAGGGCGCCATCGCGGCCTTTGAGCGCGCGCTGGAGGCCAACCCGCGCTCCGCCGCCGCGCACTTTGAACTGGGCTGGCTCTATGCCGACAAAGTGCCTGACCCCGCCGCCGCGATCTTCCACTACGAGCGCTACCTCAAACTCCGGCCTAACGCCGAAAACGCCGACACCGTGCGCCAGCACATCCTGCGGCTCAAACAAGAACTCGCCAAAGCCGTCCTGCCCCTGCCCGCCTCGCCCGGCGTTCAGCGCGAACTCGAGCACCTGGCCGACGAAAACCGCCGCTTGCGCGAGGAACTTGGCCGTTGGCGTGAGTGGTATGCGCAGCAATCGGCCCGAACCGCGCCAACCCCGGCACGCCCCGCGCCCGAGAGCGCTCCACCGACCCAGTCGTCGCCCGCGCCAATCACCTCAAGCCCCGCGGCGCCCGCGCCGGCGTCCCCGACACGGCCCGAACCGGCACCGGCTCGCCCCAGCCTGCCTGCGCCCGAATCCCGTCCCGCCATGCGGCTGCACAAGGTGCAGCCCGGCGAAACACCGGCATCCATCGCGCGCCGATACGGCGTGAGCGTCGAGGCCCTGCTCGCGGCCAATCCGGGACTGAATCCGCGCCGGATGCAGATTGGTCAGACGCTCAACGTGCCGGGCCGCTGACGCTGCGTCCGCTTGCGCGAATTTGCCCGGCGCGCCGACGCCGGCCCCGCATGCTTGCCTTTGACGCGCCGATGGCTTCATCCTGCGGCAATGTTGGACCGCACACCACCGCCGGTGCCCAAATGGCCGTTTTTTCTGGGCGACGC
>JAOAIM010000101.1:0-1395 GCA_026414705.1 Verrucomicrobiia bacterium | reverse complement strand
CGATGGCTTCATCCTGCGGCAATGTTGGACCGCACACCACCGCCGGTGCCCAAATGGCCGTTTTTTCTGGGCGACGCTGTGTTGCTCGCCACCGCTGCGTTCGTTTACAGCCAGAGCCGCCTGCCGATGGGTCATTGGGAACTGGCCGCTTGCGTCGCGTGCATTGCCCTGGGCGCCGGGGTGAGCCTGTTGCCGTTCCTGCTCGATTATCGCGCCGCAATCAAGGCCCTGGAGGCCGACGCGCTCGGCACGGTCGCGGACAAAATCCAGCACCTCGACCGCGTGGCCGCACAGATCACCCAGGCCACCCGCGACTGGGAAAACGTCCAACTCCAGGCCGAAAAGATTGCCGGCGAAGCCCGCGCCATCACCGACCGCATCACCGCCGAAGCGCGCGACTTCACACAGTGCATGGAGCGGTTCAACGACGCCGAGAAAGCGACGCTGCGGCTGGAGGCCGAAAAACTCCGTCGCGCCGAGGCCGATTGGTTGCAGGTGCTCGTGCATGTGCTCGACCACGTTCATGCGCTGCTGGCCGCTGCAACCCGCGCCAACCAGCCGCGCGTGGTTGAACAACTCACCCGGTTTCAGGCTGCTTGCCATGNTGCCGCCCGGCGGGTCGGCGTCGTGCCGTTCCTGCCAGCCCCCGGCGAGCAGTTCGATCCGCAACGGCATCGCTCCGCCGAGCCGGACGCGCCGCCGCCCGACGGCGCAGTGGTGAGCGAAGTGCTCGCCGCCGGCTTCACCTGGCAGGGACGGCTGGTGCGCCCGGCGCTGGTGCGCCTGAGCACCGCGCCGGCCGCCCAAACCACGACAGCGTCGGTTCCAAACGGTGACCGGCCCGAGGCCGCGTAAAGGCCGAAGACCACCGCTCACGCGAGCGCGCGCGCGAGCGTGTCGGAGCGTCGGAGCGTCAGAGCGTGGAGCGTGTGAGCGTGGGAGCGCAGCGACGGCAAGGCCCGCAGGGCCGAGCGAGCAGGAGCGGGCGAGCCAGTTGCCGACTTCCAGTTGGCAAATCCAAAGCGACGGCGCTCAACCCGCCAACTCTGAACTTTGAACCTCGAACTTTGAACTTTGAACAGGAGCGTGCGTGAGCCACCGCTCATCGCTTTGCACATGGATGGCCTCGGTAATTCCCTCTCCCTTGAGGGAGAGGGGCAGGGTGAGGGTGAGGCACCGCAGAGCGGTGAACATCGAACAACGAACATTCAACATCGAAGATCGAATGGTGAAGGGAGCGCACGCGTCTCGCGTGCCGTTTTCGGCGTCCTGCCGAAAACACCGTTTCACACACCGCTTTGAGCCCCGAAGGGGCGCAACAGAGTCCCGCGAGCATGTGGAGACCCGGATCTGCACGATGCGTTCTCCCTCACCCCGGCCCGCTCCCGCTGGGAG
>JAOAIM010000100.1:9946-14452 GCA_026414705.1 Verrucomicrobiia bacterium | reverse complement strand
CGCCGGTGGCGTGGATCTCGTTGCTGACCACGTCGGACAGGCCGGTGACGAACGCGGGCACGCCGACGCGCACGGGCATGTGCAGCATCTCCTCGGCCAGTTCGACCACGCCTTCCATCTTCGAGCCGCCGCCGGTGAGCACCACGTTGCCCACGCCGATGACGGTTTTGTTGTTGCGGATGTGCGTGCTCATGCCCGAAAGGTTGAACGAGTTGGTGATGTAGATGGTGTAGGGCGGGTTGACGTCCGAGTAGGCCTCCAGTTGGCTGGCGCTCCCGACATAGACCACCGGCCCGGCGGCGCCGCCGGTGATCGGCATGCCGTTGGCGGCGAACCCGACGTGGCTGAAGTCCACCGTGTTGGATGACGGCGGCAACACCGTCAGAAATGCAAAACCGCTGAGCGCCGTGCCGTAATCGTTGGTGACCCGCACCGAATAAGCCCCGGCGTCGTTGGTCGTGACGGCGGACAACGTGAGGGTGGCGTTGGTCGCCCCGGCCAGCGGCGTGTTCGTGTTGAAAAACCACTGAAACCGCAGCGGCGGCGTGCCCGTGGCGGTGACGCTGAAGATCGCCGTTTGACCTTCGTTGACGGCGAGACTTTGCGGCTGCGACAAAATGCTCGGCGGCAGCATCAGGTTGGTCACCGTCAGCGTCGCCACCTGGCTGGTGGCCGAACCGACGGGATTGGACACGACCGCGAAATAATTCCCGGCGTGCGCCGGTTGCGCGTTGGTGAGCGTGAGCGTGGCGCTGGTGGCGGCGGTGAGGGGCGCGCCGTTGAAAAACCACTGCCAGCTCAACGGCGCCGAGCCGGTGGCCGCCGCGGCCAACACGGCCGTGCCGCCCACCAGCACCGTTTGATTGGTCGGGTGCAGCGTGATTTGGGGCGGCACCAGCGTCACGCCGCTCAATCGCAGCGCAAAAAACTGCTGCGTCAGACCCGGCACGATCGCGTTGGTCAGCACGCACTCGCCGGCGCTGTTGAACGTTCCGGTGGCCACGACGCTCCACTGGCTCAACGGCAACAGCACGGAGGTGGCCGCGACCAGTTGGAACGCGCCGTTGGCCGGGCCGTTGCTGCCCCGCACCACCACCCCCTCCGGCGTCAGGAACACCTGATCAATGCGCGGCACCGGCGGCGGCGGCGTCCCGCCCGAGGGCGTCACGTCCGCCCATTCCGATCCGATGCGCAACTCGTCGGCGCTGGTGCTCGTGCCGCCGTAGAAGTAACACCGCCCGATGCCGGTGCTGTCGTTGCCGTCGCCTCCGGTGCTGATGGCCAGGTCCGCCGGCGGCTCGCTCCCGCCGGTCGCCGGGTTCAACCAGAAGCTCACCACATCGTTGTTCGAGCCGGTCACGAAGAGGTATTTGACCACGACCAGATACGTCTGGCCGACGGCGAGCGGCGCGCTGTGCCAGGTGACGCCGGCGCGCAGTTTGGAGACGCCGATCTCCACGTTCGCCCCGTTCAACCGCAGCCAAACGTCCACGTAATACGACGAAGCCGAGCCGGCGCGAAGCAACCCCGTGACGACCTTGCCGTTGGCGTCCAGTCCGCTGGTCGAATTGACGCGCAGCAGAAACGAATAATACACCGCGCCGGTGCGGATGCCGGTGTTGAACGGATTGTAGGTGCCGGAGGACGAGGCCGTCGTGAGGGTGATTTTGTTTCCCGTTGAAGCGGGCAGGCCCAACGGCACGCCGTCGAGGCTGCCTTCTTCGACTGTGACGCCGCTGGTCGAGCCGCTCCAGCCGTCGCTCGAGCCCACCGTGCCGAGGTTGCCGGCCGGGTAGTTGATGCTGCTGGAGTAGAAAAGCGCCGCCGGTGCTGCGCACGTCGTCAACACAACAGCCAACGCAAGGAGGGTTTTCATGGTTCGATTCGATTCAAGAAGCGGCGCCGGGGTCACGGCTCGATTCTCCGTCGGAATCGCACGCTGCGCCGCGCCGCAGGGCATCGCTTTTACGGTTGAAACTCATACGGGCCGAGGTCGGGCGCGGCGCCGGCAAACGGCTGGCCCACGTCCACGCCCTTGTCAATCAGATCGCTGCCCGCGACCAGCCGGGCGAATCCGGCCGGCAGGCTGCCGTCGGGCTGGCGCGGCGCCGCTGCGGCCGATTCCAGCAGGCTGAGGTAATCCGCCGCGTTGGCCGTCACGGGCAGATTCCAGGAGTTGTTTTGCTCGATGGGGTTGTTGTCGGCGATGAACCCGCCGGTGTTGGTGCCCGAACGCGGGATGCTGACGTTGTTGCGGAAGACGTTGCGTTTGCCGGAATTGAGCGAGCCTTCCATGAAGTAGTTGTAGCCGCTGGGGCCGTTGGAGAACGACAGACAATGCTCGATCACCAGGCCGTCTTTGTGACTGTTTTGCGTGAAGCCGTTGACGCGGTGCCCGAAGGCGACGCTCCGATACACGTAATGCGTGCCCCGCGAATCCCCGCCGCTGCCGTTGCCGCCGAGCTTGAACCCGTTGCCGTTACCCTGACCCAGGCCGCTTTTCCACGTCCAGCAATTGCTGATGACCACCGACGCATCCGACTCAAACAAATCCCAGCCGTCGTCGGCATTCTCCCAGGCCCGGCAACCGATGAAGACGATCCCGCGACCCGAATGCATCTTGGCCGCGAAGCCGTCGGCGTCCGCCCCGTTGTTGTCGGGGTCAAAGTTCCCCCATGAATCGCAATTGATCACTTGAATGTAGGCGGCCAGTTCGCCGCCCGGATTGACCGACTGATGGCTGAAGCCGATTTGCAGGCCGGTGTCCCGATTCTGCCGCAGGCGCAGCAGCTCGAAAATGCAATGGCGGCCTTCGACCTTGATGCCGTTGTCGCCGGCGCGCGCGATTTCCAGCCCTTTGACGTGCCAGTAACTGGCGTTGGTCGTGAACCGGAAACCGTGGTTTGACGACCCGTAGGGTTGATTCACAAAGTCCAACACCGGCAACTCGCCCGGATACGCCCAGAGTTTGATCCATTGGTCCGGCGCGCCCGAACGATTCACCAGAATCGTTTGCGTCGGATAATACGTCCCGCCCCGCACGTAAATCAGGTTGCCCGGTTGCGCCACCGACACCGCCTTGGCCACCGTCGCAAACGGCAGCTCCATCGTGCCCGGATTCGCGTCGTTGCCCGTGGGCGAAACGTAATAATCCCCGTTGGTCGCCGGGGGACTGATGGTGAGCGTGGCGACCAGGCTCGTGACCGCGCCCGCCGCGTTGGCCACCACCACCGAATACCCGCCCGCGTCGTTGGATTGCACGTTGCTGATGCTCAACGTCGCGTTGGTCCCCCCCGCCAACGGCGTGTTGCCGTTGAAAAACCACTGATAGCTCAGCGGCGGGCTGCCCGTGGCCACCACGCTGAATTGCACGTTCTGGCCCGGCCAGGCCGTCTGGCTCTGCGGCTGCGACACGATGCTCGGCGGAATCAACCCACCCGGCGCACCGCCCACCCGCAGCCGGTAAAACTGCCACGCCGCCGCGCCGGGCGGATTGGTGCACTCAAACCGACCCGCCGCATCAAACTGCCCCGAACCGACCACCGTCCACTGCTCCGCCGGCAACGCCAGGCTCGTCGAACTCAACACCTGATACGCCCCGTGCGGCGTGCCCTGAGTGCCGCGCAACACCAACCCGGCTGGCAACCACGCCCAGTCGGTGATCCACGGTGCCGAGGGCGCCGCCCCCGGCCCGCTGCCCGGCGTCACCGCCGCATAGGTTAGCCCGATCCGCAACTCGTCCACCTCATAACTGCCGCCGCCGCTGCCCGCGCTGGGGGTGTTCCAGTGAAAATACGAGAGCGCCGCGTTGTGCGTGCCGGCCGTGAAGCTGCCGTCGGGCGCCGGCGCGCTCCCGCCCAGGCTCGACGGATTGATCCACACCTGCGCGCTGTCGCTCGCGCCGAACGTGTAGGCGACCACGACCAGGTGCGGCGTGCCCACGCTCAGGGGCGCGCTCGTGAACTGCGGCGCGCTGGTGCTGATGCCCACCCCCAACTGCCCCGACGCCGTCACGAAAAATCCCAGGTGCGGCGCCGAACTTGATGAGGTCGAGTTGAACGCGTAGGCGATGAGCCGCTGCGCGCTCGGCAGCGTGTTGAGCTTGAGCAGGAACGCGAAATACACCGTGCCGGTGGTTTGGGAAGCGAAGTGGACGTAGGTGCGCGCGGCGCTGCTGGTGGGGACGAGCGTGACGTTGTTGCCCGTGCCGGCGAGCAACCCCGGATAACTCAGGTTCGTGTTGCCCACCTTGATCGGGCTGGCCGAGTTCACCCACGGGCCGTTACCGCCCAGGTTGCTTCCCGCGCCGTAGTTGAAACCGTCATAAAACGGCAACGTCACCTGCCCCCGGGCCGCGCCCGCCAGCAACATTGCTCCGACCGCAACTGCCAACGGCCTGTTCATGCAACCAGTTCGCCTCAAATGGCCTGACGCTGAAGCCTAACACACGCACCCGGGCCGTCAGCCCTGCCTCCTTGCATGACGCCGTGAAATTTGAGCACTCGC
>JAOAIM010000100.1:0-9847 GCA_026414705.1 Verrucomicrobiia bacterium | reverse complement strand
GCTTCGCCCCGGACCACCCGCTGCCGAAATTCGCGCGGCCTCAGCCGTTTGAGCCGCAGGAACTGGCGGTTGAAATTCGAGAGGTTGGGAAAGCCGCACGCGTGCGCGATTTGCCCGATCGGCAATTCGGTTTCCAGCAACAGCCGACATGCCCGCCCGATGCGCAACTCGTTCACAAACGCCGGAAACGTTCGGCCCGTGTGCGTGTGAAAGAACCGGCTGAACGCCCCCGGACTCAGGTGCACCAGCTCGGCCAGTTGCGGCAGGCTCAGGGGCTGATCCAGATGCTCGTTGATGTATTGAAACACCAGGTTCATCCGCGCCTGGTTGAAGGGGTTGCCCTCGCCCACAAAGCCCGGACTGGCGATCTGCCGGCACTCCCGCGAGTGCGCCAACACGTCCAGAATCGAGAGGAATTGCGCGATCCGCTGCAACCCGCGCAACCGGCTCATCGCCACCATCATCTCGCTGACCCGCTCCCGCGTGTGGCCCACCACCTCCAATCCCAGCGCCGCGCGCCGCAACAACTGCCGCACCGGCGCAAACGCCGGCAACTTCAGCCAGTCGCCGAAAAATTTTTCCTCGAATTGAATCAGCACCGCGTCCACCGGCGTGTGCCGACCCGGCCCGTGCTCGTCGTTCTGCCAGATGTGCGGCAGGTTCGGCCCGATGAACACCAGGTCGCCCGGCGTCAAGGGCTTGAGATTATCCCCCACCAGCCGGTAGCCGCCGCTGCGCCGCACCAGGATCAACTCATACTCATCGTGAAAGTGCCACGGGCAATCGAAGCCCGGCGCCCGCAGCACCTTGAAGGCAAAGCCCTCATCCGGCGCGCTGATCAACCGCTGGTAGATCGGCTTCATTCGCGGTTCCGGCCCTCACGAGTTTTACGCAGGCCGAAGCCCATTCCAACAACCCCTGACGCCGCAGCGCGGCCGCAAATTCAGGCGCACTCGGCCATCCCGCGCCCATGCGGCTGTCCGCGTTGTCGCTTGCCGCCGGGCGTCTCAGGCCGCAGGAGGCAAACCGACTTTGCGTCGCAACGAACCGCAATGCCAGAAGCTTGTTTTGACAGCCGCGCCAGCGTTGGTTACCTAACCGGCGTTCACCCCGAAGCCGCGTGGGAGTCGGTGCGCATGAAACGCGAAGCGGTCGCCATGTCGGTCGAGTCGGTCACGCTCGAAGTGCCGCAGGTCAAAACCATCCGCCTGCGCTGGCCGGAAGGTTACGACCCGCAGTTCCAAACCGGGCAGTTCATCACCTGCTTCTGGCCCGACGAACCCGATTACAAACGCGCCTATTCGCTCTCCTCCTGCGCCCTGGACCGCGGGTTTTACGAGTTCACCGTGCGACGCGACGGCAAGATGGGCACGCGGCTGGTGGACTGGATCAAGCCCCACCAACAACTGATGGTGCTGCCGCCCGCGGGCAAATTCCTGCCGGTGTTTGAACCCGGCAAACATCTGCTCTGTCTGGCGGGCGGGTCGGGCGTCGCGCCGTTCCGCGGATTCGTTCGCGAAGCCACCCGCCGTCAGCTCGATACGCGCATCACCCTGCTCTTCAGCGTGCGGCGGCCGGATGAAATCATTTTCGAGCGCGAATTCCGCGAACTGGCCGCTCAAAATCCGCGCTTCGAGCTCCACGTCACCTGCACCCGCCTGCAGCCCGACGAACCCTGGCCGGGCCGGCGCGGTCGCATTGACGCCGCCTGGGTGCGCGAGCACATCCGCGACCTGCCCAACACCGTCTTCTACGCCTGCGGCCCGAATCCGCTGGTCGAATTCATCGAACACCTGGTCCTCAACGAACTGCACGTGCCCAAAACCCAGTTGCGCACCGAAAAATGGGGTTGAGCGCCCCGGCCCGTGCACTGACAACCACCACCCGACCGCGCCCGCCAGCCATCCGGGTCGCGCCCCTCAAAAATCGGGCGGCAACCGCAACGTCGCGGTGACCTCGGGCCAGCGGGCCATCAGCAACGCTGCCTGCGCATCGTTCGCCGGCAGCGGCTGCAGTTCATACCAGCGCATCGCCAACAGTCGGCGCACCTGCGGCGGCATGCACCGACACGTCACCCCGGTGATCCGGCCCGATGCGTTGATGTAAACCTCCGGCCCCATCAGCGCGGGCCCGTCATCGAGCACGCGCGCGACAACGGTTTCGGGCGAAGCCGTGGGGTCGGTCTCAACGGCAAAGCGCCGCCCGGGCAACGGCCCGCCCAATGCCGCCCGCGCCCGTTGCTCGATCAATTCCCCCACAAACACCACGCGCGCCCTCTCGCCCGCCGCGCCGTCGAGCACCTCCCAAATCCCCGGCAGCCCGCGCGAATCCAGCGTGACGCGCACTCCGCGCAGCGCGGCACCCGGGCCGTCGCCCCCGCGCCACAGGTAGGTCATTTGCGGGAAAGCGCGTCCGCCCCAGACCGCCGCCCCCGCACGGTAAAACACCACCTGTGGCGCGACGCCCGCTCCGCCGTTTGCGCCCTCGGTCGCTTCGCAAAACAACAACGGCGCCAGCCCGGTAGCGAGCGCGTCGGCTGAAGAAGATTCACGCGGTTTGACCAGCACCGCCGCCTCAAACGTTGCGCGCGCCTGCGCTTCGATCGCTTCCCGCGGCAACGGCGGGCCCGGTGACGGACGGTCGGCGGCCCACCGCGCGCACGCGCCCTGAAGCAGGGCGACCAGCGTCGCCAGCCCGGCGCTCGCCGATGCGCTCAGCGTTTGACGTAGCCGTTGGCGCGAAACCATTCGATTGCGTCGGCGAAGGCCTGTTCCGGCGGGGTCTGGGGCAGGTCGAGTTCGCGGATGGCCTTGGCCGGGTTGAACCACATTTTGTAACGGGCCATGCGCACGCCCGCCAGAGGCACGGCCGGCGGGCGCCCGGTGACATGGGCCAGTCCGGTGCTCAGGCCGGCGGCCAGCAGAGCCACAAACCACGGCATCCGCCAGCGCGGCGCCGGCCGTCCCGTCAGTTGAGCCAGCACCTCGAGCGTTTGCTGCATTGTCCAGTTGCCCTCGGCGTGACCGAGGATGTAGCGCTCACCAACCCGACCGCGTTTCGCCGCCAGAATGTGGCCCTGCGCAACGTCGCGCACGTGTATCCAGTTCAGCCCCGTGTCCACATACGCCGGCATCCGCCCGTTGAGAAAATCCACGATGAACCGGCCGGTGGGCGTGGGTTTGACGTCGCGTGGGCCCACCGGCGCGGTTGGGTTGACGATGACAATGGGCAGGCCCTTGCGCACGAGCGAGAGGGCGATCTGTTCGGCCTGCCATTTGGAGCGTTTGTAGGGATTGCCCAACTGCTGCGGCGTGGCGGGAACGGTTTCATCGGAGGGAAGCAGGTGGCCCTGAGCGTCGCGCTGCGGCAGCCCGATGCAGCCCACGGTGCTGGTGTAAATGATGCGCGAACAGCCCATCGCCCCGGCAATCTCCAGCACGTTCTGCGTGCCGGTCACGTTGACCGCATACATCGGACGATAATTCCGCATCCAGAGCGCATACGCCGCCGCCACGTGAAAGCACCAGTCGCAACCGTAGAGCGCGTCCCGCAGCGTTTCCCGGTCAAACAGGTCGCCCTCGACGCGCTCGAACTTCGCTCCCGCCAGCGCCCGGGTGTCGCTGCCCGGTCGCACCAGCGCCCGCACCTCGTGCCCCTGCGCGAGCAGTTCATGAACCAGATTCGATCCCACGAAGCCCGTGGCTCCGGTAACAAAGCACCTCATACCAGGCGGCAGCCTGACACAAACGCGGCCTGAACGCGACGCGGATTTGCCGTCTGGCGTTCGGAGCTTCCCGTCCTAAACTGCGCGCATGAACGTCCTGATTCGCGGGCGCGCCCGCCCGGTTCGCACCGTGAGTTTCGACCCGGCGACCAACGCCGTGCGCCTGATCGAACAGCGCCTGCTGCCCCACGCCTTTCGCATCGTCGCCACGCGCGACTTCCGCGAAACCGCCCGCGCCATCCGCGACATGGTCGTGCGTGGCGCCCCGGCCATCGCCGCCACGGCCGCCTACGGGCTGGCGCAGGGCGCGCGCGCGTTTCGCGGACGCAATCTGGCGGCGTTCGAGCGGCACCTGGAGCGCGTGTTTCAAACGTTGAAGGCCGCGCGCCCGACCGCCGTGGACCCGGTCAACGCCATGCGCCAGGTGCGCGAGGCGATGGCCGCGGGCCGAAGCGTCGCCGAGCGCCAGGCCCTCGCGCTGGAGGCCGCCGAGCGCTTCGCCAACCGCAGTGTCGAGGAATGTCGCGCCATCGGACGCCACGGCGCGCCGTTGATTCGCGACGGGATGCGCATCCTCACGCATTGCAACGCGGGCTGGCTGGCGTGCGTGGACGTGGGCACGGCCACCGCGCCGTTGTATGCTGCGCAGGCGCAGGGGCGGCGATTCCATGTGTTTTGCGACGAGACCCGCCCGCGTTGTCAGGGCGCAACGCTCACCGCCTGGGAGCTGGCGCAACAGGGCATTTCGCACGAGATCATCGCCGACAACGCTGCCGGACACCTGATGGCGCGCGGGGAAATTGACCTGGTCATTGTGGGCAGCGACCGCACGCTCGGTCGCACCGGCGAGGTCGCCAACAAAATCGGCACCTACACCAAGGCCGTGCTCGCGCATCGCCACGGCATCCCCTTCTACGTCGCCATCCCGCTCTCCACGATTGACTGGGAACTGCGTCGCGGCGCCGACATCCCCATTGAGGAACGCGCCGCCGCCGAAGTGCTCGGCGCCTGGGGCGTGGTCGCCAGCCCGGGCCGACCGGCCCGGAAAGCCACGCCGGCCCAACCGGTCTATGTCCGCGTGGCCAATCCCGCCAGCAAGGCGCGCAATCCGGGCTTTGATGTAACCCCGCCGGAATTGATCACCGGCATCATCACGCCGGTGGGAATTTTTCGACCGAGGGAACTTTGGAAGCACCGGCATCGGCTGGGCTATCAGGGCTGACGGGCGCGGCTTGGGCCGGTTGCGTGCCGCCGGACGTGACCGAGGGCGGCGTCGAGGGAAGTTTCAGCAGGCCGAGGTCCCTGGCGAAGGCGTCCAGGAACACAATCGTCATCGCCTGCAAATGGCGCTTTTGCCGGCGCAGGAACCAGCCGCAGGCCACCAGCGTCGTTCCCGCCAGAGCCAGGCCGAACAGCGGTTTGCCGAGCCACCCGATCACCAGCGCCTCAACACCCAGCAACGCCGCCAGCGCCACGCGCGCCAGCAACGTCGTTCGCGCGCGCAACCGACATCGCAACAGCCGTCGGCCCTCCGGGTAGTCCTCCGAGGCGGTGATCAGTTGCACCTGCGCCCAACGGCTGCCGTAAAGCTCCACGTCAAACTCGCTCCAGCCGACGTCGGGCCGGTGCGGCCAGCCACGTTGTCGCAAGGCCTCGATGAATCGCGCCACAAAGCCGACCCGTTCGTGCCGCCGGTCGCCCCAGTAACGCACCTCGTCGAGCGGTTCACCGCTGTCGCGCAATGCCAGGGAATCCAGCGACGGGCGCGGTTGCTCGCCCATCGGGCGGACGGCCAGCCGCCCGGCGTAGCGCGCCCAGCCCCGCACCAGCGGTTGCAGCAAAAACAGCAGCGCCACCAACGGACGCGACCACCAACGTTTGCGATCCGGCGGCAACCGCGCCTGCGCGCCCGCCGCCACGCACACCGCCACCGACAGAAGCAGGCTGGCCACCGCCACCGGCAACAACGCCCGAATCGGCACCGACAGCACCCACAACGGCAGCGTCACCAGCGCGTGATATTCCAGCGTCGTGCAGAGCATCAGCACATTCGCCGGCGCCGCCGCATACAGCGCCTGAAACGGCGCGCTGCCGAAGACCCCGTGGTAAATCACCGGCGGACGCAGCAACGGCCCGAACTGCCCCGCCGCGTAAATCCGCCCGCGCCAGATGCTCCCGCCCAGGGAATTGAAATGCTCCGGGTGTTTGAGCGCCAGCAACGCCTCCGCCGCGCCGTAACCGCGCTGCTGCCGCAAATACGCCCGCACCGTCGAGCGCCGGTAATGCCACACAAACGCGCCCGGACTGAACCCGATCTTGTATCCGGCCTGTTGCAGTCGCCAGCACAGGTCCACGTCGTCGCCCGCCTGCGTGAAGATCGGATCAAATCCGCCCACGGCCAGCAGCGCCTCGCGCCAGAACGCCATGTTGCAACCGGGAATGTGCTCGGCGTGGCGGTCATCGAGCATCACATGCGCCGGGCCGCCCGGTGAGACCATGACCGCCGCCGCCACCGGGGAATCCTCCGGTGGCAGAAGATTGGGCCCGCCCGCCCCCGCAAACTCACCTTCCAGGAGCGTCCCCACCAGGTGGTAGAGCCAGTCCTCGTCGGCTCGGCAGTCCGCATCGGTGAACGCGACGATCTCGCCCGTGGCGGCGGCGATGCCGGTGTTGCGCGCGGCGGACAAACCCCGATTTTCCACATGCCGGATCGAGCGTACCGATGGGAATTGCGCCGCCAGTTGCGGTGTGGTGTCGGTTGAGCCGTCGTCCACCAGAATGACCTCGTAATCCGGGTAGCGCAGTTGGCGGAGGGATTCCAGGCAGGGCTTGAGCGTGCGGTCGGCGTTGTAGGCGGCGACCACGACCGACACGCGCGGGTAACGGGCGAGCGGAAAATACGGGGCGGCGCGGAACTTTTCGGCGACCACGTGGAAGGAGGGCTTCGGCTCGCGGCGGGCCGTGGTCAGGCCCATTTGCCAGTCGGCCACGGGCCGACCCCCGTGATGCCAGTCGTCGGTGAAGCTGAAGACGATCGCGCCGGCCAGTCCACCGCGAAACGCTTCCTCGATCTGCCAGCCGAGCATCGCGCATTTGGCGGCCTCGCCCTCGCGCAGCGAGTCTATGCCAAACTCGCCCAGCACCAGCGGGCGTCCGTCGGCGAGCATTTGCAGTCGGGCCAGATAGTTTTTGAACGCGGCACGCTGGTGCAAATACACGTTGAAGCAGACAAAATCGGTCGTTTGCGGCTGCACAAACTCGGTGGGCGGAAAATTCGCAAACGTGAACAGCGCCTCGGGGTCCACGTCGCGGCCCGCCAGCACCAGTTGGTCAATGAACTCGGCCACGCGCCGCGCGCCGCACCATCGCACCACGTCGGGCGGAATCTCGTTGGCCACGCTGTAACCGAGCACCGCCGGGTGATGCGCACCGTTGCGCACGGCCCGGCGCACCGCCTCGCGCGCCGCCGCCAGACCTGACGCGCCGTCCAGACAACACCGCGCCTTGTCCCAGGGCACGTCAATGAGCAGCAGCAGATCGTGTTCAAGCGCCAGGTCCAGCAACCAGCGCGGCGGCACGTGGTAGAGTCGCAGCAGATTCGCCCCCAATTCCCGCGCCAGCGCAAAGTCCCGCCCCGTCTGCTCGCGCGAGGCAAACGGCACCCCCTCGGCGTCGGGCGCAAACGGTCCGTAGGCCACGCCCTTGAGATGGAGTTTGGCCGCGCCGCGCCGAAAAAATTTCCCGTCCACGCTCACGCGCGCGGACGTGCCTGCCGGGTCGGTCACGGGGTTTGGACGGCGCATCGGCGCGAATTAATCAAACCGCGCCGCGCCCGGCAACCGGGTTGAACGAGACCCCGCAACGGTTGCTGCTTTCACCGGAGCCTTCAGGTCGGAGGCGTCCAGCCGGTGCGAGGAAAGCCGTCCTTCAATTCGGTCGCGTTGAGGATTGCCGAAAGGTAGCCCCCGGGCGGCGCCGCTCCGGAGGCATCTCCGGGGTTGAATTCCCGCGCGGGTTCGAGTCAATTCCCGCCACGCACACCAGCGCACGATGAGCAAAATCGCCAAACGCAACCTCGGGCTCGCCCTCGGCCTGGCGGCGCTGGCGCTGGCAGCCCTGTTCGGGTGGCTCGCGCGTCCGACCCCGCCCCGGCGCGGTTCGCTGGCCGAGTTGCGCGAGTTGTGTGCGCGGGCCTACGCGGCTGACACCAACGCGGCGTTCGCGTTGCAGGTGCGCGGCAGCAACGCCGTGCCGGGCCTCCTGGTCCTGCTCCACGCGCGCGACCCGTGGTGGCGGGAAAAAATCTGGCAGTGGTTGCCAAAACTGCCGCTGCGCTGGTCGGTGCGCATCGCCCAACGCGTTGGCAGCCCCACGGCCACGCTCACGCGCGAGGCCGCTGCGCGCGGCCTGGGCTTGCTCGGCACCAACGCCGCCGCCGCCGCGCCCGAACTGGCCCGGGCGCTGCGCGACCCGCAAGGACGCATTCGCCAGGAAGCCGCCCTGGCGCTGCTGCGCATCGGCCCCGCCGCCGTGCCGCATTTGACCGATGCGCTGCGCGATGGCTCGCCCCAGGTGCGGCAGGCCGCCGCCTTCGCGCTGGGTGAAATCGGCCCGGCAGCGCGCGCAGCCGTGCCGATGCTCGCGCACCGGCTCGGCGATGGGGATGAATGGGTTCGGCGCACCTGCGCGGGCACGCTGGCGCGCCTGGGCCTGGACGGTCTGCTGGCGCTGATGGACGCCGCCGCCAAACCGCTCGATCCGGCCCGCGAGACCGCCCAAAAAGTTCTGGCCGAGCCGTTCCTGCCCACCGGCGACGCCGAGCTGGAGCTTCGGAACATGGCCACCAACGCCGACGCCGCCCTCCGCCTGCGCGCCCTCGAAACCCTCGCCGCCGTGCGCGCACTCCAACCCACCGCCATCAACGTGGCCTACCATGCGCTCAAAGACCCCGATGCCGCCGTGCGTGCCAGCGCCATCCGGTGTCTGGGCAATCTGGGGCCGTCGGTGAGCGGCGCCGCGCCGCTGTTGCAGGAACTGTTGGGCGACCCGGAGGCTTCGGTCCGCGCTCAGGCCGCCCGGGCGCTGGGCCAAATCGCCCCCGACGACCCCAATGTGCGCGCCAGTCTCACCAGCGCGTTGGAGGACGCCGATTTCAATGTGCGCACCGCGGCGCGCGAGGCTTTGCAGGCGAAGCGCCGAGTTGTCCTAGAGCCCTTCCCCTGAGGGCTTGAGCGGCACACCCGCGCGCGGTGGAAGGGTCAGGGCCGCCGGGACGCCTCAACTCAACATCCAGACCGCGCGGGTGATCCGGTCACGAATCAGTCCCACAAACTCCGTCGGCCCGGTGTAGAACCAGCCCAGGTGGCGGCGACAGCGGTTGCAGAGGCAATACGACCAGGCGTGATTGGCGAACCACGTGTGCGCGAGCGTCGGCGCACCCATCTGCCGACACCCCGGCGCCCGCGCGAAGGTGATGATGTGGAACAGCAGCCCGTCGGGATTCTTGAAAACAAACTCGCTCTGGCCCTGTTGTTCGAGCCGGTCGCGTTCGCTCGCGACGCGGTTCAAACACCATGCGCAGAGCCAGTCGTTGACCGGGTCGGGCCCATCCGGACGCGGCCGTGGGCGCGCCTCGGTCTCCGGCACCGTCAACGTGCTCGTGCTTCCGATCTCCACCGCCGAACTCATCGCGGCAAATATGCCAGAAAACGCGCGCGGGTGGGAGTGTTGACCCGGGCGGCAGGGGCCGCATCTGAGTTGTTGCAACTTCTCATGAACAGCCGGCTTCAGCCCGGAGAGTAGCCCGCCCGCAAGCTCCAAGCCGGTTCAACAACTCGGACCCGGATTGCGGAAAACGGTTGAAACCGTTGTGAGCCGCTGCTGCGGTTCACCGGTTGAAGCCGGGTGCGGGTGAGAGAAAAGGTCGTCTGCCAGGAAGTCAGATGCCCCCGGTGGTCGCAGGTTCGATGCGCGACCCAAATCATACCGACGAGCTCAAAACCTGCACATGATGGTGAATTTTTTTGCGCATCTTTTCTGAACAGGCATGCCGCCCATCACCAAAAAAACACACCCGCCTCAAACTCCAGTTCCGCCCCAACTCCGACCACTCCATCCGCGCCG